>DATCIQ010000102.1:0-5404 GCA_036507635.1 Gammaproteobacteria bacterium
GAACATCCCGAGCGTCGCGACGCCGAACGGCCAAGCGGCGTTCCTGTTCCTCCTGACGTCCGCGCTCGCGCCTTTGATACGTCTCTCGTACATGCGCATGGTCGTCATGGCGCTGCCGTATACGCTCACGATGACGGCCGCCGGGCTGCTCGCCGTCATCTACCTGTTGTAATGTGTTTGTAGGAGCGGCCTCCGGCCGCGATGGCCTTGTGGGTTTTTTTGTAGGAGCGAGCTTCGCTCGCGATTCTTTGCGTCTTCGAGGTAAGACCACGTGAGATCTCTAAACGACGTCCGCATCGGCGTGATAGGCCTCGGCTACGTCGGCTTGCCGCTGGCGCTCGAATTCGGCAAGCGTTACACCGTCGTCGGTTTCGACATCAACGAGCAGCGCGTCGCGGAGCTCCGTGCGGGCCGTGATCGAACGCGCGAAGCGAGCGCGGCGGAGCTCGAGGCCGCCGAGAGTCTCAAGTACACGACCCACGAGCCCGATTTGCGGGCCTGCAACGTCTACATCGTCACCGTGCCGACGCCTGTCGGGAGTGACAAGAGGCCACTGCTCACGCCGCTGCGAGGAGCGAGCGAGACCGTGGGCCGGACGATCGCGAAGGGCGACATCGTGATCTATGAATCGACCGTGTATCCGGGCTGCACTGAGGAGTTCTGCTTGCCGATCGTGGAACAGCTCTCGGGATTGCGCTTCAACGCGGACTTTTTCGCGGGCTATAGCCCGGAGCGCATCAACCCCGGGGACAAGGAGCATCGGCTGCCGAGCATCAAGAAAGTCACGTCGGGCTCGACGCCGGAGGTTGCGGATTTCGTTGACGCGTTATACGGCAGCATCATCACGGCCGGCACACACAAGGTATCGGGTATTCGAGTCGCCGAGGCGGCCAAGGTCATCGAGAACACGCAACGCGACGTCAACATTGCGTTGATCAATGAGCTCGCGCTGCTGTTCCATCGCTTAGGGCTCGATACGCAAGAAGTGCTCGACGCGGCCGCGACGAAGTGGAATTTCCTGCCGTTCAAGCCCGGCCTCGTCGGCGGTCACTGCATCGGCGTCGATCCGTACTACCTCACGGCGAAGGCGGAGCAGATCGGCTATCACCCGGAGATGATCCTCGCCGGCCGGCGGTTGAACGACGGCATGGCGAGCCACGTGGCGTCCCGCGCGATCAAGCTCATGATCGGACGCAGCATCCAGCCGTCGAACGCCCGCGTGCTCGTGCTCGGGCTCACGTTCAAGGAGAATTGCCCCGACGTGCGCAACACCAAGGTGGCCGATGTCGTGAGCGAGCTCAAGTCCTACGGCTGCAAAGTCGACGTCCATGATTCCTGGGTCGATCCGGCCGACGCTCGCCATGAATACGGCATCGAGCTCATCGAGAAACCGAAGGCCGGCGAGTACGACGCCATCATCATTGCCGTCGCGCACGTGCAGTTTGTCGCGCTCGGTGCGGCCGGCATCCACGCTTTCGGCCGGCCGAATCACGTAGTCTTCGATATCAAGCACGTGCTCCCCAAGGATCAGGTCGATGGCCGCCTGTAGGAGCGAGCTCCGCTCGCGATTCTTGTCATGAAAATACTCGTCACCGGCGCCGCCGGCTTCATCGGCTATCACACGGCGAAGCGCTTGCTCGAGCGCGGCGACGAGGTCGTCGGTCTCGACAATCTCAACGAGTATTACGACGTCACTTTGAAGCAAGCGCGGCTCGAACAGCTCGAGCGGCACGAGAACTTTCGCTTCGTCAAGCTCGATCTTGCGGACCGCGCCGGCATGGAGAAGTTGTTCGCCGCGCGCAAGTTCGAGCGCGTGATTCACTTGGGCGCGCAGGCCGGCGTGCGCTACAGCCTCGAGCACCCGTTCGCCTACGTCGACAGCAACCTCGTCGGCACGATGGCGGTGCTTGAAGGTTGCCGCCGCAACGGCGTCGAGCATTTGGTTTATGCGTCGACGAGCTCGGTGTATGGCGCCAACACGAAGATGCCGTTCTCGGTGCACCAAAACGTCGATCATCCGCTTTCGCTATACGCGGCGACGAAGAAGGCGAACGAGCTCATGGCGCACACCTATTCGAGTCTCTACAAGCTGCCGGTGACGGGGCTGCGCTTCTTCACGGTTTATGGGCCCTTCGGGCGGCCCGATATGGCGCTTTTCCTGTTCACGAAGAACATCTTGGCGGGGAAGCCCATCGACGTCTTCAACTACGGCCGGCACAAGCGCGATTTCACGTACATCGACGACATCGTCGAGGGGGTCGTGCGCGCCGCCGACCGCGTGGCGACCGCGAATCCCGCGTGGTCGAGCGATGCGCCCGATCCCGCCACGAGCAACGCGCCGTACCGGCTCTACAACATCGGCAATCAAAAGCCGGTCGAGCTCATGCGCTATATCGAGGTGCTCGAGAATTGCCTGGACCGCAAGGCCGAGAAGAACCTGTTGCCGCTGCAAGTGGGCGACGTGCCGGACACGTGGGCCGACGTCGAGGACCTCGCGACCGACATCGGCTATCGCCCGAGCACGCCGATCGAAGTCGGCGTCAAAAACTTCGTCGACTGGTACGTCGACTACTACAACGTCCGTTTGTAGGAGCGAGCTTCGCTCGCGATCTTCTACGCGGCAGCTCTCCTCGACGCCGCCTTCGGCCGCACTACGAAGTCGACATCGCAATCCAAGACCTGGAGTAGGGCGAGCATCTGATCGACGGACTTGCGGTAGTTCGTCTGATCGATGAGCCTGTAGAACTGCGCTGCCGACGTATCCAAGCGTCGGATGATTTCACGCCGCGAGAGATCAGACGTCTCGAGGCGCTCTTGAGCTTCTATCGTAAGTTTGTACAGTAGAAGATCTCTCATATACCTCGGGTCTTGGTTGTACTCGAGTACTTGGTCCACGAGCACCGTCCCCTCTCTACCGGAGCGGAGAAGATAGGTGAACCCCTCGCGTCCGAGCTCCTCGTCGGCACAGACTCGGCTCACTGGATCGTCCTTGGTCGGCGACGGATCGCATCGCGAGTAGGGAAACTCGAAGACTCGCCGCGCAGTCTTTATCTCAAAGGCGTGTTTTCGAGGCTTCGAGCGGACACTTTGAACCTTCATAGTAAGCCTCGCGCTTCGAGCTCCTGAATGAGCCTCACTACCTTTCCGGACACCGTCCCCGTCATGGCTCGCTTGTGCTCCGAGTCCCATTTGGCGAGCAGTTTTCTTCCGTCAAAGACATGGACATGTCTCGGGGCATGGTCGCTTTTCCAAGTCATGAAGATATACCCGCCGCGACGAATTCTAGGCACGGCAAGCGTTACCTTGCATGGTAGTGGCTGACATGTTTGCTAGTCAACGACCGCTTATGGTTCAGGCGCCGCTCGTTACCTATGCATGGTCGCGTCGTTGCGTAAGAGATAGGAAGTCGAATAGTTCAGTGGTTTTCCGACTTATTGGACGCGATCGTGCTACTACGGCGGCTACCTTGACGGATGATTCCGGCCGCGTCGCGTCTTGCGCGTGCCCTATAATCCACGCACATGACCGACTCCACCTACGCCCCCCACACACCCGCCTGGCGAGAGCTCCGCCACCATGCGGATCGTCTCGCGACGAAGTCGATCGGAGCGTTGTTCGAGGCGAATCCGCTGCGCTTCGAGGTTTTATCGCTCGAAGCGCAAGGGCTCCTGCTCGACTTCAGCCGGCAACGGCTCGACGAGGACGTGCTGCACTCGCTGCTCGAGCTCGCCGTGCAGACCGAAGTGCCGCGTTGGATCGAGCTCATGTTTTCGGGCTTCCCCGTCAACAACACCGAGGACCGGCCGGCACTGCACGTCGCGTTGCGGCGGCCGGCCGACCAGCCGCTCGTCGTCGACGGCAAGGACGTCATGCCGCTCGTCGAGGCCGAACGACGCAAGATGCGCGACCTGGCGGATGCGCTGCACGCGGGAGAGCTCAAGGGAAGCACGGGCAAGCCCATCACGGACGTCGTCAACATCGGCATCGGCGGATCCGACCTCGGCCTCGTCATGGCCGTGCGGGCGCTCGCCGAGCAGAAGCGACCGGCTTTGAGCGTGCATTTCGTTTCGAACATCGACGGCGTCGAGCTCGCGCACGTGCTCGCACAGGTGGATCCGGAAACGACGCTCTTCGTGATCTGCTCGAAGACGTTCACGACGCTCGAGACGCTCACGAATGCGCGCGCCGCGCGCGCTTGGCTGCTCGAGCACGGCGGTGCGCGCGCAGTGGCGGCGCAATGCGTGGCCGTCTCGACCAACGGATCCGCGATGGACCAGTTCGGCATCGCCCCAGACAAGCGCTTCACGATTTGGGATTGGGTCGGCGGCCGCTACTCGTTGTGGTCCGCCGTCGGCTTGACCTTTGCGCTCGCCGTCGGATCGAAGAGCTTCGATGCGTTTCTGCACGGCGGCCATAGCATGGACGAGCACTTCCTCACGGAGTTGCCGGACCAGAACATGCCCATCCTGCTTGCGCTCATCGGCATCTGGAATCGCAATTTTCTCGAGGTGCCGACGCACGCCGTGCTGCCTTACGACGATCACCTCGCGCGCTTCCCCGCGTACTTGCAGCAATTGGAGATGGAGAGCAACGGTAAATCGGTGCGCCGCGGCGGGCAGCCCGTCGAGAGCGCCACGTGCCCCGTGATCTTCGGCGAGCCCGGGTCGAACGCACAGCATTCGTTCTATCAGTTGCTGCATCAGGGAACCGAGACGCCCTCGGTCGATTTCTTGTTGCCGGCGAAATCACTCGTCGGCCGTCAAGACCAGCAAGACCTTGCCGCGGCGAACTGCCTCGCGCAGACGTGGGCGCTCGCGGTCGGCGACGCGTCGGCGGAGGCGCGCAGCCGCCATCAAAGCTACCCCGGCAACCGGCCGAGCTCGCTCATCATGTTCGAGCAGCTCGATCCGTCCACGCTCGGCAAGCTCGTGGCGCTCTACGAGCACAAGGTCTTCGTGCAAGGCGTGATTTGGGACGTGAACTCGTTCGATCAGTGGGGCGTACAGCTCGGCAAGGAGCTCGCGTCGCAGCTCGCACACGCCGTGATCACGCCCGGCCGCGACCCCGCGCCAATCGCGGGCGCGCTCGCCAAGCTCCGCGCGCTCCGCAACCCGTCCGTTTGATTTCTTGATGTAGGAGCGAGCTTCGCTCGCGATCTTCTGAATCGCGAGCGGAGCTCGCTCCTACAACCAACTCTTGAACGCTTCGACGACGGGCAGGCGAAAGTCGGGAACGACGGCCGAGACCAGGTGATCACCGTGCCCATATCGAACAGGCGCTTCGAAGCCCGTCGGGCTCAGACGGTACGCCTCGATCGATGCTTCATCGGGATTCACGATCCAGTACTCGCGCACGCCGCTACGCTCGTAAAGCGTTCTCTTGTAACCCCGATCCCGATCCTCGG
>DATCIQ010000103.1:0-13962 GCA_036507635.1 Gammaproteobacteria bacterium
CTCGAGAAACCGGCCGCCGAGCAGACCCATGCCGATACCGACGGCAAGCGCGGCGAGCCCCATCATGATGCCTACGGCCAGCACATTCATACCAATCACGAAGTCCATTTAAAGTCTCCAGTTGAGCATTGAGTCAGAAAACGAAACCCATTGACGATCAGTGTCCCGTGTCGTGCGCCTGGCTCAAGTAAACGATCGTCAACATCATGAATATGAAGGCTTGCAGCGTGATCACAAGTATGTGGAACACGGCCCAGCCGAAATGCAGCGGCAACTGCCAGAATCCGAGCAGCGCGATCAGTATGAAGACGATCTCGCCCGCGTACATGTTGCCGAAGAGCCGCAGCGAGAGCGAAACTGGTTTGGCGAGGAACGCGACGGTCTCGAGAATGAAATTGAAGACGATGACGATGGGAGCCGCGATGACCCCGACGCCTTTGGCAGGCGGCGCGATCGGATGCATCGTGAATTCCTTGGCGAAGCCGATCGCACCCTTGATCTTGATCGAGTAGAAAATCGTCAGAAGGAAAACCGATATCGACATACCGAAAGTCACGTTGACGTCGGTCGTCGGCACTACCTTGAGGTATTCGACGCCGACCGCACCCGCCAATGAGGGGAGCCAGTCGACCGGGATTAGATCCATGAGGTTCATGAAGAACACCCAGACGAAGATCGTCAAGGCAAGCGGCGCGATGAGCTTGTTCCTGCCATGGAAGGCATCTCTAACCGACCCCTCGACGAATCCAACGATCATCTCAATTGCGGTCTGGAGTTTGCCCGGCCTTCCGCTCGTCGCGCTCTTGGCGACCGAACGGAACAGAGCGGTGAATACGAGCCCGAGAATCACCGCGATCGCCATCGAGTCGACGTTCAACGTCGTGAAGTCGAAGAGTCCCGCCTCGCAGTGATTCCAGACCCATTCGCCATCGCGCCGGCACACCTGCAAATTCGTGAGATGGTGCTGGATGTACTCACCGGAAGTTTCGGCGTGACCGCCCGCGTGCTCTTCGTCCATTCCCTAGCTCTTGCTCAAGGCCCGCGCTCCCCCGGCGCTACCGCCGCAGAGCAAAGCGCCGAATACCACGAGTTGCGCGGCGATGAAGCCCGCAAAAACCGCCGGCGCCGATACCGGCCCCGGGGCCGCGAAGATCGCGGCGAACAAGAGCGCCGCCGACGTCACCTTGCCGATCTCGCCGATCCATGCCGAGCGCAGCAACGCGGCCGCGCTCGCGCCGGCCCGGCGGCCGAACAATCGCGCCGCGAGAAACGCATTCGGGATCACGGCGACCATGCCGCCCAGGAACAGCGAGACGCCGACGACCGGCCCCTGCCAGAACCCGATCAGTACGCCTAAGCCGACACTCGCGGCTGCTTGCGTGAGCAATATCAACGGCACGACGCGCTTGTCGTCTGTCAGCACTGCGGCCTCATGGCGTCAGGGGAAAATCGGCTGCAGAGAGCCGGCCAAAAAAAAGCCACGATGCCATCGTGGCCCTGTTCAGCCGATCCATTATAAAGAGTCACCAATGGGTAGGCAACCGCGCTAGCGGATATGCGCGAGGATTCCGTCGAGCTCATCGATGCTGTGGTAACGGATCACGACGCGGCCGCCCTTGGCGCCGTGCTCGATCGCGACGGCCGCCCCGAGCGTTTCACCGAGCTCGGTCTCGAGCCGCTGAATATTCGGGTCGGCGGACTTGGTCCCGCGCTCGCGCTTTCCCGATCCATCCGTGCCCTGAAGCCTCTGCACGGCACGCTCGGTCTCGCGCACGCTCCAACCGTCGCGCACCACGCGCCGGGCGATCTCGGTGAGCAACTGCGGCGCGCCGACGCCGAGCAAGGCACGCGCATGCCCCATGTCGAGCTCGCGGCGCTCGAGCATCTCGCGAACCGCGTCCGGCAACTCGAGTAGCCGAAGCAGGTTCGAGACGGCGACACGCGAGCGCCCCACGGCCTCGGCCGCTTGCTCGTGCGTCATGCCGAAATCGTTGACGAGCCGCTGTAAGGAACGCGCCTCTTCGATCGGGTTCAAGTTCTCGCGTTGAATATTCTCGATGAGCGAGACCGCAACCGCAGCGTCGTCGGGGATATCGCGGATCAAGGCCGGCACGGTGTCGAGCCCCGCGAGTTGCGCCGCCCGCCAGCGGCGCTCGCCGGCGACGATCTCGTAACGCAGCTCGCCGCCGGCGGGCGGCAACGGCCTAACGACGATCGGCTGGACGATCCCCTGGACGCGGATCGATTCGGCGAGCTCCGCGAGCGATTCCTCGCGCATGTCCATACGCGGCTGATAGCGGCCCCGTGACAGCAGATCGACGGGCAGCTCTCGCAAGTCCGTCTCGATGCTCGCAGGCTCTACCGGCGCATGAATGCTCAACAAGGCGTCGAGACCTCGTCCGAGACTTTTGCGCTTGGTCATCTCAACTTTTTCGGTGTGTGGCGCTTCCGATGGCATGGCGATTGTAGCAGCAAGTCAAGCTCATTCGCCCGGCCGATCGCGGCGCGGGACGCTCGGGATGCGCCGGTTGATCTCGCCCGCAAGCGCGAGATAGGCGAGCGCTCCGCGCGAGTACTTGTCGTGAAACAGCACGGGCTTGCCGAAGCTCGGTGCCTCCGCGAGGCGAATGTTGCGGGGGATCACGGTGCGATAGACGCGCTCTCCAAAATGGGTCACGAGCTGCGAGGACACTTCGTTCGCCAGGTTGTTGCGAGGGTCGAACATGGTACGCAAAATCCCGTGGATCTCGAGCTTCGGGTTGACGCTCGCGCGGATCTTGTCGATCGTGCCGACGAGGGCTGTCAGCCCCTCCAACGCATAGTATTCGCACTGCATCGGGATCAAAACGTAATCTGCGGCCGTCAAGGCATTGACGGTCAGTATGTTCATCGCCGGCGGACAATCGATGAGCACGTAATCGTAATCGCCGACGACTTTCTCGAGCGCCTCGCGCAGGCGGAATTCCCGCTGCGGCCGCTGCAACAGCTCGACCTCGGCAGCGGTGAGGTCTTGGTTCGCGGGCAGCACGACATAGTTGCCTTCGGCCGCCATGCGGATCGCCGCCGTGACCGGCAAATCGTCGAGTAACACCTCGCAAACGGTCCTTCCGGTCTGGCCCTTGTCGATCCCCGACCCCATGGTCGCGTTGCCTTGCGGATCCATGTCGACGAGCAGCAGGCGCCGTTGCGTCGCCGTCAGCGACGCAGCTAGATTGACGCAGGTCGTGGTCTTGCCGACGCCGCCCTTCTGATTCGCGATCGCGATGACTACGCCCATTGCCGACTTCCCGTGCGCTCGAGCATGACGACGGTGCTCTTGAGCTGCGCCGTCTCGGGCACCGTGACTTCGCGGACCGCGAAATCGGCGCCCGGTTCGCGGAGCCGCTCTGCGAGCTTGGCCGACGTCAAGACCAAAAGGACGCTGCCGGGCGCCGTCAGAGGCCGGACGATTGCCATGAGCTCTGCGGGACGCGCCACGGCCCGCGCGAGCACGGTATCAAAGGGTAATCCGGCGGGTAAGTCCTCGGCGCGCACGTGAGCGACGGTCGTATTCGTAAGCTCGAGCTCCGCGACGACGTGACGCAGAAAGCTCGCGCGCTTGCCCCGGCTTTCGATGAGCGTGAAGCGTCTTGCCGACTCGCAAATCGCGAGCGGTACTCCGGGAAACCCCGCGCCCGATCCCACGTCCGCGATGCGGGTGCCTGCGAGCAACCGTCGCAGTGCCAAGCTTTCGACGAGATGGCGCTCGACGAGCTCGCGAGGCCCGCGCGTTCCCGTCAAGTTGTGGACGCGATTCCAGCGACTCAAGAGACCGAGGAACTCGGCAAGCGCGGCGGTCGTCGCGGCATCTTGGCCGAGCCCCGCGGAGCGCAAGCTCGCGTCGACCGCGGCGGCGTGCAGAGGTATTTCTTCCATCGTCGTCGTTCTCGCGCCGCGAGCTTCGTATCACGCCGCGATCTTGACGACGGTCCGGCCCACGGCCTTGCTCTCGACATAGGATGCAAACTGCGCGGGTAACTCTGGCAATGAGACTTCGTGGGCGGCGATGACGTCGAGATGGCGCGGTTTGAGATCCGCGCCGAGCCGTTGCCAGATCGCGGCCCGCTGGGCCTGCGGCACGTCCACGGAGTTGATGCCGAGTAGGTTCACGCCGCGCAGAATGAACGGCAACACCGTGGTATGGAGCTCGGGGCTCGCGGCGAGACCGATGCTCGCAACGTTGCCGCGCGGACGCACGCTCTTCAAGAACGAAGCGAGCACGTCCCCGCCGAGGCAATCGATGGCGCCGCCGAAACGCGCCGTGGCGAGCGGCTTGCCGCCGGCCGCGAACGCCGCGCGGTCGACCACCTCGGTAGCGCCGAGCGCACGCAGGTAGTCGTTCGCGTCGCTCTTGCCGCTCACGGCGACGACCGCATAGCCGCGCGCCGCGAGCATATCTATGCTCAAGCTACCGACACCCCCGCTCGCGCCGCTGACCGCGATCGGACCGAGCTCGGGCCGCTGACCGTTGTGCTCCATCTGCGCGATCGCGAGCGCCGCCGTCAGTCCCGCCGTGCCGAGCGCCATCGCGCTCCGACAGTCGAGCCCCGCGGGCAGGGCGACCGCGGACTCTGTGGCGATGCGCGCATAGTGCGCGTAACCGCCGTCCCGCGATTCGCCGAGGCCGCAGCCGCACGCGAGCACGCCCGTGCCCACCGGCCAGCGCGCGTCCCCGGACGCGACGATGTCGCCGGCGAGATCGATGCCCCCGACGAGCGGAAAGCGACTTAGAATCGCGCCCTTACCGGTCGCCGCAAGCGCGTCCTTATAGTTGATCGACGAGTAACGCACGTGCACGACGATCTCACCCGGCGTCAGGTCGTCGAGCCGGATCGTCTCGAGCGCCGGCGACACGCGTCCGTCCGCAGTTTGATGAATGCGAAACGCCGTGAAGGGCTCGGCGATCAACTTCGCACCGCGCTACCGCTCCGTGCCGTGGAGTCCCGGCAGCTCCGCATAGAACGCCGCGAGCTCGGCCAGCACTTCGTCATCGAGCGCGGACGTCATCGGACCCATGAGCAAGTCCGCGCGCAAGCCGGACTTGTACTGCTCGAGCGCGTGACGCAAGTACGACGCGTGCTGTCCCGCGAGGTTCGGCCATTGCGGGCCTTCGGCGACCCCGTCGTTACCGTGGCAAGGCACGCAGGCGACGGATTTTTGCTGTCCGGCGCGAACGGTCTCGAGGCTCGCGTCCGAGACGCCGGTCTCGGGCTCGCCCTCAAGGCTTGCGAAGTATGCCGCGATATCCGCGATGTCTTGATCGGCAAGCGCCGACGCCTGTGCCTGCATCGTGGGATGCGGCCGCGAACCGCTGCGGTAGCCCTGCAGTGCGATCTCGAGATAGTCGGCGTTCTGTCCGCCGAGCTTCGGCACGTGAAAGGACGGGTAGGCGTTGCGATAGCCCGGCACACCGTGACAACCCGAGCACGTGAACGCGAGCACTCCGCCACGGGCGGCGTCGCCCTCGAGCGCAAGCGGGAGCGGCGCGGGGGCGGGTTGCGGATACGCTCTGCCACCCCATGCCAAGAACACGAGCAAGCTCGAGGCGACGAGGCCCGGTCGCATGCAACGCGCGATAGATACGATAGATGGGCGCCAGCTGGACATGTCAAGCACGCCGGCGCTGCTCGCGCTTTTTCAAATGAATCAACAACAGCGAGATTGCCGCGGGCGTCATGCCCGAGATTCGGCTCGCTTGACCGATGCTCTCGGGCCTCACGCGCGCGAGCTTCTCTCTGACTTCGTTCGACAGACCCCCGACCCCGCCGTAGTCGAAATCGGCCGGCAGCGGCATGCCGGCCAGCCGCCGCTGGCGTTCGATCTCTTCGCTCTGCCGGCCGATGTAACCCGCGTAGCGCGCAGCCGTCTCGAGCGCCTTCTCGACTTGCTCCAAGAGCTCGGGCGTCAGCGCCGCGAGATCCGCGTTCACGCCGACTCGCGGCAGCGACGTCACGTCGCGATAGGCCGCATCCGGCCGGCGCAGCAGCGCGCTCGCGCGCGTGTCCTTCACGAGCGGCCAGAACGCGCTGTCCGACGGAACGTCGGGCGGCCGGATCACGGCGCCGTCGAGGCGCTCGCGCTCCGCAACGATCAAGCTTTGCTTGCGCTCGAAAACGCGCCAGCGCGCGTCGTCGACGAGACCGAGCCGTCTGCCGACGGGCGTGAGGCGCTCGTCGGCATTGTCTTCGCGCAGCGTCAAGCGGTATTCGGCGCGGCTCGTGAACATGCGATACGGCTCCTTCGTGCCGCGCGTGACGAGATCGTCGATGAGCACGCCTATATACGCCTCGTCGCGGCGCGGGAGCCATGGCTCGCGGCCGCGGGCGCGCAAGCCGGCGTTGGTGCCCGCGACGATGCCCTGCGCTGCGGCCTCCTCGTAGCCCGTCGTGCCGTTGATCTGCCCCGCGAAATAGAGGCCCTGGATCGCCTTCGTCTCGAGCGTGAGCTTCAAGTCGCGCGGATCGAAGTAGTCGTATTCGATGGCGTAACCGGGCCGCGTGATGTGCGCGTTCTCGAATCCCTTGATCGAGCGCACGAACGCGTACTGCACGTCGAACGGCAGGGACGTCGAAATGCCGTTCGGGTAGATCTCGTTGCTCGCGAGCCCCTCGGGCTCGACGAACACTTGGTGCGACCTACGCTCCGCAAAGCGCACCACTTTGTCCTCGATCGACGGACAGTACCGCGGTCCCAGTCCCTCGATGGCGCCGCTGAAAAGCGGCGAGCGACCGAGATTGTCGCGGATGATTTCGTGCGTGCGCTCGCTCGTATGCGTAATGTGGCATGCAACCTGGGGCGGATGCTCCCCGCGCGTGCCGATGAACGAGAACACCGGCCGTGGATCGTCGCCGGGCTGCGGCGTCAGAACGCTGTAGTCGACGCTGCGTCCATCGATACGCGGCGGCGTTCCGGTCTTCAAGCGGCCGACGGCGAGGCCAAGGTCGCGAAGCTTGCGCGCGAGTCCGGTTGCCGCCGCATCGCCGGCGCGGCCGCCGGAATAGCTGGCTTCGCCCATGTGGATCCTGCCGTCGAGAAACGTGCCGACAGTCAAGACGATGTTCGGCGCCATGATCTTGAGGCCCGATTGCGTCACGACGCCGCAGGCGGTCTCGCCGCCGAGCAGCACATCCTCGACGCTTTGTTGCAGTAAGGTCAGATTCGGCTGTGTTTCGAGCGTCAAGCGAATCGCTTGGCGGTAGAGCACTCGATCGGCTTGGGCGCGCGTGGCCCGGACGGCCGGGCCTTTGCTCGCATTGAGCGTGCGGAAGTGGATGCCGGCGCGGTCCGTCGCGCGCGCCATCGCGCCGCCGAGCGCATCGATCTCCTTGGCTAGGTGTCCCTTGCCGATGCCCCCGATCGCCGGGTTGCAGCTCATCTGGCCGAGCGTCTCGATGTTGTGCGTGAGCAAGAGCGTGCGCGCACCGAGCCGCGCGGCCGCGAGCGCGGCTTCGGTGCCCGCGTGGCCGCCGCCGACGACGATGACTTCGAACTGTGCGGGATACTCGATCGACATGGCCGGTGAGTTTAGCAGCCCCGATACGCGCCCGTAGCACTTGGCAAGCCGCGAGCGCACCGCCACACTGCGGCTCGCCATGTTGCGCCCACCTTGCTTCGCGTCTCTGGTCGTCGCCGTGCTCGTTGCGGCGCCCGCCCGCGCCGCGCTCGACGAATCACCGTGCCGTCTTGAGATGGCCTCGCTGCCCGCCGTGTTTGCGCAGTGCGCGACGCTCGCGGTGCCGCTCGACTTCATGGATCCGTCGGGGCCGACGCTATCGCTTGCCGTGGCGCGGATTCCCGCGCAAACGGCAACGCCGGCACCGGATCCGCTCGTGCTCATCAACGGCGGGCCCGGCGGCAGCGGCATCGATTTGTACCTTCAAGCCCGCGCGGCTTTCGAGCCCGTGCGGCGCGATCGTGACATCGTCTTGGTCGATCAACGCGGCACGGGCCGCTCCGACGCGGGTCTCAGATGCAGGATTCCGGACGAGCTCGCGTTCGAGACCGCGACCCCAGAGCAACTCCGCGCAACGGTCGCCGCCTGCCTCGCCGAGATCGAAGTCGATCCGAAATTCTTCACGACATCCGCCGCCGTGCGCGACCTCGAGCTCGTGCGCGTGGCGCTCGGTGTCGAGCAATGGAACCTATACGGCATCTCCTACGGCACGCGCGTCGCGCAGCATTATCTACGGCGTCATCCCGAACGCGTGCGCGCGCTCGTTCTCGACGGCGTCGTGCCGGCCGAGCTCGTGCTCGGTCCCGACACGGCAGGCAACGCGCAGCGCGCGCTCGACGAGGTATTCGCCCGTTGCGCTCGGGACGCCGCGTGCGCGGGCCGGTACGGGGCTCTGGATGCAAAGTTCGCGGAGCTCGAAGCGCGCTTCGCGGCGGGACCCCAATCGGTCGAGGTTGCCGACCCGCTCACGGGCGAGCCGCAGTCCCTCGAGCTCGCCACGGCTCACTTCCAAGCCGTCGTGCGCCTCATGAGCTACACGGCGCCGACGATCGCGCTGCTGCCCCTCGTGATCGACGAGGCAGAGCGCGGCAACTACCGGCCGCTCGCCGCGCACGCCGACATTCTCATTGCCAGCATCGCCGACTCGCTGAGTCTCCCCATGCACAACGCCGTCGTCTGCGCCGAGGACGCGCCGTTCTTCGCGAGCGGCGGCACCGAGGCAGAGCCCAAGACCTATCTCGGCGACAGCGTCGTGACCGGCCTCACCGCCATCTGCAACGTTTGGCCCGCCGGCGTTCGAGACGAGGATTTCAAGACTGCGGTCGCGAGCGACCGCCCGGCGCTCTTGCTTTCCGGCGAGCTCGATCCCGTCACGCCGCCCGCTTACGCCGAGCGCGTGATGGCGGGAGGCTTGATGAACGCGCGGCATCTCGTCGGCCCCGGTCAGGGTCACGGGATCGCCGCTGTGGGGTGCGTGCCGCGGATCATCCGCGAGTTTCTCGCCGTTCCCATGCCGGCCGAGCTTGCCGCCGACTGTCTCGCAGCCGAGCGGCCGACGCCGTTCTTCTTAGGCCTGCACGGACCCGGGCCGTAACCGCCGGCATGATCGAGATCGCGGAAGTCGCCAAGAGCTTCGGCGCCGTCCAGGCGCTCGCGGGCGTGAGCTTCACGGCGCAAACGGGCCGTATTACCGGCTTGCTTGGGCCGAACGGCGCGGGCAAATCGACATGCTTGCGCATACTCTCGACCGTGCTTCGCCCCGACCGCGGCCGCGCGACGATTGCCGGCCACGACGTCGCCGCGGACGCGCTTGCCGTGCGGCGCCTCATCGGAGTGTTGCCGCACGGTGCCGGGCTCTATCCGCAGTTGACGGCGCGCGAGAATATCGCCTACTACGGCGAGCTGCACGGACTCGCCGGCGCCGCCTTGCGTCAGCGCGTCGCTCGCTTGCTCGAGCGACTCGGCCTCACCGAGATCGCCGAACGCAAAGCCAAAGGCTTCTCGCAAGGCGAGCGCACGAAGGTGGCGCTCGCCCGCGCGCTCGTACACGATCCTCGATACTTGTTGCTCGACGAGCCGACGAGCGGCCTCGACGTCATGGCGACGCGCGATTTGAGAAGCTGGCTCGTCGAGCTCAAGTCGCGGGGCTGCTGCATCCTATTCTCGAGCCACGTCATGCAAGAAGTCGCGGCGCTCGCGGACGAGCTCGTGATCATTGCGCACGGCCGGCTCGCGGCCAGCGGTACGCCTGAGAGCCTCGCGGCCAGCTTCCGCAATGCCGATCTCGAGGAGATCTTCGTCGACGCCGTTGCCCGGGTGGCGCCATGAGTGCCGTCGGCGTGGTCTGTCGCAAGGAGATTCTCGATAACGCGCGGGACCGTAGAACGATGTTCTCGACTCTGGTGTTCGGGCCGTTGTTCGCGCCGCTCCTGTTCGCCGTGATGATCAATATCGTGGTCGATCGGGCCGTGTCTTCGGTGCGAGAGATCCTGCACGTGCCGATCTTGGGCGCCGAGCGAGCGCCGAACGTCGTCGAGTTCTTGCGCGGGCGCGGCATCGAGCGGGAGCTCGACGCTCTCCCCCAAGACCTCGAAAGCGCGGCCCAGGCCGTGCGCGCGGACACGGCAGAGCTCGTCATTGTCATCGACGAGGGTTTCGGCGCGGATTTTGCCGCGCAATCCGGCGCCCACGTGACCGTCGTTTTCGATCGCTCCGACACGCGCGCGACGAGTCGAGCTGAGCGCGTGCGAGCAGCGCTCGGCGCCTACTCCGAGCAGATCGGCGCGCTGCGCCTGCTCGCGCGGGGCGTGCACCCGAACGTCGTGCGTCCGCTCCTCGTCGACCAGTACGACGTATCGACGCCCGCAGGACGGTCGGCGCTCTTGCTCGGGGTGCTGACTTACTTCCTGTTGTTCGCGACGCTCATGGGCGGCCTGCACCTCGCCATCGACACGACGGCCGGTGAGCGCGAGCGTAAGTCGCTCGAGCCGCTGCTGACGACCCCCGTCAGACGCGCAGAGCTCCTGGCCGGCAAGATGGCGGCCACGATCGCATTCATGCTGTTGTCTCTAGCGCTAACTCTCGCGGGCTTCGCCATTGTGCTGAACGTGGTACCGCTCGCAGAGCTCGGCATGAGCTCGAGCTTCAGTCTCGCGACGGCTGGGCTTGCGTTCGTGATCCTCGCTCCCATGGCGCCGTTCGGCGCGGCGCTGCTCACGCTCGTCGCGTCGTTCACGAAAAGCTACAAGGAAGCGCAAACCTACTTGGGGCTCTTGTTGCTCGTGCCGACTCTACCGGTGGCCGTCGCGACGATTCTCGACGTCAAGACGACGCCCGCGCTCATGTGGGTTCCGAGCATGAGCCAACATCTGCTCGTCACGGCGCTCATCAAGAACGAGCCGCTCGACATCATGCTGGTCGCTCAATCCATGGTGAGCACTTTGCTCTCCGGCGCACTGCTCGCATGGCTCGCGATCAAGCTCTACGAGCGCGAAGCGTTGCTCGGCTGAGCCTTACGTCTCGCTTATGTCAATCGCTCAGGCGTTCTTCTGAGAGAGACGTCACGCAAGCCTCGTGCCTCGAGCTGGCAAGCTCGCTTTCACGAGAACAAGCGATACGCTGTCACGAGCGCTTTCGAAGCGATGTCAACGCATTCCAGCGGCGCAATCGGTGCCGATAACCATACGCTCGACGAGCTCACCGCGGCGTCGAGCCGCCGAGATTTCCTTGCCGAGCTCGACGCCGCGAAACAGAGCGCCGATCGCGACGCGCTCCCTTTCGTCTTGTGCCTCGTCGATATCGATCAGTTGCGCAACGTCAACGATCGACACGGTCAAGACGCGGGCGACGCCGTGCTCCGCGAGCTCGCCGAGCGCACGTCGACCGCGATCGCGCTGCCGCAATGGCAGGCATTCCGGGGGCTCGTCGCGCGTTTCGATGGCGACAGCCTCATGGTCCTTCTGCGTGGCGCGAGGCTTCGCGACGGCGAGCTGCTCGCCGAAGAGCTGCGGCGGACCGTGGCGGGCCGACCCTTCGTGGATGGGCTGCGCATGACGATCTCGCTCGCAGTCACGGCCTATCGCAGCGGCGAGTCCGTCGATGCGCTGCTCGCGCGTACCGAGCAGACTTTGCATCTCGCGAAGCAATTCGGCTGCGACTGCGTCGAAATCGCCCGGACGCCCGAAATGCAGCAGCGGCACGCCGCGGTTGCGACCAGCCCCGATGCCGGCGACGGCCGGCACCCGCAGTCTTGGCGCCGGCGCTAGTCGAAGGTCTCGCCGGCTTCCGTGCCCCAGCCGTAGTTGTCCGCCGGCCGAAGTAGCGTGCGCATACGCACGCGATGATCGAGCGGATTGCGACCCGGGTTGCCCGTGATGACAACGTGATCGCCGACCTTGAGCGTATCGCGGCCGACACCCTGGCCGTCGAGCGCCCCGGCAGCGCCCCATTCCACGGCCCAGCGCTGCATGTCGCCGTTCTCGTCGGGCGCCATGACATGGACCCAAGAATGCGGGTTCCGGAACATGAACTGCACGAGCGTACCTTCGATACGCGTCTCTGCGTTCTCGTCGTAGGTCGCAGAGAACGAGTGATGGGCGAGTGCGCTCGTCGCGGTCGCGAGGCTGCCGATGAAAACGAGTGCTAGCTTGCGTCTCATGAGTGTGCTCCACGCAACATTTGTTGCATACAAAGTAGCGCGAGCGAGCTGAATAACGGCTGAATCACGGAAACTTATCACGCATCGGACCGGCCCGGTCGAAACGAGCGCTCATTGCCGCTCCGGTAAACTACTTTCCGACGCAGAAGCTCGCGAAGATCTCGCCGAGCAGATCGTCGCTCGTGAGCTCCCCTGTGAGCTCGCCGAGCGCGGTTTGCGCACCGCGAAGCTCCTCGGCTGCGATCTCGAGCTCGGCGTTCATCGCTGCCCAGGCGCGGCGAACGTGATCGTGGGCCCTCGCGAGCGCATCCACATGCCGCCGCCTGGCGCTGAATGTGCCCGGCACGTTTTCTTGCCATCCCGCGAGCGCCTTGAGACGGCCCGCGAGCTCGCGCATGCCTTGCCCCGTCAACGCGGAAGTCTCGAGCACCGCGACCCTATCCGACGCGTAGGTCCGCGGCGCACCGCCGACGAGATCGACTTTGTTCAAGAGGAGCGTGAAGGCTGCATCGGGCGGCAAAAGCTCGCGCGCACTCGCGAGTGCCGCATCGAGCCCCTCGCGTATGTCCGCTACCCACAGGATGTGATCGGCAACGCCGATCTCGCGGTGCGCGCGGCGCACACCTTCGAGCTCGACGGGATCTTGCGTCGCGCGGAACCCCGCCGTATCGACGACGTTGAGCGGCACGCCGTCCACCGACAAGTACTCGCGGATGGTGTCGCGAGTCGTGCCGGGAACCGCCGTGACGATGGCCGCATCGTAGCCCGCGAGGCGGTTCAAGAGACTCGACTTGCCGACGTTCGGCGGCCCGCAGATCGCCACGGTCAATCCGTCGTGCAGCACGGCCCCTTGGGCCGCGCGCGTCTCGAGGCTCGCGAGCTCGGCATCGATGGCGCCCGTGCGCAGCTGCAGCTGCGTCGCGGCACCCCGGTCGAGCTCCTCGTCGGGAAAATCGAGCCATGCTTCGCAGAGCACGCGCAACTCCGTGAGCGAGCGCTGCACGGCTTGCACCTCAGTCGAGAACTCGCCCGTGAGCGACCGCAACGCCGCGCGAGCCGCGAGCCGCGAGCCGCTTGCGACCAAGTCCGCGATCGCTTCGGCCTGCGCGAGGTCGAGTTTGTCGTTGAGAAACGCGCGCAACGTGAACTCGCCCGGACCCGCGGGACGCGCGCCGTAGGCGTAGATCGTCTCGAGCAGCCAATCGACGACGACGCGGCTGCCGTGACAGTGGAGCTCGACGACCTCTTCGCCGGTATAGGAATCAGGTGCCGGGAAATAAAGTGTCAGGCCACGATCGATTTCCGCGCCGTCGCGATCCTTGAAGACGCGGAGCTCGGCGATCCTGGGCGCTGCGCCGCGCCCCGTGACGCGACGCGCGATCGCGGCGGCGGCCGGTCCCGAGATGCGCACGATCGCAACGGCACCCGTGCCCGGTGCGGTCGCAAGCGCGGCAATCGTGTCATCGGCCGGGGGCAGCACGGGCAGTCCGCCGCCCTAGCCCTCTCGAGCCACGAGCGCGTTGATACGCATTTGCTGCAGGATCGACAGCACCGTGTTCGTCAACCAATAGACGACCAACCCGGCGGGAAAGAACGCAAAGAACGCCGTGAACACTATCGGCATGATCTGCATGACGCGCGCCTGCACGGGATCCGGGGGCGCCGGGCTCAAGCGCATTTGGAAGAGCATCGCCGCACCCATGAGCAACGGCAACACGTAGAACGGGTCGCGCACGGAGAGGTCGTCGATCCACAACATGAACGGCGCTTGACGCATCTCGACGCTTTCGATGAGCACCCAGTAGAACGCGAA
>DATCIQ010000104.1:0-3491 GCA_036507635.1 Gammaproteobacteria bacterium
TGCTTGAAACATTTGCTTATCCTCGTCTTGGGTTAAAAACTCGCCGCCCGCTATCTGCTGAAAAATTTCGTATTCGTCCTCGGTCAACGTCTCGCCACGCTTGGCCTTCTTTCGAGCTTTTCGAAACGCCTTGTTACGGTCCCGCCGTGCGTAGCCTTCTTGGGATAGAGGGTTCCATTCCTTGATCGCTTGGACGGCGAACTTGCCGAGGTTCACGCAACCTCCCAAGGCTTGTACACAGTCTTCCCCGCCTCACGACTCGCCACTAGAAACTCTCGACGCGGCAAGCTGCCGAGCGGCTCGATAGACACGTGCAACCATTGGCTGAACTCGACGAGCAGCTTCGCGACCGGCAACGAGCCGCATGCATGCCGAGCGATCCTAGCGAACGCCCGTAGCTCAAGGTCTGGCGCGATGATGTCGGCAGCCCGGCCGTACATGTGGTCCGAGTTTGAGGAGCCGCCAACGAGTCGATTGAGCTCCATCGGTCGATAGCCGCTATTGATGTGGATGGAACACATAGCGGCTGCGCGGATCGGCTCTAGTACCTCATTCGCGAGGCGGTCGAGATTCGCAAGCACAGAGTCGGGCGGCGTCATCTCGATGTCGTGCCGGATCGCGGTCTCACTGCGCAAGAACTCGGCGAGCGTGAAGTGTTTGGAGAGGTTCATCGCTTGCCCCACGTGAACCGTCCACGCACGGCGATGGCATCGTAGGTGATCTCTGTCGAGTCGCCAGCGTGTGACATATGCCGCCACCCGCACTCAAGCACTAGCCGAGGCAACGGCTTCGCGCATCGACGACCGAGAAAGTGCGTGTACACAGGGTTAGACCCACCACATGAGACCGTCCATCCTGGCCGCGGATCGACGGCGTAGTTCTGCACGTAGACCAGCGGAACCACCTTGTCACAGCTCGCGAACATGAGCCGCTGCGACGCGAACTTGTATCCGAACTCGAACTCGTAGGCCCATGGCCCGTCGGCGTGTGCAGGCGCACAGATGGCGGCGAGCAGCAGGGCGTGGCAGACTCTCAGCATGAAATACCTACGCTTGGTCATTGCGTGCACGGTGTTACTTTCTGGATGTGCGAGCCTGGAAGCTCACAAGGGCGCATGGACGGTCGGAGCCGTGATAGCAGCGGCGCTCATAATCTCTGCGTCTCAAGACGATGGCGGCAGCGACCCCGAGCAATGCACCATCGTCATCTCGTCTAACCCTGGAGGGGTAGGGCTGGGGACAAGCACGAGAGTTTGTCGGTGAACTAGCGCAGCAGCGTGCGCTGAACGGCGATCTCGTCCTCGATGGCTTGCAGCCGCACCTTCTCATGGCCATCCGGCAGTAGCGAGAGCAGCGCCTCGCGCACAGATCGAGACTGGGCATCCTCTGCTGCTGCTATCGCGAGGCGCGCGCGTCGGCTGTTCCGCTCTCGTTGCTTAGCCGGGGACTCGTCATCTACGACACAGCCGGCCGTAACGTCAACGCGCTGTCGACGTCTGTCGTATCTTCCGATCAGGTAGCTTGCGCCGGTCGTATGTCGTTCTAGCGCGCGCTCCGGTAACGACAACACCCGACCGAGCTCCCCCGTTTTCGGGTCGTACACCGTGATCGTTTTCACCGCTTTACCACCACGATCTCGATGAATCTATCGTTGACCGATCCGCCGCCAGAGGACGTAGTTCCTCGCATCCCAACATCATAAGTTCCGGCGGCCACAGAGAACGGCCACGAAACGAGTAGATAGGGGGTGTCGTTCTCTGACCCTTCGCCGTCAGTGCCGCCAACAAACGGAGTCCACAACGCGCCGGTACCGCTGATGCTGTTGCAGCGAGCCGTGATTAGAATATAGGCATCTTCATCCAGAGTAATGCTGACAGAATCTTCCCAATTGTTGCCAGCGCTCCAGAGCTCGCTGCCAAACGTCTCGATTGTATAAACTTCTGTGGCCGAGTCCCTGTCTATCTCCGGCTGGCCGACTGTCCCGGACCTCGTGGCACTGATGGACGTGAACGTAGCCGTAGCCGTTCCCGATCCGTCAGGCACCATGCGTACCTGGATCTGCCCGAGCATCTGAATGCCGGCGGCGAGCGTGTACGTCGTCGGGGTGCGCTGCCGGAAGCTGATCGTGTAGTACGTGGCCGCGGCAGCGAGAACGAGCGTTTGATCGACAGTCCCTAACGACGCGCCAGTGTCGGAGCGGAAGTAGGTGAAGCGAACGGCGATTGACGACACGTCGGCCGTCTTTTTGACGCGCGTCTCGCCGGAGATTATCTCGCCCGGCGACGTGCGGAACTTGCGCGAGTTCCTCGCAGCCTGCGTGACGCTCGCGGCATTGGTCAGCTCAAGCGCGTTGCCGCCGCCCTCACCGCCGCCGGAAACCACCGACACGCCGGACCCTGCTTCCACGAGCCACGACTGGCCTATCGGCATGACGAACAACGGATCGACGATCACTCCAACAGTCGGCATCGGCACGCCGGGGAAGTCGATCACGCCAGCAGCCGTGCGCGTCCCGTAGTCGCCCTCTGCCGGGTCGGCATAGGCCGCCGAGTCGTCCTCTTTGAGCACGAGCTCGACGCCTACCATGTCAACGTGCCGTAGCCCGACGCATCGGACCGTCTTGGCCGACCACCCGAGTTCAGCGATGGTCACTGATCCTCGATCACCAGGAGCGATGTCTAGTCCGTTGTACCCGGTCGGGAAGATCAAGATGCCGGTACGCGACGCTTGCTCGACTGCTCTAAACGCAAGCCGTTGTGCCATGTACTCATTGTTCGTCATCGGCAGGTCAAGGTCTTTCCAGAGCGTCATGCCGTCGTCACGGTCCGTCTGAAGCGTCGCATCCTCGACCGAGAGATACGGAGATTCCTTGTAGTTGCGCGACGGGTCGAAGTAGGTGCCACGGATCGCGTTGTACCGCTCCATGCGCTCCGGCGCTTGTCGGTAGGTCAACGGCCCGATGAGGTGCGTCTCGTTCAGCGCAAAACTTGATGCGGAAGGCCACACGCCGGCGTCGATGACAATCTTGCCGTTATAGCGCCGCCGTTGACCCGCCATCCCCGACAACAGCTTTTTGATGTTCTCGCGGTAATCGGTGTCGCAGGACAGCACGCCGTTGCAGGTAAAGCGGTCCTGCGTCGTCGCGGTCGGGATCGCCACGTTGACATCGCAGGCATCGGCCGCAAATGCGATCGCGTTGTAGTCGATCCGCGCCGAGTTGATCCCTGCCCCGAGATCGGCGTCGATGTGGTAGTCCGCAGTGCATAGCGCCGGGTTCGCGCTGTAGGCCCAAGTGGACGGCGTAGCGACGCGATGCGCCCCTGAGCCAGTGCCCCACGTGCCAGAAAAGGTCGAGTCGAGGCGAGGGTCGTAGACGAGCTTGCCGCGGATCAGCGCCGAGATGTTCTGCGGGGCACCAGCCTCCCACGTGTCCTCGTCGCCCTGGAGCCGCACCATCTGCACGACGACGTAAGACACGCCTCGCCCGCGGTG
>DATCIQ010000105.1:0-8398 GCA_036507635.1 Gammaproteobacteria bacterium
ATGGGCACGACGCTCTTGTGGATCGTCAATTTCATGAACCTGCTCAACATCTATTTCCTACAAGGGTGGCTCACGACCGTGATCACGGACGCCGGCGTCGAGCAATCGACGGCTGCAATCGTCGCGTCGATGGTCCAAGTCGGCGGCACGGTCGGCGCGCTCACGCTCGGCTTCTTCGTGCATCGGCTCGGTTTCGTGCCCGTGCTTGCCACCTGCGGTGTGCTCGCCTGCATCAACATCGCGCTCATCGGCCAGCCGTGGATGACCGTCACGGCGCTCTTCGTGACGGTATTCATCGCGGGCCTCTGCGTGATCGGCGGACAGGCCGCGATCAACGCGTTGGCCGCGATCTACTACCCGACCGATCTTCGGGCAACCGGCGTCGGCGCGGGCTTGGGTGTAGGGCGCGTCGGCGCGATCGTCGGACCGACGCTCGCGAGCGTCTTCATCGCGCAAGGCTGGACGGCTGCGGATCTGTTCTATGCTGCCGCCGTGCCGCCGCTGATTCTTGCGATCGTGATGTCCGTGTGGAACCGGCTCGCGATGCCGCAAGGCACGCCGTCGAAATTCGAGGCGGCGGCCCATTGAGGTAGTCGCGGCGCCTCGATGAGGGGGAGTCACATGAGCAATCGCGCACGGGCTTCGATGGTTGCAGTCGCTCTGGTCTTCGCCGCGGGCGCCGGGCGGGCCCAACCGGTTACCCTGGTGGGCGACGCGCTCCAATACCGTTACGACGCGACATGGCCCAAGCAGCCGCTGCCGAACGCGTGGACGTTTCAAGGCATCACGGGGCTTTACGTCGATCGCGACGATGTGATCTGGGTGTTGCAGCGGCCGCGCGACTTGGACCGCGACGCGACCGAGAATTACGCGGCGTTGAGCCCGCCGACGGCGCAATGCTGCATTAAGCCGCCGGCCGTCATGGCGTTCGATGTCGAAGGCAACTTGCTGCACGCGTGGGGCGATCCGGACGCGGTGCCGGGATGGCCCCGATCCGAGCACACGATCCTCGTCGATGACGACGGCCACGTCTGGATCGGCGGCGCCACGCCCGGCGACACGCTGCTCAAGTTCACGAAAGAAGGCGAGCTCGTCGGCGAGTTCGGCAAGCGCGGACCCGTCGTCGACGCCGCGGGGCAGCGACAGGACAACCAACAGACGGAGCTCCTGCTGCGCGGCGTCGCCGCAGCCGAGCTCGACGAAGACGCGCGCGAGATTTACATCGCCGACGGCTACTTGAACCGGCGCGTCATGGTCTACGACATGGACACCGGCGCGTTCAAGCGCGGCTGGGGGGCTTACGGCAAGGCGCTCAGCGAGATCAGCAACGACGAGCCGCCGCCCTACGATCCGGATGCGGAGCCGCGCGACGATTTCCAAGGCTCCGTGCACGCCGTGCGGCTCTCCGCCGACGGGCTGCTCTATGTCTCGGATCGACAGGGCAACCGCATCCAAGTGTTTACGAAGCAAGGCGAGTTCCTGAAAGAATTCCTCGTCGCGCCGTGGACGCGCGACCGCGGCGCGGCGGGCTCGATCACGTTCTCGCTGCCGCCCGAGCAAACGTATCTGTTCGTGACCGACATCATGAACAACGTCGTGTGGATTCTCGATCGCGAGAGCGGCGCGACGGTCGGTCGCATCGGCTTCATGGGACACAGCGGCGGCGGCTTTCACTGGGTCCACGTCGCGGCATCGGACTCGCGCGGCAATCTCTATACGGGCGAAGTGGATTCCGGCAAGCGTATTCAGAGATTCGTGCCGGTCGACTGATCGAATTCAAAGGGGAGGAGCCATGATCCGATCGATGCTCGCGGTTGCATCGTTACTCACCGCTTCCGTTTCGTGGGCGCAGTCCGACGACGGCACGGGGTCGCTCGCGGCCGACATGGTCGCGGCTGCATGCGCGCTGCTCGAGTCGGTGCGCGGCGAGCCCGAGTTTTCCGAAGTGCTCAGGAACTACTCGATGGAGGACGAGCTTCTGCTGGCGGCTGACAGCGCCGAGAAACGCAACTGGACTTATTGGCCGACGGAACGCGCCGGGCTTAAGTTCGATTTGATGCATGCGAAGCATCGCGCGCTTGCGCAGGAGCTCTTGTGGACGCTGTTGAGCCCCAAGGGCTATCACAAGCTCTTGAACGTCATGCAGCTCGAGTACGTGCTCGCGGCCGTGTCGAGCACGGGATTCCCCCGCGGCATCGAGGACTACACGCTGACGTTGTTCGGCGAGCCCGCGGCCGACGCGCCGTGGGCATGGCGGCTCGAAGGCCATCACGCGTCGCTCAACATCTCCGTCGTTCCCGGCGGCGGCATCTCGGTCACGCCCACCTTCTTGGGCACGGATCCGGCCGAGATTCCGTCGGGGCCACTCGCGGGCGTGCGCGTGCTGCGGGTCGAGGAAGACCTCGGCCGCGCGCTGGTCGCCTCGCTGTCGGATGCGCAGCGTGCCGCGGCAATTCTCGCCGGAGACGCGGATTACAACGCCAAGTTCGGCTACACCTACGCGTACGACGCGCCGTGGGATCTCCATGCGAGCAATATTCTCAAAGACCCGAGCGAATGGGAGCGCTGGAAGACGGAGCTCACGCCCGACGGCATCGCGTTCGCCGATCTCGACGGCGCGCAACAAGCCATGCTCGTCGAATTGCTCGACGAGGTGTTCGCCACGTACCGGCCCGAGGTCGCGGCGAGCTATCGCGAATCATTGAATCTCGACGAGCTTCACTTCGCTTGGATCGGTGGTTTGGAAAAGAACGAGCCGCACTACTACCGAATCCAAACCGGCGATTTCCTGTTCGAGTACGACAACGTGCAGGGCAACGGCAATCACGTGCACGCCGTATGGCGCAGCCGCTCGGGCGATTTCGGCGACGACTTATTGCGGCGCCATTACGCGCAGGCGCATTGACCAAGCGGGAGAAGCGCTTTCACTCGATGACTGCGGCTTCGTCTCGAGGCGCCAGATAGCGCATGAACTCCTCTTCGAACGCGAGCAGCTTCGTGTCCGTGATGCGGTCGACGTAGAGCGTGCCGTCGAGATGGTCGAGCTCGTGCTGCAAGACCGTGGCAAGAAAGCCTTGCAGCTCGATCGTCTCGCGGCGTCCATCGAGCGTGGTGTAGCGAATGCGCACATGTTGCGGCCGCTCGACGAATCCGCGCAATCCCGGTACCGATAAGCAACCTTCCCAGTAGCCGTGCGTCGCGGGGTCGACGACCTCGATCGCGGGATTGATGAAAACCGTGAGCGGCATCTCGGGGATTTCGCCGTAGCGCGACTGGCCGCCTGGAATCTCGATGATCGCGACGCGCACGGGCTCGGCGATCTGCGGCGCCGCGAGGCCGATGCCGCCGTAATCATGCAGCGTCTCGACCATGTCGGCGACGAGCGCGGGGAGCCAGGGGCTGCCGATCTCGTCGGCCTCGAGCGGCCGTGCGGGCTGGCGCAGGATCGGGTGCCCCATACGGACGACTTTGCGGATGGCCATGGCAAAAATGATAGCGCAGCTACTCGTTCGGCAACGGGCGCAGGTTGCGATCGAGGCGCACAGCCGGGCCGTACAAGCGTCCAGTCGCGCGGTAGCGCGCATCGAGCAGCCTCACGACGTACCCGTCGGCGTCGGGCTCGATGACCGCGTAAGGAAAGCGGGCCCAAGTCAGATAGCGCCGTGCCTCGAGCGTTTGCACCGCCGCATCGGCGATGGGATCGGCCATATGCTTCGGGATCGTCTCGGGATCTAGCTCGAATCTTGGCTCGGCGAGCCAACGCCACGTGCCGGCGTGATACGTCTCGGACGTCTCGACGAGCACTTCGCTCGTGAACGGATTCGCGGGCACGGGCGCCACCATGACGCGCTCGACCGGGCCTATGCCGCGGGTTGCGAGCTCCGCGCGGACGGCCGAGCGCTCGGCAAAGTCGACGAGCACAAGCGTGCTCACGTAGACCGCCGCGACGCCGAGCGCGGCGCGCGCCGCGCGCTCGAAAGCGGACCCGAGCTCCGACGCCGTTCGTTTCGAGAACCGAACGGCGAAGAGGGCAGCGATGCCGGCAAACCACAGCGCGCGCGCGAGGACCGGCACGGCCGTTACGGACATGAGCAGCGACGTGGGCGCCCAGAACGCGCACCAGGCCGCGATCGCGGCACGACTACGCGAGTACGCGAGAAACGCAACGCCGCCGAGCCCGAGCCAGATCCACGGGTCGATGATGAACACGGCGTCGCCGTAGAACCACCGCGTGTCGAACGGCATGAGCCAGCGAATGCCGTAATTGTTGAGCCAGTCGAGCAGCGGGTGCGTGAGCACCGCGAGCGCCGCGAGCCCGAGCAACGGGCCCGCGCGCGCGGGCTCGGTATCCGGTCTACGTTTGCGCCGTACGACGCGGTCCCACAGCAACACGAGTCCCGTGACCGCGAACGGCAGAATCGCGAGCGCGAGCACGCCGTGCGTCAAGCCGCGGCGAAGCTCCAAGGATTGAAAAGGATCGCCGAAATAGGCAACGACGTCGACGTCGGGCGCGTTCGCGCCTATGAGGAGCGCTGCGGTCGCGAGCGACGTCTTGCGGCCGAGCCCCGACGCCGCGAGCGCGGCGCCGGCAAAGGTATGCGCAAATGGATCCATGCGCTACCGCGGTGGGAGCGGCGTCGCTTGTGGGAGCGGCGTCGCTTGTGGGAGCGGCGTCCCGCCGCGATTCCCAAGATCGCGACCGGAGGTCGCTCCTACAACGGCCAAACGGCTCCTTGATTCTCGGCGGTGATCGGCGCGAGCCCGCGGTAGATGAACTTTTGCAGCCGCTTTCCTTCGTAGGTCTCCGTCGTGTAGATGTTGCCCTCCGAGTCGGTCGCAATGCTGTGCACGCCGAAGAATTGGCCGGGCTGGCGGCCGCCGTCGCCAAAGCTCGTGAGAATCTCCATGGACTCGCGCTCGATCACGTAGACGCGTTCGTTGAGCCCGTCGGCGAGATAGATATAGGACTGCTCGGGATCTTTCGAGAATGCGATGTCCCAGACGGAGCCCGAGCCGCGCGTCTCCGGCGCGACCATGAGCTCGCTGACGAACGTGCCGTCCTTGTTGAACACCTGAATTCGATCGTTCGCTCGATCGCAGACGTACACGAGCCCGTCGAGCGAGGGTTCCGCACAGTGCACGGGATTTCTGAACTGCTGTGCCGGCGGCGCGGCGGGATCGTAGGGACCCAAGTCCGTGTCGTCGGGCATGTTGCCGTAAGCGCCCCAATAACGTTTGCGCTCGCCCGTGTTCATGTCGATCACGACGACGCGCTTGTTGCGGTAGCCGTCGGCTATGAATGCTTCATTGGCCGCCGCGTCGATCGAGATTTTGGCGACCCTGCCGAAGTTCACGGGGTCGTTGCTGCCTTCACCCGCGTTCGGTTTGCCGAGCTGCAGCAGGAACTGCCCGGCGCGCGTGAATTTGAGAACGTGCGCGTCGGTCTCGTCGTTGCCGCCGATCCAAATGTTGTCCATGTGATCGACGGTGATGCCGTGATTCGACGTCGGCCAGTCGTACCCTTCGCCGGGCCCGCCCCAATAGCCCACGAGGTTGCCTTGCGAATCGAACTCGAGCACCGGAGGAGCCGCGGAGCAACACTGGTCGGGCGGCGTCGTGTTGCCGGCACTGCCTTCGGTGTCCGCATTGAGGTTTTGCCGGTGAATGATCCAGACGTGATCGCGGGAATCTACCGAGACGCCGATTGCCGAGCCCAAGAGCCAGTGGTTCGGGAGCGGTTTCGGCCAAAACGGGTCGACCTCGAAACGTGGTGCGACCGGGCCCTGCGCTTGGACAGCCTGTCCCTGCGGTGTAGGGGTAGGAGATGTGGGCGTGGGTGGTGTAGGTGTCGGCTCGTCGCACGCGGCAAGCAACGCGCCCGCCGTTGTCACGCACAGAGTCCGGATCCAACGATTCATAGTTTCCCCCGGTCGGCGAGCGGCCACGCTTTTGTTCCCAAAGCCCAGCGGAGATTGTAGGCTCCGAAACGCTTCCCCAAAAGGCTTTTGGACCACAACAGGAACTCCAACCTCGTGCCGAGAGCTCGACGTTACGCGTTCATCGGTGGGCTGGCCATTGCCGTTCTTGGCCTGTCGGCCGCCTGGGCCCACGAGATCCCCACCGATGTCGCAATCCAGATCATCGTCAAGCCGTCCGGCAACGATCTCGAGCTGCTCGTCCGCGTGCCGCTCGAGGCCATGCAGGACATCGAGTTTCCGACGATCGACCCGGGCTATTTGGATATCGAGCGCGCCGATCGAGCTTTAAGCGACGCGGCCATGCTGTGGCTCGCGAACGACATCGAAATCTACGAAGATGACCGGCGCCTCGATCGCCCGCGGCTCGTGGCGGCGCGCGCCTCGATCCCGAGCGACCGCTCGTTTACGGCGTACGAATCCGCGCTCGCCCATATTCAAAGTCCTCGACTGCCGGCCGGCACGCAACTCCCTTGGCGGCAGGCTCTACTCGATGTGCTGTTCACGGCGCCGATCCAATCCGAGCGCTCGGCATTCTCGATACGGCCCGCGCTCGAGCGGCTCGGCCTGCGTGTCGTGATGGTGGTGCGCTACGTCGCGCCCGGCGGCGCGGAGCGGATCTTCGAGATCGACGGCGGCGCGGGGCGCGTCGAGCTCGACCCGCGCTGGCATCAGGCGGCGTTGCGATTCGTTGCGCAAGGATTCTCTCACATACTCGACGGCATCGATCATCTCTTGTTTCTGCTTTGCCTCGTCGTTCCGTTTCGCCGCGATTTCCGCGCGCTCGTGCTTATAGTCACGGCTTTCACGGTGGCGCATTCGATCACGCTCATCGCGTCGGCTTACGGCCTCGCGCCGGACGTGCTGTGGTTTGCCCCGCTCGTCGAGACGCTGATCGCCGCCTCGATTTTCTATATCGCCATCGAGAACGTGGTCGCGGCCAATGTGCATACGCGCTGGGCGATCGCATTCGGCTTCGGGCTCGTTCACGGCTTCGGCTTCTCGTTCGCGCTCAGGAACACTTTGCAATTTGCCGGCGACCACGTGCTCATGTCGCTCATGTCGTTCAACATCGGCGTCGAGCTCGGACAACTGCTCGTGCTCGTGTTGCTCGTCCCGCTGCTCAACGTCGTGTTTCGTTACGCCGTTGAGGAACGCGTGGGGATCATCATTCTGTCGGTGATCGTCGCGCACACGGCGTGGCATTGGATGGCGGATCGGTTCGCCGTGCTCCGCGAGTTCCGCATCGGCTGGTCGGACTTCTATGCGGCGTTCGCCGGCAGTGGGCTGCGCTGGCTCGCTCTCGGTCTCGTCATTGCTGTGCTAACGTGGCTCGTCATCCGGCAGCTTCGAGGCCGAGCCGCCGCGAAGCGCGATAATCAATAAAGGGGGAGATTCATGTTGAGCTCAAACCGACGTCGATTCGCGATCGCCGCGGCGCTCGTCGCGGCGGCCGCTGTTGCAACAGAAGCGCGCGCGCAATCGTTGCCGAACCCCTATCGTCTCGTCGACGGTTGGGCGAAATTCGCGGACGGGCGCGAGATCGGCGCCGTCGGCGACGTCGAGATCGATCCCGATGGGCGCCACGTCTGGGCCGTGCTCCGTTGCGATGCGGCGGGCGAGAAGTTCGGCTACGAGTGCTTGGACTCCGATCTCGATCCAGTCGTCAAGTTCGATCCCGACGGCAACGCTATCTTAAGCTTCGGCGGCGGCATGTTCATCTGGCCGCATGGCTTGGACATCGACGGCCAAGGCAACGTCTGGGTGACGGATGCCGTCAGCGCCGCGCGCACGCCGAGTGGAACGCGCGGCCACCAGGTCGTCAAGTTCAGCCCCGACGGCGAGGTGCTCATGGTGCTCGGCACGCCGGGCGTCGCCGGCAACGGGCCGAACCAGTTCAACGCGCCGAGTGACGTCGTCGTCGCCGACAACGGCGACATCTTCATCGCGGACGGACACGGCGACGATACGAACAATCGCGTCGTCAAGCTCTCGCGCGACGGCACGTTCATCAAAGCCTGGGGAAGACCCGGTTACGCGCCCGGAGAGTTCCGCACGCTGCACGCAATCGCAATCGACTCGCGCGGCCGCGTGTTCGTGGGCGACCGCTCGAACAACCGCATCCAGATTTTCGATCAGGAAGGAAGCCATCTTACGACATGGACGCAGTTCGGTCGGCCGAGCGGCATCTTTTTCGACGACAACGATCGCATCTACGTCGCGGACTCCGAATCCGACGACGTCCAGAATCCCGGTTGGGAAATGGGCATTCGGATCGGCGACGCCGCCACGGGTTGGGTCGACGAGTTCATTCTTTATGCGTGGGGCGACCCGCGCCAAACGGCCGGCAACGGTGCCGAGTTCGTCGCCGTCGACCGCGACGGCAACATCTACGCGGGCGAGCCGCGGCCGCGGAAGCTGCA
>DATCIQ010000106.1:0-5903 GCA_036507635.1 Gammaproteobacteria bacterium
ATCGGCAAGATTCTGCCGGGCATGCCGGCCAAGATCACGGTCGCGGCGTATCCGAATCAACCGTTCGAGGGCGAAGTGCTCAAGATCGAGCCTCTCGCGATCGTGGAGCAAAACGTCACGATGTTCGCCGTGCTGATTCGCCTGCAGAATCGCGACGGGCTCTTGCGTCCCGGCATGAATGCCGACGTCGAGATTCAGATCGCGAGCCGCGCGAGCGTGCCGTCCGTGCCGACAGCCGCTTTGCGCACGGATGACGACATTCCCGCCACGGCCGCCATGCTCGGCCTCGACGAAGCGGCGCTGCGCCGCATGCTCTACGGAGCAGAGGCGCCTTCCGGTTCCGAGCAAACGCAAGTTCTCGAGATCGCCGGGCGGCGCATCGAGCTGCCCGCGGGCGTCGACGCCGGGCGTGTCCAAGCGCTCATCGAGAAGCGGCGCAGCGGCGGCACCCTATCGGACGAGGAACGTGCGTTGCTGCAACCGCTCATGCAGCAATTGTTCGCGGGCGAAGGCCGCGGCAACGGCAACGGACCTCCCGGCGGGTTTCCCAACGGCGGTTTCCCGCCCGGCGGCTTTCCCGGGGCGTTCCCGGGCGCCGACGGCGCGAGTCCGCCCGAGAACCGTCCAAGCGTCACGCAATACCTGTTCGGCGGTGAATACTGGGTGATTGCGCTGCGCGACGGCCACCCCGAACCCGTCACGGTGCGGACGGGCCTCACGGACTTGGCGCATACCGAGGTCCTGTCGGGCCTCCGCGATGGCGATGAGGTCCTGCTGCTGCCGAGCTCGAGCTTATTCGAGCAACAGGCGCGCCTCCAGGAATTCATCTCGCAGCGTTTCTCGTCGACGCCGTTTCAGCAACAGCAGCAAGGCGGCAGGCGCTTCCCCTGATCTCTTTCGCTTTGGCACCACGCGAACGCGAATTCGAGCTGCCGGGCCTCACGCTCGCCGCCAAGGTATGGGGCACTCCGGGGCAGCGCCCCGTCATGGCCTTGCATGGATGGCTCGACAACGCGGGCAGCTTCGATCTGCTGGCTCCACTCCTCGACGGCTGCCACGTCGTCGCGCTCGACAGCGCCGGGCACGGCGCGAGCGCGAGCCGCTCGCCGGATTCGGCTTACAACCTCTGGCAGGAGGTCGGCGACGTCGCCGAGGTCGCCGACCGGCTCGGTTGGAGGCGCTTCAATTTGCTCGGGCATTCGCGCGGCGCATCGATTGCCGCCTTATTCGCCGGAACTTTCCCCGCGCGAGCGGAGCGCGTCGTTTTGATCGAAGGCGGCATCCCCGTGCTCGGTACGGACGAGGATTCGCCGGAGAACCTCGCCAAGGCAATCACCGAGACCAAGCAACTGCGTGATAAAGCGGGCCGCGTCTTCCCCGATCGGGATGCCGCGATCCGCGAGCGCGCGGATGGGTTCTCGAAGGTCAGCGTCGCGGCCGCGGAGATTCTCGCGCGGCGTTCGTTGCGCGAGGTGCCCGGCGGCTATCAGTGGCACGCCGATCAACGCCTCAAGGCTACCTCGGAAGTGCGCCTCACGGCCGAGCAGGTCGAGGCATTTCTCGCACGGATTTCGGCGCCCGTGCTCGCATTGCTCGCAACCGACAGCCCGTTCTCGCATCGTCCCGTGTTCCTCGATGTGCTCGCCGCAATCCGCGACCTGCGAGTAGAGCGCCTGCCCGGAGGCCATCATCTGCACCTCGAAGGCGGCGAGGAGCGCATCGCCGCCGCCGTGCGACATTTTTTCGAAATGCCGCTAACATAAAGCGTCCCTCGCGCACAACAACATCGATCTCAAGCAGGAGCACGCCATGACCCGCAACAAGGCAAGCGACTACAAACCCGAGGTCCTGCAACTGTTCGACAAATTCGTGCACGGCGACATCTCTCGCCGTGAGTTTCTCGATCGCGCCGCGGCGTACGCGGTCGCGGGAGTCGGCGCCGCTGCCCTGCTCGAGAGCCTGACGCCGGATTTCGTCGCCGGTCAGATCGTCGCCGAGGATGATCCCAGGCTCGCCACGAGCTTCGTCGAGTACGACTCGCCGCAGGGCGGCGGACGCATGCGCGGCTATCTCGCGCGGCCGACCTCGGCAGCGGCGCGTCTGCCGGGAGTGCTCGTGATTCATGAGAATCGCGGCCTGAATCCGCACATCGAGGACATCGCTCGCCGCCTCGCGCTCGAAGGTTATCTTGCGTTCGCACCCGACGCGTTGACGCCGCTCGGCGGTTACCCCGGCAGTGAGGACGCAGCGCGCGAGCTGTTCGGGCGGCTCAATCGCGACACGCTCGTGAATGACTTCGTCGCGGCTTTCGAGTATCTCCGCGGCCACGCCGATTGCACGGGCAGCATCGGCGCAGTCGGCTTTTGTTTCGGCGGCGGAATGGTCAACCAGCTCGCCGCACGGCTGCCCGAGCTCGATGCGGGCGTCGCGTTCTATGGCAGCCAGGTTCCGGCCGATCAAGTGCCGCGTATCGAAGCGCCGCTGTTGCTTCACTATGCCGGTATCGACGAGCGCATCAACGCCGGCTGGCCGGCGTACGAAGCGGCGCTCCGCGAAAACGGCGTCGAGTACGAGGCCTACGTGTACGAAGGCGCGAATCATGGCTTCAACAACGACACGACGCCGCGATTCGATGCCGATGCGGCGGAACGCGCTTGGCGGCGCACGCTCGACTTCTTCAAAGCACACCTGAGCTAAAGAGAGCCTCGTCGCGCGGCGAGCTGAACATAGGAGAAATGTCATGAAAATCCGCTTCGTCGCGGCACTTTTGGCGTTCGTCGGCGCGCTGCATGGCGCTGCCGCTCAGGATGTCGTCATCGCGAACGCGCGAATACTCGACGGTACCGGCCGTGCCATCGAGCGCGGCACCGTCGTCGTCCGCAACGGGCGAATCGAGAGCGTTTCCGAATCCGTGGCCGACGTGCCCGGTGTCGAGCGGCTCGACGCGCGCGGCATGACGGTGATGCCGGGGTTCATCGACGCGCACCGCCATTTGATCCAAGGAAACCCCGCGCAGTGGCTGGAATCGCAGGCCGCGGCCAGCATGCAAGCCTTCCTCGAGGCGGGCTTCACGACGCTTTTTTCCGCGATCGATGCGACGGAACAGATTTTGGCGCTCAGGCAGCGGCTTGCCGACGGCGAGATCGCGGGACCGCGGCTGCTCGCCGCCGGTTTCGTGCCGCTCTCGCGCGCGCCGTCGGGCGCCCCGCCCGGCGTCGACCCGGCGCGCACGGATTCCTCGCGCGGGTCCCGTGCTGCGGCACCGCCGGGGTCGGCGATCCCCGAAGAGGACACGCGCGCGACCGTGCGCGCGCTCGCCGACGCCGGTGTCGATGCCATCAAGACGGTGCTCATCGTGACGCCCAGCGGTACCGAGAAGCAGACGCTCGCGGTCGTCGTCGACGAGGCGAAGAGGCGCGGGCTTCCGACGGTCACTCACGCCGTCACGGTGCAGGATACGGTCGCAGCCGTCGAAGCCGGGACGACCGTGCTCGTGCACACGCCGCACATCGGGCAGCTCGACGCCGAAACGGCACGCATGATCGCGTCCGCCGGTATTCCGATGATGTCGACGCTCGGTGTGTTCGTGCCCTCGTTCAACGACGAGAATGAGCCGTTGTTCCGCGATTTCAACCCGTTTCCGTGGGAGACGCTGTCGAGCGCCGGGCAAGGACCCGTCAATGCGCGGCTGTTGTGGGAGGCCGGCATCACCTATGGGTACGGCACCGATACGAGCTACACGCCGCGCGATTCGCTCGCGCACGAGCTCAAGCCGTTGAGCCTCGTGTTCTCGCCGCAGGATATCGTCACGATACTGACGCGCAACGCGGCCACAACCATCGGCTTGGGCGACGAGACGGGGACGCTCGAGCGCGGCAAGCTCGCCGACATCGTGATTCTCGACGGGGATCCCCTGGCCGATGTCCACGACTTGCTGAACGTCGCCGTCGTCCTCAAAGAGGGGCGGGTCGTCGTCGACAAACGCTAGAGCTCAGCGAAACGCCAGCTTTTCCGTGACCGTTGCGAGGCCGCCTCAGACACGCGAATTGACGGGCAAACCGTGGTGATTCCAATTGAGCATGCCGCCGGCCAGGTTCGCGACTTTCGTGAAGCCGGCCCGTTCGAGCAGCGTAACGGCCTGCGCGGAACGGCCGCCGGCGCGGCAGACCGTCACCGTAGGAGCGTCCTTGTGCAGCGCCGCGAGCTCTTCCGGTAATCGGCCGAGTGGGATGAGGCTTGCGCCCGCGATGTGCCCGAGGTCGCCCGTATACTCGGTAGGCTCACGCACGTCGATGATTTGCAGCTCCTGCGCATGCTCGGCGACCCATTCGGGATCGATCTCGTTGATGCCGGCGTACGTGTAGCGCAGCGGCGCCCACTCGGATGCGCCCGTGTCGCCCGCTTCGATGCGGCCGCATCGCATGTTCGCGGGCACGGCAACGGCGATCTGCTTCGGATGCCCGAGCCTCAGGTTCTCCATGTAACCTGCGAAGTCGGCTTCACTGCGCTTGCCGCCGATGCGCGGATTGAACTGCCTCTCCTCGCCCACGCTGCTGCACGTCAGCCCGCGATAATCGTGTGCCGGGTAGATGAGGCATTCGTCCGGCAGCGTAAAGATCTGTTCGACGATCGAGCGGTACAGCTTGTGCGCGCTGCCTTGCTGAAAGTCGGTTCGGCCCGCGCCGCGGATCAACAGCGCGTCGCCCGTGAACGCCATGCCGTGGTCGTCGAGCACGAATGTCATGCAGTCGTTCGTATGGCCTGGCGTTGCACGCGCCTGCAGGTAGCGTGAGCCGAAATGGATCTTGTCGCCGTGAGCGAGCGGCACATCGATGCCGTGCGCCGCCGACTTCGCCGCGAGCGCGATGCGGCTGCCGTTCGATTGCTTGAGCAACCAGGCGCCGGTCACGTGGTCCGCATGTACATGCGTATCCAGCGTGTAGAGCAGGGTGAGCCCGAGCTCGCGGACGAGCGCCGAGTCGCGCCGTGCCTGCTCGAAAACCGGATCGATGATAACCGTCTCCTTGGTTGCGGCATCCGCGAGCAGATACGTATAGGTCGAGGACTTCAAGTCGTGGAGCTGGCGGAAAATGAGCGTCATAGTGATCTCTCTAGAGCATGGTATCGATGAGCATCGCGACGCCGACCAACACGATGCAGGTCGCAAAAATCTTTTGCAGGGGAGGCCCTGCGACCCGCGCGGCGAACGAGCGTGCCGCAAGCATTGCGGCGAGGCCTCCGCCAGCGAACGGCACGAGCACGTTCCACGCGATGCCGCCATGCCAAATCGCGCCGGCTGCGCCGGCGAGCCCAATCGCGCTGATGATGAGCAACGACGTAGCCACGGCCCGGTGAACACCCATGCGCGTCACGAGCACGAGCGCGGGCACGATGAGGAATCCGCCGCCGACGCCGAAGAAACCCGCGAGAAAGCCCGTGCCGATGCCGATGACGGACAAGACGAGCGCGCAGGGCGCGGAGAAACGTAACTGTCCGTCGGGTGCCAGCACGCAAATTGGACTGCCGCCGGCCGCATAAGCCTGGGCGCGTACGGCGGTCGCCTGCTCGGGGTGCATGCTCGCCGCGCGCCACATTAGGGCCCCGACCGTGAGCGCAAGCAACGCAAACGCCGTGACGACCCACGTCGGGTCGACGAGTCGCGCGGCCAAGTGGCCGGCCGGCGCGCCCGCCATTCCGCCGAGCGCGAACAGCATCGAGGGCTGCCAGACGACGAGCCCGTGGCGCACCGACTGCAGCGCGCCCGCAAGCGCCGTGACTGCAACGGCGAGCAGCGAGATCGCGATGGCATCCGCCGGAGGGACACCCAAGCCGTAAATGAGCAAAGGGACGGAGAATATCGACCCGCCGCCGCCCGTGAGCCCGAGGGCAACGCCGACGATGGC
>DATCIQ010000107.1:0-3014 GCA_036507635.1 Gammaproteobacteria bacterium
GGGCGACGGGCTCGCGACCTTTTGGAGCATCGTTCGCACGGGATCGCGCGACGAGTACGAGCCGGGACGCTCGGGCTTCGCGCATTTCTTCGAGCACATGATGTTCCGCGGCACGGAGCGCTACCCCGCGGACGTCTATCAACGCATCCTCACCGAGCTCGGCGCGGACGCGAACGCCTATACCACCGACGACCTCACCGCCTATCACGTGTCGATGACGCGCGCCGACCTGGAGCGCGTCATGGAGCTCGAGAGCGACCGGTTCAAGAACCTCGCGTACTCCGAAGCGGGCTTCAAGACGGAGGCCGGCGCCGTGTACGGCGAATACCGCAAGGGCAAGACCGATCCGTTGTTTGTGCTCTACGAGACGATGAGATCGACGGCGTTCGAGCGCCATACGTACGGGCACACGACGATGGGCTTCGAGCGAGACATCATCGCGATGCCGACCATGTACGCGTACTCGCGGACCTTCTTCGCGCGTTACTACCGGCCGGAGAACACGATCCTGTTCGTCGCCGGCGACGTCGATCCGGCGGCCGTCAACGCCCTCGCCGAGAAGTACTACGGCGATTGGGAGCGCGGCTACGTGAGCCCGGATGTTCTTGCCGAGCCTCCGCAACGAAACGAAAGGCGCTTCGATCTCGGCTACGACGGCAAGACGTTGCCGCTTTTGTGGGTCGCTTACAAGATCGACGCCTTCGATCCGTCCAATCGCGTGCGTGTCGCTGCGGACTTACTCGCCGAGCTCGCGTTCGGCTCGACGAGCGATGCGTACCAGCGCCTGGTCCTCGAGGAGCAAGTCGTCGAGTTCCTGGCGGCGGATCCGAATCTCAACCGCGAACCAACCTTGCTCGACATCTACACGCGCATCAAGGATCCGGAGCAAGTCGACTACGTGCTCGCGGCGATCGATGCGACGGTCGCGGAGTATCGAGACGCTTTGGTCGATGCGGATCGTCTCGCGGCGCTGAAATCGCGGTTGCGGTACGGCTTCCTCATGGGGCTCGAGACGCCCGACCAAGTCGCGCAGCAGCTCGCGCGGCATATCGCGATCAGCGGCGGACTCGAGGGCATCGAACGGCTCTACGCAGCCTACGCCGGCGTCACCGCTGAAGACGTCCGTGAAGCGGCGCGGGCGTATTTCGTTCCCGGTGAGCGGACGATCGGCGTGCTCCGATCCGCACAATGAAGGCCCACGCAGCTGCCCTGGTGCTCAGTGCTTCGCTCGCGGCTTGCGGCGACGATCCGCCGCCCGCACCCACGCAAACGGAGGAAGCCAGTATCGTGTTGCTACCTGTTGCCGAAGATCCCACCGTCTCGTTTTCGGTGTCGTTTCGCGTCGGCTCGCAGAACGATCCGCGCGGCAAGGCAGGTCTCGCCTACTTGACGGGGCAAATGCTGGGCGACGCCGCGACGGAAGCGAACACCTACGACGCAATCCTCGAGAAGCTCTATCCGCTTGCGGCGTGGTACGGCGTGCGCGTCGACAAGGAGATGACCACGCTGACCGGGCGCACGCACCGCGACAACTTGGACGCCTACGTGCCGCTCTTGACCGACGCATACTTGCGCCCCGCGTTTCGCGACGACGATTTTGAGCGTATCAAGAACGACACGATCAATTACCTCATGAACACGTTGCGCTATGCGTCGGACGAGGACCTCGCCAAAGCCGCGCTTTATGAGCGCGTGTTCGCGGGCACGGGCTACGCTCATCCCGAGGAGGGGACGGTCGCGGGGCTTCGCGCCGTCACTCTCGATGACGTGCGTGCGTTCTACGCCGAGCATTACAGGCGCGCGAACGCGCTCATCGCGCTCGGCGGCGGGTTCGGCACCGACCTCGCTCGGCGCATGCAGGCGACGCTCGACGATCTGGCCGCAGGCGCGCCGGCTGCGCCGCCGCCGCTCGAGGTCCCGCCGCTTGCCGGCCGCCGCGTGCTGCTCATCGACAAACCCGGCGCCGACGCCTCGATCAGCTTCGGTTTCCCAATCGACGTCCATCGCGGCGAGCGGGACTTCTATGCGCTCTGGATCGCCAACTCCTGGCTCGGCGAGCATCGCAATCAGTCGAGCCATCTATTCCAAGTCATCCGCGAGGTTCGGGGTCTCAATTACGGCGATTACTCATATATAGAGAGCTTCCCCGACGGCGGCGAGCTCAGCATGCCGCCCGTCAACGTGCCGCGCCGCCGGCAAATCTTCGAAGTTTGGGTACGCACGTTGCCGAACGATCAGGCGCTGTTCGCATTGCGAGCCGCCGTCCGCGAGCTCGAGAGGCTCGTCGACGGGGGTCTCACGCGGGAGCAATTCGAGCTGACCCGTACTTTCTTGAAAAAGTATTCCCTGCACTTCGCCGATACGACGTCGATGCGGCTCGGCTATGCGGTCGACGACCGATTCTACGGCATCGAAGACGAAGGGCATCTCGAGCGGTTTCGCCGCATGATGGATGAGTTGACGTTCGACGAGGTCAATGCGGCGATCAAGAAACATCTTCAATACGCGAACCTCGAGATCGCGATCGTCACCGGCGACGCAGCAGGTCTCAGCGCGGCGCTCGCCACCGACGCGCCGAGCCCGATCACCTACGCTTCGCCACAGCCGCAGGAGATTCTCGGCGAGGACGTCGAGATCGCGAATTTCGCGCTCGGCGTTCCCGCCGACCAAATCGAGACGCGCCCCATCGCCGCCGTCTTCGAGGGCCCCTAATTCCCGCTCTCGCCTCTTCGTAGGAGCGGCCTCCGGCCGCGATCCTCGTCTTGTGGGAGCGAGCTTCGCTCGCGATTCTTACTCTTTCCGCCGGCTGTCCCACGCTGACAGTCATCGTGCCGGGGTGCTCGTGGAGGGGCTCGAATGCGACCGTCTGCCGGCAGGGCCGCAATTTGCTCCTGCAATTGCGGCACTCCCGCCATCCATGGCGGTCGGATGGCGCCGCCGGAGCCTCCATGGACGGATTCACGGCGTTCCCGGGAGTGCCTCTGTGCGCGGCTCCGCGGGCATCGCGGTGCCCT
>DATCIQ010000108.1:0-5782 GCA_036507635.1 Gammaproteobacteria bacterium
GCCGATGAGCGGAAAGTCCTTGCGGAACGGATGCCCGATGAAGCCGTAATCCGTGAGCAAACGGCGCAGGTCCGGATGACCCCGAAATAGAATGCCGTACAGATCGAACGCCTCACGCTCGTACCAATCGGCCGAATGCCATATCGAGCACACCGAGGGCATGATCGGCCGCGCGTCGTCGGTGCAGAACGCTTTGAGGCGGAGCCGATGATTGTGCGTGATCGAAAGGAGGTGGTAGACGACCGCGAACCGCGACGGCGGCGCGTAGGCGACGCCTTCGACGGGCACGAGGACGCTCGCCGGATCCGCGGCCGACGTCACGCCGCGGCTGAACCCGGTCTCGGTCGCGCTTTGTGTCTGCCACTCGTCCCTGCCGTAGGTGAGGTAATCGACGCCGCACGCGTCGATGAGAATCTCGAGCTTGAAAGCCGCGTCGTCGCGCAAGACCTCGCAGCATTCGAGAAGGGCATCGGGGCTCACCATGTATCCGAGCTCGCCCGTGCGCGTCGGCAGGCGCGTGAGCTTGTCTCCAAGGCGTGCTTCGATGCGCTCTCCGAGCGCGGCGTACTTGGGCTTCATCGTCAACGGGCGATGGTGTGCGTGCGCCGGATCTTCCGCTGCAGCTGGATGATCCCGAACAGCAGCGCCTCCGCGGTCGGCGGACAACCGGGCACGTAGACGTCCACGGGAACGATGCGGTCACAACCGCGCACCACGGCATACGAGTAGTGGTAGTAGCCGCCGCCGTTCGCGCAAGAGCCCATCGAGATGACCCAACGCGGCTCGGGCATCTGGTCGTAGACCTTGCGCAATGCCGGCGCCATCTTGTTGACGAGCGTGCCCGCCACGATCATGACGTCGGACTGGCGGGGGCTCGGGCGGAACATGACGCCGAAGCGATCGAGATCGTAACGCGAAGCTCCCGCGTGCATCATCTCGACGGCGCAGCACGCCAAGCCGAAGGTCACTGGCCACATCGATCCCGTGCGCGCCCAGTTGACGAGCTTATCCACTTGGGTGACGACGAACCCCCGCTGCATGACCTCGGGGACGTCGAACGGTGCATTCTGGCTCAATCCCACTCCAGGGCCCCTTTGCGCCACTCATATATGAATCCGACCACAAGAACGGCAAGAAATATCCCCATGGCGGCGAGCCCGAAAGCGCCCACCTCGCGCAATGCCACGGCCCACGGGAAAAGGAACGCGATCTCCAGGTCGAAAATGATGAACAGGATCGCGACGAGGTAATAGCGCACGTCGAACCGCATGCGCGAGTCTTCGAAAGCCTCGAAGCCGCACTCGTACGGCGAGAGCTTCGCCGTGTCTTTGCGTCCGCTGCCGAACGCGAAGCCGAGACCGAGCAACAATACGCCCAAAGCTCCCGCGACGATCAAGAAAATGAGGATTGGAGCGTAGTTGGCGAGCATGTCTCACGGCCGAAACGAACGGCGCGAATTGTACCAGAAGGGGACAGTGTACCTATTTGCCCGCGGCGCGTGCGCGCAGGTTCGCGTAGCCGAATAGGTAAACTGTCCCCAGATATTGGTGCCGACGGCCGGACTCGAACCGGCACAGCTTGCGCCACCGCCCCCTCAAGACGGCGTGTCTACCAATTCCACCACGTCGGCAGTCAATTGCCGGTGTCGTCGGGGCTTGGCGTCTCCCCGTCACGCGGCTCGCTCAAATCGGGCAGCTCCGTCTCGTCTTGCCGAGGAAGCAGTGCGGGTAGCTCCGATTCAGGCTCCTCCAACACGGAACCTTCGAGAACACTCTGTGGCGCCGGCCGCTGCGCCGCCAAGTAGGCAAGCGTGAGGCTCGTAGCGAAAAACAACGTTGCGAGCACCGCGGTCGAGCGCGAGAAGAAATTCGCCGATCCACGCGCCCCGAAAACCGTGCCCGACGCGCCGGCACCGAAGCCGGTCCCCGCGTCCGCGCCTTTCCCCCGCTGCAGCAACACGAGCGAAACGATCAGCGCGCACACTGCGAGGTGCACAATGAGAACTATCGTCAGTAGCATGTTTCCTCGGCCAGGCTTTACGCCGCGGCCGCAAAAATTTTCAGAAAATCCGCGGCATCGAGCGACGCGCCGCCCACGAGCCCGCCGTCGATGTCGTCTTTCGCGAAAAGCTCGCGGGCATTGGCGCCCTTGACGCTGCCGCCGTACAGAATCTTGAGCTCAGCGGCAATTGTAGCATCTCCGGCCGCGACGAGACCCCGGATCAGCGCGTGCACGTCCTGGGCTTGATCAGGCGTCGCCGTGTGGCCCGTGCCGATCGCCCATACCGGCTCGTATGCGATCACGGCGCGCGCAAACGCTTCGAACCCGGCCTCGGCGGCGACCGCCTGCACCTGGCGCGTGACGACGGCTGCCGTGCGGCCGCTCTGGCGTTCCGCGAGCGTCTCGCCCACGCACAGAATCGGCACGAGCTCCGCGGCCTGTGCCGCGCGAAATTTCGCCGCGACCACGCGATCGTCCTCGGCGTAGAGCGTGCGCCGTTCCGAATGGCCGACGATGACGTAGCGACAACCCACGTCTTTGATCATCGAGCCCGCGACCTCGCCCGTGTACGCTCCGGCGTGCGCCTGCTCGCTTAAGTTCTGCGCACCGAGCGCGATCGGCGAGCCGGAGAGCCAGTCCGCAAGCGCCGCGAGATAGACGAACGGGGGGCACAAGAGCATCTCGGGATGGGCCGTGCGACCGACGCCCTGCAACAAGGCCGCGACGAGCAGGCGGCCGTCAGCGAGGCTGCCGTTCATCTTCCAGTTGCCGGCAATTAGAGGAATTCTGCTCAAATCAACGCGGGCTCGACGGCGGCGCGCACTGAATCCGCGAGCTCCGCAGCGAGGGCTTTGACGAGGTTTTGGTCGTCGCCCTCGACCATGACGCGAATGACCGGTTCCGTGCCCGAAGACCGCAACACCACGCGTCCGCGTGCACCGAGCTTCGATTCGGCCACGGCGACCGCCGAGCGAATCGATTCGTTGCTGCCGACGTCGACAGGCGCTGCGATGCGCACGTTGAGCAAGGTTTGCGGCATCTGCGCCATACCCTCGGCGAGCGCGCTCAAGCTGCGACCGGTGCGCCGCATGATCGCGAGAATCTGTAGCGCCGTGATGAGCCCGTCGCCGGTCGTCGTCTTGTCGAGGCAGATGACGTGGCCCGAAGTCTCGCCGCCGAGAATGCCGCCGCTTTCCTTGAGCAGCGCAAGGACGTGGCGGTCCCCCACTTTGGCGCGCCGAAACTCGATACCGAGATCGCGAAGCGCGAGCTCTAGCCCCAGGTTGCTCATGACCGTGCCGATGACGGGTCCCTGCAGCGCCTTCGCTTCGTGGCGGTCGCGCGCAAGTATATAAAGGAGACGATCGCCGTCGACGAGCTGGCCGCGCTCGTCGACCATGACCGCGCGGTCGCCGTCGCCGTCGAGCGCGATCCCAACGTGCGCGCGCACGCCCGTCACGGTGAGCTTGACGAAGTCGGGACGCGTCGATCCGCAGCCGTCATTGATATTGCGTCCGTTGGGCGAGCAGCCGACGGGGATCACTTCCGCGCCGAGGTCGGCGATGAGCCGCGGCGCGACCTTGTACGCCGCGCCGTGCGACGCGTCGACGACGATCTTGAGGCCCTCGAAATCCATGTCCGCAGGGATAGTGCGGCGGCAAAATCGCATGTAGTCGGTCCGAGCCGAGGTCAGGGTAATGGCCTGACCCAACGAGCTCGAATCGCAGGTCAAAGGTTCTTGCTCGAGATACCGCTCGATGGATTCCTCGAGCGCATCAGACAGTTTCTCTCCGGATGCATCGAAAAACTTGATGCCGTTATCGTAATAGGGATTGTGCGAGGCGCTGATCACGATGCCGAAGTCGGCGCCGAGTTTGCTGGTGAGGAACGCGATAGCGGGCGTGGGCAGAGGCCCCGTCAGAAATACGTCGACGCCGGCAGCGACGAAGCCTGCTTCGAGCGCGGATTCGAACATGTAGCCGGAAACGCGGGTGTCCTTGCCGATGAGGACCTTACCGCCGTTCGGTGCCAGGACTCGTGCCGCGGCGCTCGCGAGGCGCAACGCGAAATCGACCCTCATGGGCGCAGTGCCGACGCGTCCGCGAATCCCGTCCGTCCCGAAATAGCGCTTCGCCAACGCCGCCTCCCGATCACTCTTGTGGGAGCGAGCTTCGCTCGCGACCTGCAGAAGAATATCGCGAGCGAAGCTCGCTCCTACAACATCCCCTAGTGCTGTCCCGCGGGACCACCAAGAGGCGCAGGCCCCTTGCTGTCGGCTGCTTCGACTTTCACGCCCTCGCCGGGCTCGGTCGGTTCGTCCCAATCCTCGGGCGGACGCGGCTCACGTCCGCTCATGATGTCCTTGATCTGGATCTCGCCGATCGTCTCGAATTTCATGAGCGCGTTGGCCATCACGTGGAGCTTGTCCTCGTTGTCGACGAGAATCTTCTTGGCCACGGTATAGCAGGAGTCGACGAGACCGCGAACTTCCTCGTCGATCGCATGTGCCGTGACGTCCGACACTTGCTTGTGGCGCGTGACGCTGCGGCCGAGGAAGATTTCGCCGTCGTCTTCCGTGTACGTGAGCGGGCCGAGCCGGTCCGACAAGCCCCACTTCGTGACCATGTTGCGCGCGATCTCGGTGGCGCGCTCGATATCGTTCGAAGCGCCCGTCGTCACGTAGTCGCGCCCAAAAATGAGCTCCTCGGCGATGCGGCCGCCGAACAGGCTCTTCATGCGGCTCATGAGGCGTTGCTTCGAGTAGCTGTAACGATCCTCCTCGGGCAGGAACATCGTGACGCCGAGAGCCCGGCCGCGGGGAATGATCGTGACCTTGTAGACGGGATCGTGATCCGGGACGTGGAGACCGACGATCGCGTGACCCGACTCGTGGTACGCGGTCAGCTTTTTCTCGGATTGACTCATGACCATTGAGCGGCGCTCGGCGCCCATCATGATCTTGTCTTTGGCCTTGTCGAATTCTTCCATCGTCACGGTGCGCCTGTTGGCACGTGCCGCGAGCAAGGCCGCCTCGTTGACGAGATTCGCGAGATCGGCGCCCGAGAAGCCGGGTGTGCCCCGGGCGATGACCGAGGGCTTGACGTTGCCGTCGATCGGCACCTTGCGCATGTGCACTTTGAGAATCTGCTCGCGGCCGCGCACGTCGGGCAGCGGCACGACGACCTGGCGGTCGAAGCGGCCGGGGCGCAAGAGCGCTGGATCGAGCACGTCGGGACGGTTCGTCGCAGCGATGACGATGACGCCCTCGTTGCCCTCGAACCCGTCCATCTCGACGAGCAACTGATTGAGCGTCTGCTCGCGCTCGTCGTGTCCGCCGCCCAAACCGGCGCCGCGGTGGCGGCCGACGGCATCGATCTCGTCGATAAAGATGATGCACGGCGCGTGCTTCTTCGCTTGATCGAACATATCGCGCACGCGCGATGCGCCGACGCCGACGAACATCTCGACGAAGTCGGAGCCGGATATCGTGAAGAACGGCACCTTGGCCTCGCCGGCGATGGCGCGTGCGAGCAGCGTCTTGCCGGTGCCGGGACTGCCGACCATCAGCACGCCCTTTGGAATCTTGCCGCCGAGCTTCTGGAACTTGGATGGGTCCTTCAGGAAGTCGACGATTTCCGCGACCTCCTCCTTGGCCTCGTCGGCCCCGGCGACGTCGTCGAAGGTGACCTTGGGATGATCCTCGAGCAGCACCTTGGCCCGGCTCTTGCCGAACTTGAGGGCGGTCGAGCCGCCGGACTGGATCTGGCGGATGACGAAGAGC
>DATCIQ010000109.1:0-2380 GCA_036507635.1 Gammaproteobacteria bacterium
ATCCGCTTGGCCGAGCTGAAAGCGAATGCGCTCCGCGGCTTCGCGGAGCTCCGTGTTGGCCGTGCCTTCAGGCCACAGCGCGAGCACGCGCGCTTCGTCCGTGTTGAGCCCCGAACGGTCGCCGCGCGCGAGCGACTTCAAAATGTCGCTGTACTTCTCCACGGCCCGCGACGTCACACGCCGCCGCTCTCGCGGGCTCGGGTTCGACGGGAACTCGAGCGTCTCGTAGACGACGTCGAGATTCACGGAATCGTGGAGAAAACCCGAATCAGTCTCGATTTCCGTGTACACACGGGTCCAAAACCCGATCGCCGGCTCGAGTGCCGCGGGCCGCGGAAAGAGGGTCTCCGCGCTTTGCGCCGCGGCGACTCCGACCAGTGCAAAGAGCAGTGCAACGCCGGCCGCTTTCCCCATAAAAAACCCCGCCTCCCCAGTATCGGTTCCGTCTCAGTCGATCGTTGGCCCCAATTCCACGGGGCGAATTATGTCCACTAACGCGCCGTCATTCTTTGCACTGCATCACGTTGGCGCCATGCCGCGAACCGCTCGCACCGGCATTTGCGCGAACGAGCCATTTTCTCTTAGTTTGCCGAAGGTTAACAAGACTTTATCGCGCAGTCTATGAGCAGCTCACCGGCTAGCTCAGGGGCAGCATCACGTGCGCGCGAAACCCTTCCCGCAGCCCCAGCTCCTGCTGCCAGCGTTCGAGATTGGGCCACGCCGGCCGCTCGATGCCCTCGAGCGCAAGCCACCGGTACGTCACGGCACCCACGGGGATGTCGCCCATCGAGAATGCGTCGCCTGCGGCGAAGCGGTGCGCCGCCAGGTGCCGATCGAGTATGAGCAAGGCGCTGTTCGCTTCCTCGACCGCCGCGGCCACGGCCGCCGCGTCGCGCTTGCCGGGCGGCGTGCGCACGAGATTGCGGAAGGAAATCGAAGTCGGTCTCGCGAGCGTCGACAACTGCCAGTCCATCCATCGCTCGGCGGCGGCGCGTTGGCGCGGCAACTCAGGGTAAAGCCCGCCGAGATCGTGCGTCGCGCTCAAGTACCGGACGATCGAATTGGATTCCCACAGTGTGAAGTCGCCGTCTTGTATCAAGGGTACGCGGCCATTCGGATTGAGCGCCAAGAACCATTCCTCGTTGTTGAGGCCGAACTCGAGTCCCGCATCGATTCGCTCGTAGTCGAGGCCGAGCTCCGCCGCGCACCAGAGAACTTTCTGCACGTTGACGGAATTCTTGCGGCCCCAGATCTTGAGCACGCCGGCCACCTTCAACGATGCGTCAATTCGCGGATGACGGCGGCGTGCCGCGCGTGCTCGGCAATGAGAGCATCGGCCGGCGGCATTTCGAAGTCCGCAAAGTCGAATCCCGGCGCAACGGTGCAACCACCGAAGGCCCATGCCGCTCCGGGCGCCAGCCGCGCGGCCTGCCACACGCCGGCCCGGACCAGGGCCGTCGGCTCGCCATGCTCGAGATCCGTGGTGAGCGAGCGCTTCGAGTAGCCATCTTCGGCGTCGATCGTGTGCAGCTCCAACGGTCCGCCTGCATAGAGGTGCCACAGCTCGTCCGTCCAACGCACGCGATGAAACGCCGAGAACTCAGCGCCGGCCAGCATGAAGTAAATCAGCGTGCCTGCGCATCGGGTGCGCTCGTACCCCTCCGGAATCCGCGGATGCCAGGTGTTGAGATCGGATCGGTACACCTCGCGAAAATGGCCGCCTTCGGGATGCGGTATGAGGGCGAACTTCGCGACGATGCGTCTTACGGTTTCATCCATGCCGGCCTCGACTGCTCGCGGCATGAATTATATTCTCTGCGGATGAGAATCATCAGAATTTCGCTTGTCGCGCTCGTCTTGTGCGGCGTGGTGTTCGTTTTGCTCTTGGCCGCATCCATTCACACGTACAACATGCTGACCGACGAGACGTTGATCGCGGAGATCAGATTCGAGCGCACGGGTGAGCGCGAGTATCTTGCGTACTTGAAAACGGGCGATTTTTGCGCCGAGGAGACGCTGCCGATACGCGGCGATCAATGGCGCATCGACGCGGAGTTCCTCAAATGGAAGTATTGGGCGTCGCTCTTGGGCCTCGATTCTCAGTACCGCTTGGAGCGCTTCGAAGGGCGCTACCGCTCGGTCGACGAGCAGAACAGCGCGCCCGTGCTCGCGCACGCGCTCGGCGAGGCGACGGCGGTCGATATCGTCCGGGTCGCGGAGTCCCTGGGAGCGCTCAATTTCCTCGTCGATGCGACCTACGGCGCTTCGACGTACCAGAGTATCGACACGACGCGTATTCACTCGGTTTACAAGACCCCGACCGGCATCTTCACGCGCTCGGAGCCGCGGCCGGTTGCCGCAGCGCGCGCCGACGGGCTCT
>DATCIQ010000110.1:0-16144 GCA_036507635.1 Gammaproteobacteria bacterium
ATGTTCACCGTGCCGGTCGCGTCGCTCGTCATGGGTCGCCGCGGGCGGCGCTTCGGTTTTCTCTTGGGCGCGCTCGCAGGCGGCATCGGCGGCGCGTTGAGCGCGGCTGCGCTAATCACCGGCAGCTTCGAGTTGCTCGTATTCGGTGCGGCGTTCTCGGGAGTCTATCAGGCGTTTCTTGCGTTCATCCGCTTCGCGGCGGCCGATACGGCGTCCGAGGAATTCAAGCCTAAAGCGATTTCGTGGGTCATGGCGGGCGGATTGGTCAGCGCGCTCGTAGGCCCCGAGATCGTGCGACTCACGGGCGACTACTTCGCGCCGACGCCGTTCGCGGGCGCGTACGCCGCGATCGTCGCAATCAACGTAGTCGGCGCTGCGCCGCTCGCGTTTCTGCGCATTCCGACCCCGCCGCGCCGAGCGCGTGGCGCGGGCACGGGCCGGCCGCTCGGCGTCATCTTCCGCGAGCCTAGCGTCGCGGTCGCCGTACTGTGCGCGATGATTTCATTCGCCGTCATGAATCTCGTTATGACTTCGACCCCGCTCGCGATGGTCGAGCACGGGTTTTCCGCAAACCACGCCGCGGACGTCGTGCGTTGGCACGTCGTTGCGATGTTTGCGCCGAGCTTCTTCACGGGCTCGCTGATCGCGCGCTTCGGCGTGCGGCGCGTGATGGCCGTCGGTCTCGGCTTGCTCGGCATCTGTGCCGCGATCGCGCTGTCGGGCATGGAGCTTCACCGGTTCTACGCCGCGCTCATCGTCCTCGGCCTCGGTTGGAACTTGAGCTTCGTCGGCGCCACGAGCCTGCTCGCGTCGACGCACTCGGCCGAAGAGAAGGCGAAAGTGCAGGGGTTCAACGACTTTCTCGTGTTCGGCCTGGTTGCGATGGCATCGTTCAGCTCGGGCGCGCTGCTCAACGCCTATGGATGGAGCGCGGTCCAGCTCGCGGTGATCCCCGGGCTCGTCGCGGGGCTCGCGGCGCTCGCGTGGCTCTGGCTTCGCGGCAATCGCAGCACGGTAGGAATGACGTCGTAGGAGCGAGCTTCGCTCGCGACTCTTACGAAATCGCGAGCGGAGCTCGCTCCTACAAAGAGCCGGTGTATGAGACCTTCCAGATACGTCCGCCGGTATCGTCGCTGATGTAGAGCGATCCGTCGGGTCCGACCGCGAGGCCGCTCGGTCGGTGCGCCGCTTCGGCGGGGCTCGTGATCGGATTCGGGCCTTCGAAGTCGTCGGCAAATATCTCCCACTCGCCCGTAACTTCGCCGGCCGCGTTCATCGGCACGAACACGACGGCATACCCGCCTTGCTCCGCAGGCTGCCGGTTCCAAGAGCCGTGGAAAGCGATGAAGGCGCCATTGCGGTAGCGCTCCGGAAACTGCGTGCCCGTGTAGAACACAAGGTCGTTCGGCGCCCAATGGCCCGGAAAGCCGACGAGTGGATCCTTGTATTTGCCGGTCTCCCCGGGAGTTTCGCCGTCGCCGCCGTACTCGGGCCCCACCATGCGCCGGCCGCGGATTTGATCGTAGTAGGTGTAAGGCCAGCCCAAATTGTCGCCTTGGTCGACTACGTGAAACTCTTCGGCCGGCAACTCGATACGCTCGTCTTGCGTGAAATGCTCCGGCCACATCTGGTCGAGCTGGTCGCGCCCGTGCATGACGAGATAGAGCTTATCGGCGCTCGCGTTCCACTCGAGCGCCACGACGTTGCGGTGACCCGTCGAATAGCGAATCGCGTCCTCGGGGTGCACTTGATCTCGCGACGTCGCGCTCAAGCGGAAAACGCCGCCGTATTCTTCGAGAAACGGGCATGGATTGAGGCCCGCGGAGTTCGCCGCGCGCGGCTCACCCTCGCAGGCATTCGACGGCGCGCCCGCTTGCGTGTAGAGATGTCCAGCGCCGTCGAACGTGATCGGCTTCGATGCGTGACCGCCGGCCGACGCGGGGATTCCCGAGACGATGACCCGGGGCTCCTCGCTCGGCACGAGCGCGTCGCCGAGGGGCACCGCGTAGATCGTCGTCGTCGATGAGAAGTACAGCGTGCCGTCGTTTAAGCCCAAGCCCGTATCGGTGTCGGCAGGGCCGAAAGTCTCGATCTCGTCGGCGACGCCGTCGCCGTTCGTGTCGCGCATGGCGACGACACCGCCCATCGCCTCCGTAGGCGCAAGCTGCGACCGGCCGCTGCGCAGCGTCGTGTAGACGTCACCGTTGTCGGCGACCGCAAGGTGCCGAGGCGATTGCAGGCCGTCGGCGAAGATCGTCGCCGTGAAACCCGCGGGTAGCTCGATGTCGGAAGCCGCCGCCGGCTGCGTGCCTGTTTCCGGCGTGCCGCCGCCGCACGCGGCAAGCGTCGCGGTCGCAACGACCGGGAGCACGAGTTTTAGTATTCGCATGACTCGATCCTCACACGTTGAAGCGAAAGTGGATGACGTCACCTTCGCGCACAACGTAGGTCTTTCCTTCCAGCCGCAGCTCGCCGGCTTCGCGCGCGCCTTGCTCGCCGCCGCGCTTGACGAAGCTGTCATAGGCAATGACCTCGGCGCGGATGAAACCTCTCTCGAAATCCGAATGTATCGCGCCGGCGGCTTCGGGCGCCGTAGCATCCTGCCGCACGGTCCACGCCCGGACTTCCTTGGGCCCGGCGGTGTAAAAGGTCTTGAGGCCGAGCAAACGGTACGCCGAGCGGATGACGCGGTGCAAGCCGGGCTCGGACAAGCCGAGCTCGGCGAGGAACTCGGCTTGCTCCGCAGGTGCGAGCTGCGCGAGCTCCGCTTCGATTCGCGCCGCGATCATGACGGCCTCGGTGCCTTGCTCACGGGCGAATTGCTCGACGCGCGCCGCGAGTGGATTATCGCGCAACGCGTTCTCGGCCACGTTCGCGATGTACATGACGGGCTTCGCGGTGATGAGCTGCAGATCGCGCAAGCCTTCCTGCTCTTGGTCGTCGAGCTTAAGACTGCGGGCGGGGCGGCCCCCTTCGAGCGCGTCGAGCGCGCGCTTGAGCAGGTCGCGTTTGGCGACGGCGGCTTTGTCGTTGGTCTTCGCATTGCGCTCGGCCTTTTGCAGGCTTTTTTGCACGGTCTCGAGATCCGCGAGCATGAGCTCCGTGTCGATGATCTCGATGTCGTGCAACGGATCGATGCGGCCTGCGACGTGCGTGACGTCGTCGTCCTCGAAACAGCGCACGAGGTGAGCGATCGCGTGTGTCTCGCGAATATGAGCCAGGAATTGGTTGCCGAGTCCCTCGCCCTGCGACGCGCCTTCGACGAGGCCGGCGATATCCACGAATTCCACGATCGCCGGGACGATCTTCTCGGGCTCGACGATCGCGGCGAGCTCCTGAAGCCGCGGGTCGGGAACGCTGACGACCCCGACGTTCGGATCGATCGTGCAAAACGGATAGTTCTCGGCTGGGATCGCGGCCGCCGTCAACGCGTTGAAGAGCGTCGACTTGCCCACGTTCGGCAACCCGACAATTCCGCACTTGATGCCCATTCAGTCCGTAGCGTCCTTGTCGTCCGTGCTCGCCGGCTCGCCGGCCTTGTACGCATGCAACCGGTTCTTCGCGAGCTCCGGTCCTTTTGCAAGCAACACGGGAAGGCAGGTGAGCGCATGACCCACGGCCTTGAGGATCAGCTCTTGGTCGCTCGACGGCGCGCGACGTAGAACGTGGCCGATAACCTCGTCTTTCCGGCCCGGGCCGGGGTGGCCGACGCCGATGCGCAAGCGCCAAACTTCGGCGCCGACGTGCTCGACCACGCTGCGCATGCCGTTATGACCCGCGTGGCCTCCGCCGAACTTGAGCTGCACGCGCCCCGGCGGCAGGTCGAGCTCGTCGTACACGACGAGCACGTGCTCGAGCGGAATCTTGTAGTAGGCAAGCGCTTTCGCAACTGAGCGTCCCGAACGATTCATGGAAGTCATGGGCTTGAGCAGCCGTACGCGTTGCCCCTCGATCGCTACCTCGGCCGTTTGACCCTCGACTTTCTTGTCGGCCGAAAAGCGCGCGCCATGCTGAGCAGCGAGCGCATCGACGAACCAGAACCCGGCGTTGTGGCGCGTCATGAGATACTCGGGATCGGGATTGCCGAGCCCAGCGATCAAATCGATTGCCTGTGACATCGGGAGCATCCTACACCGGCGGCATTTGCGAAAAGGCCGCCGAAATGGCGGCCCTTGGCGGCGGAAAACCCGCGGGAACTAGGCGGACCCTTCGCCCTTCTGTCCGCGCTCGCCCTTCTGTCCCTTTTCGGCCTTCTCCGGTTTTTCGCCCTTCTCGCCTTTCTCGGCGCCCGGCTCGGCGCCTGCAGCGGCCGCGGCCTCCTCGCCGACGACGGGGACCTCGGCGCCTTCCACGACCGGTGCGATATCGACTTCCTCGCGTCGCGGCGGATTGACCGCAACGACGGGAAGATCTTGTCCATGACGCAACGCCACCGATGACACGCCCTCGGGCAGCTTGATGTCCGAGAGATGATAAAGATGATTGAGCTCGAGCTCCGTGACGTCGAGCTCGAGATACTCGGGCAGGTAGCGAGGCAAGCACGAGATCTCGACGTCGGTCAAGATATGATCGACGACGCCGCCCTGCTCTTTGACGCCCTTCGCGTTGGCTTCGTTCAAGAAGTGGATCGGAACGTGCATCATGATCTCTCGATCTTCGACGACGCGCTGGAAATCGAGATGCATGATCTGCGGCCTCGCGGGGTGACGCTGCACCGCCTTGACCACGACCTGTTGCGCCTCTTTTCCGACGCTCAACGTGAGAATGCTCGTGTAGAAAGCTTCCTGGTTCATCTGATGGGACAGGTTGTCGTGATCGAGCGATATGGAGCGCGGCTCCTTGCCGCCGCCGTAGACGATGGCGGGAACACGCCCCAGCTTGCGCAGCCTGCGGCTGCCGGTTCGGCCCGAGCCCTCGCGCGGCTCTCCCTGTATTTCGTATGTCACGACTCAAGTCCTCCGGGAAGGGCGCGCATGATACCAGGGTGCCTTAGTCGAGGTACAGGGAGCTCACGGATTCGCCCCCGGTGATGCGGCGCAAGGTTTCGGCGAGCAGCTCCGCGACGCTGAGCTGGCGAATCCGCCGGGACTTTTGCGCCTCCTCACGCAGCGGGATCGTGTCCGTAACCACGAGCTCATCCAGGACGGAGCTCTCGATGCGCTCGATGGCCGAACCCGACAGAACGGGGTGCGTGATGTACGCCACGACGCGCTCGGCGCCGCGTTCCTTGAGCACCTTGGCGGCCTGACACAGCGTTCCCGCCGTGTCGACCATGTCGTCGATGAGCACGCAAGTCTTGCCCTCGACCTCGCCGATGACGTGCATGATCTCGGCCATGTTCGCTTGCGGTCGCCTTTTGTCGATGATGGCGAGCCCGGCATCGTCGAGCCGCTTGGCGAGAGCGCGGGCGCGCACGACGCCGCCGACGTCCGGCGAAACGACGACCATGTTCTTATAGCTTTGTTTCCACGCGTCGCCGAGCAGCACGGGAGAGGCATAGACGTTGTCGAACGCGATGTCGAAAAATCCGGAAATTTGATCGGCATGGACGTCGACGGTAATGACGCGGTCGATCCCCGCCGCCGTGATCATGTTGGCGACGAGCTTCGACGTGATCGCTACGCGTGCGGCACGGGGGCGGCGATCCTGACGCGAGTAACCGAGATAAGGGATGAGCGCGGTGATCTGCGCCGCGGATGCGCGTTTACACGCATCCGCCATGACGAGCAGCTCCATGAGGTTGTCGTTGGTCGGCGGGCACGTCGGCTGCACGAGCACGACCTCGTTGCCGCGCACGTTTTCCATGATTTCGACGCTGACCTCGCCGTCGCTGAAGCGCCCGACGTTGATGCGGCTCAAAGGCAGCCCGAGGTGCCGCGCGATGTCGCGCGCCAGCGCCGGATGCGCGTTGCCGGAAAAGAGCGTCAGAATGCCTGAGTTCAAAGGGGTTCCTTCAAGGCCTCGTGCGGATGGCTGGGGCGGTAGGATTCGAACCTACGTATGACGGGATCAAAACCCGTTGCCTTACCACTTGGCTACGCCCCAATCACTACCCCTGAGTTATTGTGCTGGTGCGGTACGGTTCAATTCAAGGCGCTCGTAGGCGCGGCGACCGGATTCCAGGTGTCCACGGTCAGGCGCAACCGCAGCGATCCGTGTTGCAGGTCGATCGTCCGCGGCAGGGCCAGCGCTTCGGCGAGCCGATAGTCTCCGTATTCGAGGGTCCACAGACGCTGCTCGAGCGCGACGAGACGCCCGCTGCCGTCGACCCGCGTGCGCGCTTCGTAGCGCTCATCGGGCAGTCCGATGAGCCACGTGTCGAGGCTTCCTACGGGCAGCCACCAACCGAAGCGCGCCGAAAGGTCGCCCTCGGGATCGGTCAGCGACCAACTTTCGCCGCGCGCACGCAATGTCAACGCATCCTCGTTGCCGCTGATCTCGAAGCTGCCGGCGCCGAGCAAACCGCGCACGGTGAGCTTGAGCGAATCGGGTTGCTCGAGCCAGCGAAAGCGGGCCTGAAATGCGCGCTCGCCGGTATCGATGGCGATGCGACCGCGCATGTCCCAGCCCGGCAGGGCCGCCAGCCGCGTGCGCCGCGCGGCGAGATCGAGACCGTCCGAGGCGGGAGGAACATGGGCGCACGCGGTCAGCGCGAGAACCACCGCGAGCAACAAGCCCGCGGTTTTCATGGCGTCAGCCGTTGCTTGACTTCTTGCAGATGGGGGTCGTCGGGCTGCTCCGCCAACGCGCTGTCGAGCAACTCGAGCGCAACATCGTGCTGACCGAGCGCCCAATGCGTATCGACGAGATGCGCCGCAACCTCGGGATCGTCGAATAGCCGGTAGGCGCGCTCGAGATAATCGAGCGCCGCCGCGTATTCGCCGAGCTTGTACAAGACCCATCCCATGCTGTCGATGATCGCGGGGCTGTCGGGATCCATCGCGAGCGCGCGCTGAATGTAGCCGCGCGCCTCGACGTGCCGGTCGAAACGATCGGTCAAGAGATAACCCAGCGCGTTGAGCAGGGCGGCGTCGTCGGGGTGCTCCTCGACGAGCGCTTCGAGCACGCCGACCGCCTTGCGTAGGCGACCTTGCTCTTGCAACAGCAGCGCTTGCGAGTAGCGCAACGACGTGTCGCCTGGATACCGATTCAAGCCGTCGTCGAGCCAAGCTTCGGCTTCCTCGAGACGGCGGCGCTCGACGGCATCTTGCGCGAGCTCGACGTAGAGCTGGACGTGGGCGCGCTGCAGCTCGACGTCGGCCGGGCTCGCCGCTACGGCGTCGCTCAAGAGTTGCGCGGCTTCCTCGCGCCGCTCCATTTGCATGAGCAACTGCCCCTGCGCAAGCAGCATCTCCGAGCCGAATAGGGGATTCGCATTACCGAACTCGCGCAGGTGTCGCAGCGCGCCCTCGGCATCGTTCATCTGCGAGTACATGATGACTGCCGTGCGAACCTGCGCTTCGACGGCGTGCGTGCCCTGCGTCACGCGCGCATAAGAGCGCGTCGCCTGGAGATAATCTTCCTCCGTCTCAGCGATGCGTCCGAGGTAGTAGAAGGCTTCGTCGCGGTAGCGCGAATCGCCGCGCAGCTCGCCGAAGTGCCGTCCGGCCTCGTCGAGCTCGTCGCTCGTGAGAGCGAGAAAGGCGAGCGCGCGCGTCGCTTCGGGCAGACCGGGGTTGTCGGCCAGGATTTCGTTGAGCTTGGCCCGTGCCTCCACGCTCTGGCCCGCCGACAGCAGCAGCTCGGCATGTTGGAGACGTACTTCGAGCTCGTCGTGCTCGGCGGCGAGCCGGGCCACGAGGGCCAGACTATCCTCGGTTCGCCCCGCCACCAACAGGGTTCGTGCGTAGAGGAGCTGTGCGTCGATCCACTCGGGCTCGAGCTCGGTCGCGGCCTCGGCGTTCTCGAGGGCGAGCTCGAAATCCCCGGACCGCATGGCGAGGCGCGCGAGACCGTAGTGACCCTCGCGTGTGCCAGGATATCGCTCGGTTAGAGCCGACATGACCGCGGTCGCGGCGGCGGGATCGGGCTCGTTGCCGAGCGCATCGAGCACAAGAGCCAGGCCGGCGCCGGGATTGTCGGCGCTCAAGCGCTCGACGAGCGTCGCGAAATCCTGCGTTGCGCGGTCGGCGCGTCCCGAGCGTGTCTCGAAGACGCCGGAAAACCAATACGGACGCTCGTCCTCCGGCGCCAATTCCCGCCAGCGGGCGACGGCGCGCAGGCCGATCGGCGTCAGCGCGAGTTGATGCGCCATGCGCGTGGTACGCTCGGCTAGACTTGGATCGTCGCCGAGCAACGCGGCGTCGAGATAGTGCTGAGTCGCTTCTTCGAGGCGTCGCTCCTCGATCGCGATCTCCGCGAGCAACGTATGTGAATCGATCGCTACGCGTCGCTCGTCCGGAGCAGTGCCTGGCGTCGCGGTGCATCCGCTTAAGCCCGCGATCAGCAATAGCGGGAGGGTCTTGAGGGAGCTACCGATCACATGGGCACTATAACTCAGTCCCCTGCAAGAGTAACTTGTGATCAATTAATGATTTACGCAAAATCTTTGTGCGACGTCGCAGGAGGTTGAGTCACGCGTGAAAGAATCCATTCGCGACAAGCTCACGGCGTTTTCCGAGCGCCACGAGGAGATTGCCCGTCTCTTGAGCGATCCGCAAACGATCAAAAACCAAGAACGGTTTCGTGATCTGTCGCGCGAGTACGCGCGGCTCGCCGACGTGACGAAGGATTTCAGTGCATTCCTTGCCCTGGAAAAGGAAATCCTCGCCGCGCAGGAGTTGACGACGAGCGACGATGCCGAGTTACAGAAGCTTGGGCTCGAGGAGCTCGAATCGCTGCGGGAAAGAGGCGCGACGCTCGAGGCTCGTCTCGCCAAGCACTTGGTCCCCAAAGACCCCGACGACGACGCCAATCTGTTCTTGGAAATTCGCGCGGGCACGGGCGGCGACGAAGCCGCGATCTTCGCCGGGGATCTGTTTCGCATGTATGGGCGCTACGCCGAACGGCAGGGGTGGCACCTCGAGGTCTTGAGCTTGAGCGCGGGCGAGCATGGCGGCTACAAGGAGATCATCAGCCGCATCGTCGGGGCCGGCGCGTATGCGAAGCTCAAGTTCGAGTCGGGCACGCATCGAGTGCAGCGGGTCCCGGAGACGGAAGCACAAGGACGCGTGCACACGTCCACGTGTACCGTCGCGGTGCTCCCGGAGTCCGAGGACGTGGGCGAGATCGAGATCAACGCCAAGGATTTGCGCATCGATACGTTTCGCGCGTCCGGTGCCGGAGGCCAACACGTCAACAAGACGGATTCGGCCATTCGCATCACGCACCTGCCGACCGGCACGGTCGTCGAGTGCCAGGACGAGCGCTCGCAACACAAGAATCGCGCCCGCGCGATGTCGCTGCTCAAGGCACGCCTGCGAGACGCCGAAGTCACGCGGCGGCAGAACGAGACCGCGCAAAAGCGGCGCAGCCTCGTCGGGACGGGCGACCGGTCCGAACGCATTCGCACCTATAATATTCCGCAAGGTCGCGTGACCGATCATCGCATCGATCTCACGCTGTACAAGGTCGGCGACGTGCTCGAAGGAGGGCTCGGCGACGTCATCGATCCGCTCTTAATCGAGTATCAGGCCGAGAAGCTCGCCCAGCTCGGCATCGAGCCGTAACCGCCGATGAGCACGCAACGCACTCTCGATCGCACGGGCGACCTGTGTTCGATCGCCGAGCTCCTCGCCGTCGCTCGACAGGACCTCGGCCCGGCGAGCGGATCGGCACGGCTCGAGACCGAGCTGCTGCTCTCGATGAGTACCGGCTCGAGCCGCGCCACGCTGCTCGCATATCCTGAGCGTACGGTCAGCGTCGAGTGCGCGGCGCTGTTTCGGTCGGCGATCAAGCGTCGCGCAGGCGGCGAGCCGCTCGCCTATATCACGGGTGAGAAGGAATTTTATGCATTACAGCTGCGCGTATCGCCGGACGTCCTCGTGCCGCGCGCGGATACCGAGCTCCTCGTCGACACGGCCTTGCAGTACCTCCTCGCGGAGCCGCACGCGTCCGTGCTCGATTTAGGCACCGGCAGCGGTGCGATCGCGCTCGCGCTCAAACAGCAGTGCCCGTCGGCGCAGGTAACGGCGATCGACTCCGACGCGGCGGCACTCGCCGTGGCCCGCGACAACGCTCGGCGCCTCGGGCTCGACGTACGCTTCGTCGCGTCGCATTGGTTCGAAGCATTGGGCGACGAGCGCTTCGGTCTGATCGTCGGCAACCCGCCTTATGTGCCGAGCGGCGATCCCCATTTCGCGGGACCGCTCAAGTTCGAGCCGCGCGTCGCGCTCGACGGCGGCAGCGACGGGCTCGACGCTTATCGTGCGATCTTCACCGCCGCGCGGCGGCACCTCACGGCACCGGCGCGGCTGTTGCTCGAGCATGGATTTAACCAGCGCGCCGCCTTGCTCGAGCTCGCCGTAGCGCTCGGGTTCGAGATGGAGCGGGTGTACGAGGATTTGGCCGGCACTCCTCGTGCCGCCGTGTTCAGGGCGACGCAGGCGTGACTCGGCCGCGACGCTTCGCGCGTCATGTCGCGCTCGCCGAGGTCGGCGAGCAGGGACAAGGGAGAATCGCGGCGAGCCGCATGCTCATCGTCGGTGTCGGCGGTTTGGGTTGTCCGGCGGCTCAGTATCTCGCGAGCAGCGGGGCCGGGGCGCTCGTGCTCAACGATTTCGATCGCGTCGACGAGAGCAACTTGCCGCGGCAGATCCTTTTCGACGACGGCGACGTCGGCGAGCTCAAGGCGGTCGCCGCGGCCCGCCGCCTGCACGCGCTGAATCCCGCCACGAACGTCACCGTGCTCGCGGAAAGGCTCGATCCGCAAGCGCTCGGCGCCGCCGTCGCGGGCGTGCGCGTCGTTCTCGATTGCACGGACAACTTTGCGACCCGGCTCGCCATCAATCGTGCTTGCGTCGCAGCGCACGTGCCGCTCATCACGGGTGCCGCGCTCCGCTTCGAAGGACAGATGATGGCGTTCGAGAACCGCGGAGGCGGTCCCTGCTATCGATGCGTCTACCGTGACGAGGACGAGTGGCTCGGCACGTGCCAGGGCAACGGCGTGCTGGCTCCGGTACCGGGCGTCATCGGCACGCTCATGGCAATCGAGGCACTTGAGCTCGTATTGACCGGGCATGCACCGCTCAATGGGCGCCTGCTGCTCTGGGACGCAAGCTATGGCACGTGGCAGTCCCTCGCGATTAAATCCGACCCGATGTGCCCGGTTTGCGGCATCACTTCGTAGGAGCGAGTTTCGCTCGCGATCTTGTCTTAATCGCGAGCGAAGCTCGCTCCTACGGGAGACGGCGCTAGTGCAACGCGTGCTCCGGCGCTTCACCGCGCAGGATGGCCGCGACGTCATCTTCGCCGTAACGGAAGGCGCGATTGCAGAACTCGCACGTGAGCTCGACATAGCCCTGGTCATCGAGCAACGACTTGAGCTCGTCCGCGCCGAGCATGCGCGCGACGTCGGCAAGATAGTCCGGCGTACAGCGGCAGTCGTGGAGGACGGGACGCGGACGAAAAAGACGGATCGAGTAGCCGTCGAAGACGCGCGGCAGTAGGTCGCTCGCGGCATCGGCGATGAGGTCAGCGGAGGGAATCGTTTTCGCGAGCGCCGCCACGTGCGTGAATACCTCCGCGTCGCGCTCGTGCCCCGGCAGCGCTTGCACGAGAAGCCCCGCCGTGTCCGAGGCGGAGCCCGCGAGCACGATACGCGTCGCGAGCTGCTCGGATTTGGCGAAATAGCCTTCGAGACAGGCGTCGAGGCGCGTGCTCACGAGCGGCACGATGCCCTGAAATACGCCATGACGACTGCCCGTATCGAGATGCACGCTGAGCCGGCCCTCGCCGAGCAACGCCTCGCCGCGCGCGTAGGGGCGCCATTTCGCCATGCCCCGGACCTTGAAGTCCGCCGAGCATTGGATCACGAGCAGCCGCAGCGGGCCCTCGCCTTGCAGTTGCAGCGAAACGCGCGGCCGATCTTTGAGCCCGTTCGCGAGCAATACCGTGGCTGCGACGCCGTCGGCGAGCACCTGCTGAACCTCCGCCGGGTACTGATGTTGCGCCGTGATTTGCTGCCAAGTTTCGGTAAGCCGCACGAGCGCGCCGCGCAAGCCGTGATCTTCGAACAAGAAACTCTGCACTTCGTTCATGCTTGAAGCGCTGCGCGCAAAATCTTGTTGACTTCTTGCGGATTGGCCTTGCCCTGGGAAGCTTTCATGACTTGGCCGACGAGGAAGCCCAAAACCTGCGCACGGCCGGCCCGGAACTGTTGGACCTGCTCCGGGTGCGCGGCGAGCACCTGCACGACGAGCGCTTCGAGGCTCGCCGTATCGGAAATTTGCTCGAGCCCGCGTGCTTCGATGATCTCGTCGACTTCGCCTTCGCCGGTCCACATCGCTTCGAAAACGTCCTTGGCGATCTTGCCGGAGATCGTTCCGTCTTCGATCCTATCGAGCAACGAGCCGAGCGCCGCCGGCGAGATCTTCGTGGCGCCGATCTCGAGATGCTCGCGATTGAGCGTGCCGATGAGCTCGCCCATGACCCAGTTGGCCGCGAGCTTCGGCGTGCCCTTGGTGCTCTCTACGAGCTCGTCGTAATAGTCCCCGAGACCGCGCGAGCTCGTCAGCACGTCGGCATCGTAAGCCGACAGCGCGTAGTCCTGCATGAAGCGTCGCCGCTTGTCGGCGGGCAGCTCGGGCAGGGCGGCCTCGAGCGCGGCGATCTTTGCGGCATCGATGACGACCGGCAATAAATCGGGATCGGGAAAATAGCGGTAGTCGTTGGCCTCCTCTTTACTGCGCATCGGCCGCGTTTCATCCCGATCCGGATCGTAGAGCCGCGTTTCCTGCGCAATTCGCCCGCCGCCTTCGAGAATCTCGATCTGGCGCCGCGCCTCGACTTCGATGGCCTTCTCGACGAAGCGGAACGAATTCAGATTTTTGAGCTCCGTGCGCGTGCCGAGCTTGTCCTCGCCGCGGCGCCGCACCGACACGTTGGCGTCGCAGCGAAACGAGCCCTCCTGCATGTTGCCGTCGGAGATGTCGAGATAGCGGACCAACGTATGGATCGCGCGCATGTACGCGCCCGCTTCCGCGGCCGATCGCATGTCGGGCTCGGAGACAATCTCGAGCAACGGCGTGCCGGCGCGGTTCAAGTCGATGCCGGACATGCCGTGAAAATCCTCGTGCAGGGATTTGCCCGTGTCTTCCTCGAGATGGGCGCGCGTCAGCCGTACGCGCTTGATGGTGTGCTCGTCGAGCACGACATCGATGTAACCGCCGCGCACGATGGGCGAGTCGTATTGACTGATCTGATAGCCCTTCGGCAAGTCTGGATAGAAGTAGTTCTTACGCGCGAACACCGACACGAGCGCGACCTCGCCGTGCGTCGCGAGCCCGAACTTGATCGCCATCTCGACGGCGCGCGCGTTGAGAACCGGCAGCACACCGGGGTAGCCGAGATCGACGAGACAGGCTTGGGTGTTCGGCGGCGCGCCGTAGCGCGTCGACGCGCCGGAGAATATCTTGCTCGCGGTCGCGAGCTGGGCGTGGATCTCGAGGCCGACGACGGTTTCCCAATCCATGCGTGCGCCCTTAAGCGTATCCCGGCGGCATGCGGCTGTGCCAATCGGTGTCGCGCTGGAAGTGATGCGCAATCTTGAGGAGCTGCGGCTCGCTCAAATGCGATCCGGTGAGTTGCAGGCCGACGGGCAACCCGTCGACGAATCCGCAAGGAATGGAAAGCGCCGGCAGTCCGGCGAGGTTCGCGCCGATCGTGTAGATGTCGTTGAGATACATCGCAATGGGGTCGCCCGTCTTTTGCCCGATGCGAAAAGCAGGCGTCGGCGTCGTCGGACCCGCAATGACGTCGACGTCGGCGAATGCGCGCGCGAAGTCGTCGCTGATGAGCCGGCGAACTTTCTGCGCTTGTAAATAGTAGGCGTCGAAATAGCCCGCCGAAAGCACGTAGGTTCCCGTGAGGATGCGGCGCTTGACCTCCGCCCCGAAACCTGCGCCGCGATTGCGCTTGTAGAACGAATCGAGATCGCCGCGCAGCGCATCGTCGGCCCGATATCCGAAACGCACGCCGTCGAAGCGCGACAAGTTCGACGACGCTTCCGCGGGAGCGACGACATAGTAGGCAGGCACGGAGAGGTGCACGTTGTCGAGACGAATGCGCTGCAACGTTGCGCCGAGCTTCTCGTATTCGCCGAGAGCCGCATGTATCGCGGTGGCGATGCCGTCGTCGAGACCCTTGTCGAAGAAGTTGTCCGGCACGCCGATCGTGACGTTCTCCCATCGAGTGCCGACATGCTGCGAATACTGCGGCACGGCCGCGTCGAGCGAGGTCGAGTCGCGTGCATCGAGCCCGGCCATCGCTTCGAGCAACAGCGCCGCGTCTTCCGCGGTCCGCGTCAACGTGCCGGCTTGATCGAGGCTCGAGGCAAACGCGATCATTCCATAGCGCGACACGCGACCGTAAGTCGGCTTGAGACCCGTGATGCCCGACAGCGCCGCGGGCTGCCGCACCGAGCCGCCGGTATCCGTGCCGGTTGCCGCAGAGCATAGTCGCGCCGCGACGGCCGCTGCCGAGCCGCCCGAAGATCCGCCGGGCACGCATTCGTGATTCCAAGGATTGTGCACGACGCCGTAATAGCTCGTCTCGTTCGACGAGCCCATCGCGAATTCATCCATGTTCGTCTTGCCGAGCATGACCGCGCCGGCGGCGGCAAGGCGCTCGACGACCGTCGCGTCGTACGGCGAAATGAAATTGTCGAGCATGCGCGATCCGCACGACGTCTTCACTTGAGCCGTGCAAAAAATGTCCTTATGCGCGAGGGGAATTCCCGTCAATGCAGTCGCGTCGCCTGCGGCGATGCGATGATCGGCGGCGGCCGCTTGCGCGAGTGCTCGTTCGGCGGTGACGGTGATGAAGCTGTTGAGTGCCGCGTCGAATCGTGCGATGCGATCGAGAAAATGTCGCGTGAGCTCGAGCGAAGACACGCTGCGTTTGCGCAGTGCTGCCGACAATTGTGCAAGCGTCTTCTCGTGCATGACCGTTACCGCGCAGTGAGCCGAGTGCCTCACGACGAGCCGCGGAGATTCGTGTTCGTGCTTACTCGATGACTTTTGGAACGAGATAAAGGCCGCGTTCGACCAGCGGTGCGTTGCTTTGATAACGCTCGTGTTCGTTGTCTTCCGTCACGACGTCCGCGCGCAACCGCTGCGTCTGGTTCAAAGGGTGAGCCATGGGCGCGATGCCGGCCGTTGCGACGGCCGCGAGCTGATCCACGAGGCCGACGATGGCCGTGAGCTTGGCCGAAACGTCCCTAACCTCGGCGGCGGAGATTTCCAAGCGGGCGAGGTCGGCGAGCTTCTGAATGTGTTCGACGTCCAACGTCATGATCGAGCCTAGTGATTCACTTCACGAAACTATACACGTCGCTTGTAGATTGTCCTACCCGTTGCTAAAGTCGCCCATTGGTTTCAAATCAGGGGCTTGCGGCCTCAATGTTAAAGAGTTTTCTCGGATACTTTTCCAACGACTTATCCATCGACTTAGGCACCGCGAACACCCTGATCTACGTCCGAGGTCGCGGAATCGTGCTGAACGAGCCTTCGGTCGTTGCGATTCGCGAGGAGGCTGGCCGCGGCGGCAAGGTCCTCGAGGCGGTCGGCATGGAGGCCAAGAACATGCTCGGCCGAACGCCGGGCCATATTACGGCCATCCGCCCGCTCAAGGACGGTGTCATCGCCGACTTCAACGTCACGGAGAAGATGCTCCAGTACTTCATCAAAAAAGCTCATGGATCTCGGTACTTCCGACCGAGCCCGCGCGTTCTCATATGCGTTCCCTACGGCTCGACGCAGGTCGAGCGCCGTGCCATCCGGGAATCGGCCGAAGGCGCCGGCGCCCGCAAGGTGTACCTCGTCGAGGAGCCGATGGCCGCGGCGATCGGCGCCGGCATGCCCGTGCACGAGCCCCGCGGGTCGATGGTGCTCGACATCGGCGGCGGCACGTCGGAGGTGGCAGTAATTTCGTTGAACGGCATCGTATATGCGGCATCGGTGCGCATCGGCGGCGATCGCTTCGACGA
>DATCIQ010000111.1:0-3444 GCA_036507635.1 Gammaproteobacteria bacterium
GCGACCGGCGCCGCAGTCCGCTCGAGCGACTGAAACATGAGGGCCGTGCCGAGCGCGATGACGACTGCCGCGGCCAATGCGTACCACCGGCGCCGCCTGCGTCCCCGCACTTTGCGTTGCCAGGCCGAACGGCTCACCGCGAGCACGCTTTCGTAATGATCGCGCGGCGGCTGAGGGCGCCGCCCGGCGGCGCGGATGAGCTCCCCCAACGGATCCCGCCCGGAGGCCGTCTGCGTCTGACGATGATCGCTGTCGTTCATCCTTTCATCCTTTCGTGGCCGGTCTCAAGTCGCGTGGCAGCAGATCGGCCGATTCGTTGATGGCCACGATCGCCTCCTTGAATGCATTGCGCGCGCGCGTGAGCAGTGATTCGGCCGCCTTCGGCGCAATCGCGAGCTGCGCGGCGATCTCGTTGACGGAGAGGTCCTCGATGTATTTCCACTCGAGGACGTTCCCATAGTGAGTCGGCAAGTAATCGAGCGTCGTTTGAATCAATTGCACCAGGCTCATGCGCGTGAGCTCCTGCTCGGGCTGCTCGCTTTCCGGGGCTCGAATCGCTTCCAGGATCGCCTGAATGGCGTCGTCCGTGCCGACCAGCACGATGCGCTCGTGCTGCACGCTCTGCTTGCGCGCGCGATCAATCAGGTTGTTCCTGCATATTTGGCACATCCAACCGAACAGCGACGCCTCGCCTCGATAGGAATCGAGGTGCTCAAACGCCTTGCAGAACGTTTGCTGGACGATATCGCGCGCATCCTCTCGATTGCCGCCGACTCGCGCGAGCGCATAACGGTACAGGCGCGGGAAGTAGCTGTCGAAGACTTCGCGAAACGCCCGTTCGTCTCCATCGAGAAGACGTTTGGCGATCAGGCGATCGTCGCTCGTCAATTCGCTGCCTCCGGTTGCTCTTACGCTCTACTGTAGACGTTGCCGGAATCGAAATCCTTCGCGCCGGCATGGCCGCTCGCGTCAACGGGGCCTCTACGAAGGATTCGAATGTCGCGTGCGTCTCCCTCGCTGAAAGACAACAACCTCCGGAGACAGCTTATGTCCGATAGAAGCCTCCACGTATGCGCCGCGCTCGTCGTGCTCGCGGCACCGATCTATGCGACCTGTAAGCTGGCTCATGCGGAGCATCCGGGCCGCATGCACGAGCCGAGTTGCACCGCTACGGCGCGGTGGCTCCGCTACGCCTGTCCCTTCGATGCGCGCGACGACTTGTACTCGGCGATTGCCAAGTGCCAGGACGCTTCCCCGGTCGACGGCGACTGCATCGCGGAAGCGAAGAGCGACTACCGCGAAGCGCGCGCCGAATGCGGCGAGGTGTTCCATGCTCGCCTCGAGGTCTGCGCAGCGCTCGACAACGAGGTGCACGACCCGATGTTCGGGTCGGAGCTCGCCGCGTCCTTCGTCGATCCGACGGAGATTGGGAGCTCCGTCGCCCCGAACCCGTACTTCCCACTCGTGCCCGGCAATCGATGGGTCTATGAAGGCCCCGGCGAGACCGTCACTGTTGTCGTGACGGACAAGACCAAGCTCATCGACGGCATCCGCTGCGTCGTCGTTAACGATGTCGTGGTCGACGAGGACGGCTTCGTCGTCGAAGATACGGACGACTGGTTCGCGCAGGACGTCGACGGCAACTTGTGGTACTGCGGCGAAATCGCCGAGAATTACGAAGTCTTTGCAGGCGACGATCCGGAAGTCCCGGAGCTCGTCGATATCGAAGGTTCCTGGAAGCACGATCGCGATTATGCGCAAGCCGGCATGCTGTTGCCGTTTGCGCCCGAAGTCGGCGCCGTCATTCGCCAGGAAGTCATGTACACGGACGCCGAGGACGTCGTCGAGATCTTGAGCACGACGGCGAGCGAGGCGGCGCCGGGCGGCGCATGCGTCGCGACTTGCTTGCAGACGCTCGACTTCACGGCGCTCGAACCCGGCGTCGAAGAGCATAAGTTCTACGCACCGGGAATCGGCCTCATCGTGGAGATCAACATTGAAGACGGCGAGCGCCTCGAGCTCGTCGAGTTTGTGGGAGTGGGATCATGAGTAGCTATGCATCCATCGGCAATCTGTGCGTGGCAACGATGGCCGCCCTCGTGTTGGCGGCGTGCGGAGGCGGCGACAACGACTCGAGCCGCGCACCGAGCCCTGAGCCGCCGGCGCCCGTCGCGGTCAGGGGTATCGTGTCGGATGGCCCCGTGGCGGGCGGGTCGCTGTTCGTGTTTACGGCGCGGGAAGTCATTGCGGCAATGGCGGCCGCGGCAGGCGCGGACGATCGTCGCGCGGCGCTCGCCGGCGCCGCGCCCGTGCTGACCGTCGCGCGACAGCCGAACGATGGCGATGCATTTGCGTTCGAGGTCTCCGGCGAGCTCGGCGGCCAAGCGCTGTTTCTCGTGCTCGACAATACGGATGCCGAGGACGTCGAGTTTCGCGACACTCCGCCGAATATGGAGTCCATCGCCATCTTGCGCGGCTTCGGTGCGCAGACCGTCAACGTTTCGCCGCATACGACGGCAATCGCCCGAATCGTGCGCGCTGAGCTCGATCCGGATGGCGACGGCACGCCGATCGCGGCCGCGGCCATTGAAAGCGCGTTGCGCGCCGCGGAGCTCAACGTGCTCGAGGCGCTCGGCAAGGATGAGGACGGCGAAGACTTGTTCGCGAGTGGCGAAAGCCCGCTCGATACCGACGACGCCGAGTTGTTGCACACGGCCTCCGGCGTGCTGGGGTTGCACATCCGCGCGCTGGCCGGCCTCGACGATCTCGATCTCGACGACGTGCTGGCCGCGCTTTCCGCCGATGCAAGCGACGGCCAGGTCGACGGCGAGATTCCCGTCGATTTCGATCTCGACGCGGACGCGGCAGAGCGGGTCGGCGATTTCGCGGCCTTTCTTAAACGCGACGACGATGATGATTATCGCGGGCATGGAATCGGCGCGTGCTCGCGGAGCGCCGTAACGCTGCGGAAGGCCTGTGCCGTCGACGTCATCGACGACTTGCTCGAAGGACGCGGCATTTGTGCGGGAATTGCCGATGACGAGGAACGCGAGGCATGCCGCGAGGATTTGGCGGGCGCGCACCAGGATGCGCACGAAGAATGTCACGAAGTTTTCGAGGCGCGGCTCGACGTTTGCGATGCATTGGACGATGCGCCGCACGAGCCCGCCTTCGGACCCGCGTTTGCGGCGAGCTTCGTCGATCCTCGCGAGATCGGCGATACGGTCGAGCCGAACGCGTTTTTCCCCCTGATCCCGGGCTCAGAGCGGGTCTACGAGAAGACCTTCGTCGAGGACGGCGAGACGATTACGGAAACCCTGACAACGACGGTAACCGACGAGATCAAGCTCATCGAAGGCATCCCCTGCCTCGTAGTGCGCGACGTCGAAGAGAGCAGCGAAGGTTCCGGTGAGGATACGGACGACTGGTTCGCCCAGGACGTCG
>DATCIQ010000112.1:0-4241 GCA_036507635.1 Gammaproteobacteria bacterium
AGCCGCAACTCGCGGCGGCCGGGTTTACACCGTCCGACGTGACGCACTTTGCGCTCTCGCACTATCACTCGGATCACACGGCGAACGCGAACGACTTTGCGGGCGCGACGTGGATCGTGCAGAAGGCCGAGCGCGACTTCATGTTTGCCGAGAGCCCGCAGGGAATCATCGCTCCCGATACTTTCGACAAGCTCCGCGACGCCGAAGCGGTAATTCTCGACAACGAGGACTACGACGTCTTCGGTGACGGCAGCGTCACAGTCATGGCGACGCCGGGCCACACACCGGGCCATCAAGTCGTCGCGGTCAAGCTCGCGAACTATGGAACCGTCGTGCTCGGCGGCGACCTCTATCACTATCCCGAGGAGCGCACGACGGGGCGCATCCCGACGTTCGAGTTCGATGCCGAACAATCGCGAGCGTCGCGCGTCAAGGTCGAGGAGTACCTCAAAGCGACCGGTGCGACGCTTTGGATCGAGCACGACATAGCAACGCATGCCGCGCTGCCCAAGGCGCCGGCCTACATGGATTGAGGAGACTCGCATGCAGCGGTTCGAGCGGCACACACCTGATCTCGTCGTTACCGTGCTTGCGGCGCTCGCCGCTCTGGCGCTCTCAAGCCCGAGCGCCGCGCAGCCGCCCGGCGGTTTCGGACCGCCGCGCCAGGCGCAGCCCGACAATTTGCCGGCCGCGCCGACGGCCGTCGCGCTGCCCCGCATGAGCGCCGAGATCACCGGTCCCGGAGCGATGTTCGATTCCGCTCCGTCGCAGGCGCCGGGGCTCGGCCCCGAGCATTTCGGCTATGCGACGAAGGAGTATTTCGTCTCCGGCACCGCGGACGGGCGGCCGTACACGACACGCGTTGTCGTGCGCATGCCGGCCGACGCCGGCGCGTTCAGCGGCCTGGTGCTCGCGGAATCGATGCACTCGAGCGGCTCCGCTCACGCGTTCGAGTACACGGCCGTCTATGTCATGGATTCGGGGCATGCGGCCGTCGAGATCCTCACGACTTCGCCGGCCCAATTCGTCGCGATGAACGCCGCGCGGTACGGCGACCTCGAGGTCGAGGACGGCCAGGCGAACGACATCCTCGCGCAAGTCGGCGCGCTCATGAAGAGCGCGGCCGGACCGTTCGCGGGGCTCACCGTGCGCAAGATGGTCATGTCGGGAACGTCGATGAGCTCGGGCACGCTCATCAACTACCTGCCCGCGCATCGCGTCTACCGCACGCCCGATCGCAAACGCATCTACGACGGATTCATGCCGACGTCGACGGGCGCGACGATCCCTGAAATCGACGTGCCGCTGATCCAGCTGCCGACGCTGCACGAGGTGGAGACCAACGTCCCTCGCCGCCAAGACAGCGACGAGCCCGGCAAGCAGTACCGCCTCTACGAGTTCGCAGGCGTAGGCCATGTCGACTCGCGCGATAACGTGCGTCTCAAGCCGAACCCGTGCGTGCATCCGTTGAGCACGTTCCCGCTCCAGGCCTACATGTCGGTGGGGCTCTACCATCTGTTGCGTTGGGTGGACGAGGGCATCGCGCCGCCGCGCGCGGATCGCGTGCTGCTCGATCGCAACGTCGCCAACGACGGCTCGACGATGGTGCTCGACGAGCACGGCAACGCCGTCGGCGGCATTCGTAACCCTTACGTCGACGTGCCGGTCGCCAAATACGTTGCCGTCAACACGGCCGCGGAGCCGCTCATCGCGAACCCGAGCGCGTACGTGGCCGCGAACGGCCTGTTCGGGGCAGAGCTCATGTGCCGCTTGAGCGCGTATCAGGAACCGTTCACGCCCGTGGAGCTCCGCGCGCTCTACAGGAGCAAGCGCGAGCTCATGCGCAGGTTCGAAGCGCGGCTCGACGAGCTCGAGGACGAGGGTTGGTCGCTGCCGGTTTACCGCGAAATGATCCTCGGCGACGCCGCCGCGGTCGAGTTCTGATTTGTAGGAGCGAGCTTCGCTCGCGATTTTTTGTATTCGCGAGCAACGCTCGCTCCCACAAAGCTAGTTCGGCGGTGGGCCACCGGGGCCTTGCGGACGCGGGCGGCTGTCGAATTCTTCTTTTGACACCGCTCCGTCGCCGTTTGCATCCCAACGCCCGAAGACTTCGTCGGCCGACGGCGGCCCTCCGCCGGGCCCGGCGGGTATCGTCGCGACCCAAGTCGCAACTTCTTCTTTCGATAATGAATCATTGCCGTCCGTGTTGAGCCCGTCGAATGTCGGCGGCGTGAATTGTTGCGCCCAAGCGGCCGGCGCACACATGATCAGCACCAACGCAGACGACACAGCAATGCGCATTCTCATTTTTTTATGCTCCGTGGGGATACGTGGGGATACTGCGCAGCAGAGTATACGGCCGAACCTCGACGCCGGGCAGAGGAGTGGATTTGATACCATTCGGCACGCCGAAAGGCGCGGGGCGTGGGCGCTTTGGGGAGGTATTCCGATGAGCCTGGGGACAACAAGAACAGCGGCTTTGACGTGTGTGATGCTCGGATTTCTGCCGTCGCTCGGGTTTTCCCAGGCTGTCCGCGACTATAGCCCGGTGACGGAGCAGCGGCTCGTGAATCCGGAGCCGCGCAACTGGCTCATGTATCGACGCACCTACGACGGCTGGGGATACAGCCCTCTCGAGCAGATCGATACCGCGAACGTCGACCGCTTGCGCCCCGTGTGGACCGTTTCGACGGGGATCACCGAAGGTCACGAAAGTCCGCCCATCGTCAACGACGGCGTCATGTTCGTGACGACGCCGATGAATCGATTGCTTGCGATCGACGCGCGTACCGGTGACGTGCTCTGGCTTTACCAGCGCCAGATGCCGCCCGACATCCAGCTCGCTCACCCCACGAATCGCGGCGCGGCGCTCTACGGCGACAAGGTCTACATGGCGACGTCGGACGCCAAGCTCGTCGCGTTCGATGCGGCGACGGGCAGCATCGTCTGGGAGCAAACGGTTGCGGACTATCGTGCCGGCTACTACATGACGCTCGCGCCGCTCGCAATTGCCGGCAAGATTCTCGTCGGCGCATCGGGCGGCGAGCGCGGCATCCGCGGCTTCGTGACGGCCTACGACGCCGAGACCGGCGAAGAGGCGTGGAAAACGTACACGGTGCCCGGTCCCGGCGAGCTCGGGCATGACACGTGGCCCGGCGATACTTGGCAGACGGGCGGCGCGCCGATTTGGGTCACGGGCACCTACGATCCCGAGCTCAACCAGACGTATTGGGGCACGGGCAATCCCGGCCCGTGGACGGGCGATGCGCGCCCCGGCGACAACCTGTTTGCGAACTCGGTCGTCGCGTTCGATGCCGGCACGGGCGAGATCAAGGGCTATCACCAGTACCACTGGAACGATTCGTGGGACTGGGACGAGGTCGACGCACCGCTTCTCATCGACATCGAGCGCGGCCGGCGCACGATCCCGGCGCTCGTGCATCCGGGCCGCAACGGGTATCTGTGGCTGCTGGAGCGTCGCGCCGACGGCATCGGATTCGTCGATGCGAGGCCGTACGTCTATCAAGACGTTTTCACGAGCTTGGATCCGCAAACCGGGCGACCCGAATACGACATGGAGCGCAAGCCCGCGATCGGCAAGCAGGCCGCATTCTGCCCGTCTTTGCATGGCGGCAAGAACTGGCCGCCGGCGGCATACAACCCCGAAACGCGGCTTCTTTATATCCCCGCAAACGACAACCTGTGCACGTCGATGATGGGCGAAGCAGCCGAGTACATTCCGGGGCGGGGCTTCACGGGAATCACGGCCGTCGAGAGCACTCTCGTCGAAGGCGCCGACCACGTCGGCGAGCTGCAGGCGTGGGATCTATCGAAGGGCGAGCGCGTCTGGACGCACGAGTACGGTGCGATGGCCAACTGGGGGCCGGTCTTGACCACGGCCGGCGGGCTCGTGTTCTCGGGCGGCACGGCGGATCGTTACTTCCGCGCCTTCGACGCAGAGACGGGCGAGCTCCTGTGGCAGCACCGCGCCAACTCCGGCGTCATCGGCGTGCCCGTCTCGTATGAGATCGACGGCATGCAGTACATTGCCGTGCAAGCCGGTTGGGGAGTCGACTCCGTGGGCTCGCAACGGCGCGTCGACGGCTTCTTCGGCAACGAGACGATCGTGCCGCAAGGCGGCGTCGTTTGGGTGTTCGCATTGGCGCCGTCGCTGTAGGAGCGAGCTTCGCTCGCGATTCTTGCTATCCGTGTATCCGAAAATCGCGAGTGAAAATCGCGAG
>DATCIQ010000113.1:0-18871 GCA_036507635.1 Gammaproteobacteria bacterium
TCGATGAGCTTGAGATGCATGCGCTCGGGCAGGCCACCGACGTTGTGATGCGACTTGATGAGGTCGGCCTTACCCGTCGCCGCTCCGGCCGATTCGATGACATCGGGGTAGATCGTTCCCTGCGCGAGCCAGCGAATGTTATCGAGCCGCGCGGCGTGCTCCTCGAATACCTCGATGAACTTGGCGCCGATGATCTTGCGCTTGGCTTCAGGGTCGCCGACGCCGTCGAGCGCCGCCAAGAAGCGCGCTTCGGCATCGGCACGGATCACCTTGACGCCGAGATGCTCGGCGAATACCGCCATGACTTGGTCGCCCTCGTGCAGCCGCAACAGGCCGTTGTCGACGAACACGCACACGAGCTGGTCGCCGATCGCGGCATGCAACAACGCGGCAACGACGGAGGAATCCACGCCTCCCGAGAGCCCGAGCAGCACCCGGTCGCGCCCCACGGATGCGCGGATACGCGCAACGTGCTCGGCGATGATGTTCCGCGGCGTCCAGTCGCCGGGCGCACCGCAGATCTCGCGCACGAAGCGGCGGATGATCTCGAAGCCGTGCCGCGTGTGCGTGACCTCGGGATGGAACTGCACGCCGTACATTTTGCGGCGCTCGTCCGCCATGCCTGCGAGCGGCGCATTCTTCGATGCCGCGATCGCGCCGAAGCCGGGCGGCAGACGCTCGACTCGATCGCCGTGGCTCATCCATACCTTCAGAGCCTCGCCGACGGGGACGAGCCCCGACAAGAGCGCGTCCCCACCGCGGAGCTCGATCTCAGCGTAGCCGAACTCACGATGCGAGGCGCTCTGCACGGCGCCGCCGAACTGGACGGCGAGCGCCTGCATGCCGTAGCAGATTCCGAGAATGGGCACGCCCAACGCGAACACCGCGTCGTCGACACGCGGCGAAGTCTCGCCGAACGCGGAATCGGGACCGCCGGAAAGGATCACGCCCACGGGCGCGAACGCGCGGATCGCGGATGCCGGCGCGTCGTACGGCAGGATCTCGCTGTAAACGCCCGCTTCACGGACGCGCCGGGCGATGAGCTGCGTGTACTGCCCGCCGAAGTCGATGATCAGAATGCGCGCACGATCGGGAGCTTCTGTGGTATGCGCTCGTGCCGTCGCCGTTACCACCCGTTACTCCGCGCGATAATTCGGGGCTTCTTTCGTGATCGCGACATCGTGCACATGGCTTTCGCGTTGCCCGGCGCTCGTCACTTTGACGAAAGTCGGCCGCTTGCGCATTTCGTCGATGTTCGCGCAACCCGTGTATCCCATCGCGGCGCGTATGCCTCCCACGAGCTGGTAGAGGATGGCGACCAAAGTGCCTTTGTACGGCACGCGGCCCTCGATGCCTTCGGGCACGAGCTTGCGCAACTCTTCGCTCGTGTCCTGGAAGTAACGGTCTGCCGAGCCGTGCATTTGAGCCATCGCACTGAGCGAGCCCATGCCGCGATAGGTCTTGTAGGAGCGGCCCTGATAGAGCTCGATTTCACCCGGCGACTCTTCGGTGCCGGCGAAAAGACTCCCGATCATCGTCGAGTGGGCCCCCGCCGCGATCGCTTTCGCGATGTCGCCCGAATAGCGAATCCCGCCGTCCGAGATGACCGGCACGTCCGTGCCCTCGAGCGCGGTCGCGACTTCGGCGACGGCCGTGATCTGCGGGATTCCGACGCCGGCGACGACACGCGTCGTGCAGATCGAGCCCGGGCCGATGCCGACCTTTACGGCGTCGACGCCCGCCTTGACGAGCACCTTGGCGGCCTCGCCCGTCACGATGTTGCCGGCGATGAGCTGCAACTCGGGGTACGTACGTTTGGTCTTTTTGACTCGCTCGATGACGCTTCTCGTATGCGCGTGCGCCGTGTCGACGACGACGACGTCGACGCCGGCCTCGACGAGCAGCGCCAGACGCTGGTCGGTGTCCGGCCCCGTGCCGATGGCCGCACCGACGCGCAACGCGCCGCGGCCGTCCTTGCAAGCGTACGGATAGTCCGTGGCTTTCTGGAAATCTTTGGCGGTGATCATGCCGCGCAATTTGAAGGCTTTATCGACGACGAGGACCTTCTCGATGCGATACTTGTGCAAGAGCCCGAGCACCTCCTCTTTGCTCGCGCCTTCGCGAACCGTCACGAGGCGGTCTTTGGGCGTCATGACCGTCGACACGGGGGCGTCGAGCTTCGTTTCGAAGCGCCAATCCCGGTGCGTGACGATGCCGACCAAATCTTCGCCCTTGACGACGGGCACGCCCGAGATGTTCTTCGAACGCGTCAAGTCGATGACTTCCTGGATCGACGCTTCCGGATGAATCGTGATCGGATCGCTCACGATTCCGCTTTCGAACTTCTTGACGTGACTCACCTGACGCGCTTGCTCGACGGGCGACATGTTCTTGTGGATCACGCCGATCCCGCCTTCTTGCGCCATCGTGATCGCGAGCCGCGCCTCGGTCACCGAATCCATCGCGGCCGAGATGATCGGAATGTTCAAATAGATGGAGCGCGTCAGCTGCGTTTTCAGCAGGACCTCGCGGGGCAGAACCTCGGAATACGCCGGTTGGAGGAGGACGTCGTCGAATGTGAGCGCCTCGTGGACGATCCGCATGGGGTGCTCCGGCGGCGAATGAGCGCGCCAGTGTAGCCGTCCAGCCCGGCCGCGTAAATGGGGACCCCTGTCGTCCCTGTAGGAGCGAGCTTCGCTCGCGATTTCAAGGCAAGAATCGCGAGCGAAGCTCGCTCCTACGCCCACCCGGAGCAGGGACGCGGCCCGTGGCTTTCATCCACTGCCAGCGAAATTCCGCGGCATCGTGCTCGACGGCCGCGTAATCTTCGAGATAACGCGCCGCGAAACCGTCGACGCCCCAGTCGCGATACTGCCGGACGTGGAAGAGCTCGTGCGCCCAGAGCGCGGCATCGGTCAGAGCGTCGGCCGACGTCGCGAAAACGATCACGTAGTCGAGCGTCATGGCGGGCGTATAGCCCAATCGGAACAAGCTTTGCTGAACGGACAATGCGCTGTCGTCGACGCGCCAGCGCACGCGGTCGAGGATGTCGTCCGGCACGAATCCGGCGAGTGCCGCGCGGATGTCGGGCGGAATCACGTCGACGCCGCGGGCCAATGCCGCATCGCGCGAACTCGCGATCCAAAGGCTTAAGACCGGTGCGGACCAAGCCTCGGCGAGCGCAGTCTCGGATGGCTGTGAGCCGGCGGTGCCTACCAGACTCAAAGCCAGAACGGCGGCAGCGTACCTGCGCATGAGGCGAACCCAATCCATGTGGACTGTCAGTATAGCGCGTGCTCAAATTCGGCCATGAAGACGCGCGCGAACCTCGAGCTCGATTTTGCGGCCGAGCGCACCGTTCTCTCGGTTTCCGCTTTGAACCGCGAGGCGCGATTGCTCATCGAAAACGGGCTCGGCGTGGTATGGGTCGAAGGCGAGATCTCGAACCTGTCGCGGCCCTCGTCGGGGCACCTTTATTGGTCGCTCAAGGATGCCAAAGCTCAAGTGCGCTGCGCGATGTTCCGGCAAGCGAATCGGTCGCTCGCGTTTGTGCCCGAGAACGGACAGCAAGTGCTCGTGCGGGCGCGCGTCAGCATCTACGAAGCGCGAGGCGACTATCAGCTCCTGGTCGATCAAGTGGAGCCCGCCGGCGAAGGCATTCTCCGTGCCCGTTTCGAGGCGCTCAAACGCAAGCTCGCCGCGGAGGGCCTGTTCGATGCCGACCGCAAAGTCGCAATACCGGCGCTGCCCACGTGCATCGGCGTCGTCACTTCGCCGACCGGCGCGGCGCTCCGCGACGTGCTCATCGCGCTCAAGCGGCGTTTCCCCCCCGCGCGCGTCTTGATCTATCCGACGAGCGTGCAAGGCGACGGCGCCGCGTACGAAATCAGCCGCGCGCTCAAGCTTGCCGATCGCCGGCGCGACTGCGATCTCTTGATTCTCACGCGCGGCGGCGGCTCGCTCGAGGATCTCTGGCCGTTCAACGAGGAGCTCGTCGCGCGCACGATCGCGGCGGTGGAAATTCCGATCATCGTCGGTATCGGGCACGAGATCGACTTCACGATCGCGGATTTCGTCGCCGACTTGCGCGCGCCGACACCGTCACAAGCCGCCGAGCTCGCCGTGCCCGATCAAGCGGAGCTCGAAGCGCGCCTGCGCGGCTCGGCCGAGCAGCTGCGGCGTTTCGTCACGCGACGTCTCGTTGCCGAGCAAAAGCATTTGGCGGCTCTCGCGCATCGTCTGTCGCGCATGCACCCAGGCACGACGCTCCGCGCGCATCAGCAGCGGCTCGACGAGCTCGATGCACGTCTCACGCGAGGCTTGCGCTCGGTGCTCACGCGGCTCGAGCTTCGCCTCGGCCACGCCGCCGCCCGCATCGCCGCGGCGAACCCGCGCGTTCAACTGCGGCTCGCCCGCGAGCGTGCTCGGCGCGCGAGCGAGCGCCTGCAATCCGGCATGCGCCGCGCCATCGAGCGCCTGACCGTACGCGCGTCGCTCGTCGAGCGCAGCTTGAAATCCTTGAGCCCACTCGCGACGCTGCAACGCGGCTACGCGATCGTATCGCGCGCCGCGGATGGCGCCGTGCTCACGGACAGTGCCGCCGTGACCGCGGGTGAAAGCATCGCAGTACGGCTCGCGCGCGGCTCGCTCGGCGCCGTGGTGACCAAGAACGACCCGCCGGAGGAAGACACGTAGGGACGCCTTCCCATCCCATTGTAGGAGCGAGCTTCGTACTGTAGGAGCGAGCTTCGCTCGCGATTCTTGATATTCGCGAGCGGAGCTCGCTCCTACGAAAAGAAACGCGCGATCACGGGCCGGTAGTTGTCCATGTCGACGAGAAAGGAATCGTGGCCCTGCAACGAGTTGAGCTCGACGAAATCCACTTTGCGTCCGGCGCCCGCCAAGCCATCCGCGAGCTCCTGTTGCTGGTAGATCGGAAACAGGAAGTCCGTCGTCACGCCGATGATGAGCACGCGGTTGGCGCCGACCTTGGACAGCCCGCCCGCGACGGAAGCGCCATGCTCGGCGATATCGAACAAATCGCTCGCGCGCGACAGGTATAGATAGCAGTTCGGATCGAACTGGCCGATGAACTTGTTCGCGTGGTGCTCGAGATACGACTCGATCTCGAAGTTGATGCCGAAAGGATCGCCGGCGGTGTATTCGGCCGCCGCGCGCTCGCGGCCGAAGCGCTGCCGCCACTCTTCGGCCGATCGGTACGTGATCATGCCGAGCTTGCGGGCCAGGCGCATGCCCGTCAGAGGTAGTGCGTCGGGCGTGTAATTGCCGGCTTTCCAATTGGGGTCTTTGCGAATCATCTCGCGTTGCAGGGAGCGCAAGGCAATCGCGAACGGCAACGAGCGCGGCCCCGACTACATGAGCACGAGTCCGTCGACGAAATCCGGAAACAGAACGGCGAATGCGAGCGCCGTCATGCCGCCCATCGACGGGCCGACCACGGCGTGCAGACGTTGCACACCCAAGTGCCGGGCCAGCTCGTAGCCTCCGCGTGCCACATCCTCGAGCGACAAGACCGGAAAGGTGAGCCGATACACGTCGTTGGTAAGAGGATCGACCGAAGCGGGTCCCGTCGAGCCGAAGCAACTGCCGAGCGAGTTGACGCAAATCACGTAATAGCGGCGCGTGTCGATCGGCCGGCCGGGTCCGACGATCTCTTCCCACCAACCCGGCGTCGGGTCCTCCTTGGAGGATGCGGCATGCGCGGGCGGTGAAAGGCCCGTGAATATCAACACGCCGTTGTCACGGGCGCCGTTCTGCTTGCCCCAACTTTCGTAGGCAAATGTCGGATTGTGCAGCGCGCCGCCGCGATGCATCGGAAACTCACCCTCGAAGGTGAAATGGCGGCGGGCCTTGGTCATGGATCAAATCGCTCGCGTATCGTCTGCGGCTGGTGCGGCAGTGTAGAACCGGTGCCCCGCGTAGTTTGTAACATCTGGTTATGAGATTAGTTCGCGGTGGAAAATCGGCCGGTCAGCGACCCCTACCGCCAGCATGGCGGGCGGGCCGCTGCCTGCGCTTGGCCTTGTGCTTCGTCCGGGGATCGCGGCGGCCCGCGAACGGGTTATCGCCGCTCCTGAATTCGACGCGAATCGGCGTCCCTTTGAGGCGCAGCGCCTGCCGAAACGCGTTCTCGAGATAGCGCCGGTACTGGGCGGGCGTCCGTTCGGCTTGGGTGCCGTGCACGACGATGAGCGGCGGGAACCGCCCGCCCTGATGCGCGTAGCGAAGCTTGAGCTGCCGCCCGCGGACGAGCGGCGGGGCGTGCGCCTGCATCGCTTCTTGCAGCACCTCATTGAGCCGCGACGTCGGCAGCTCCCGGCCCGCCGATTCGTGCGCCGACATCGCGGCCCGCACGACTTCGGAGATGCCGCTGCCGTGCAGGGCCGACAGATAGTGAATGCTTGCGAACGACACGAAGCCGAGCAGGCGATCGACTTCAGATTCGACGCGGCGGCGATCGGCCGCAGGCTGTCCGTCCCATTTGTTGATGCCGATCACGAGCGCGCGTCCGCGCTCGATTGCGAGCCCGATCAAATGCAGATCCTGATCGGCGACACCTTCGCGCGCATCGAGCAGTACGATGACGACGTCCGCATTCTCGATTGACTTGAGACTCTGCACTACGCTGAATTTTTCGATCGTCCCCGAGACACGGGCGCGCCGCCTTATGCCGGCCGTATCGATGAGCGTGAACTCGTAGCCGTCGCGCTCGCACGGCACGAGAATGCTGTCGCGCGTCGTGCCGGGCTCGGGCGACGTGATGAGCCGCTCGCTGCCGATGAGCCGGTTGATCAATGTCGACTTACCGACGTTCGGGCGGCCGATGACCGCGACCTTGGGTCGCCGATCGCTCGGTTCCTCGGGCGCTCGGCTCAATTCGAACGGCGCGAGCACGCGCTCGAGCAGCTCCGGGACGCCTTGCGCGTGCAGCGCGGCAATGGCGACAGGATCGCCGAGTCCCAAGCGATGAAACTCGGCTTCGGCGAGCTCCGCCGCGACGCCTTCGGATTTATTGACGGCCACGGTGACGGACTTGCCGGAGCGGCGCAGCCGGTCGGCGATGCGCTCGTCTTCGGCTGTGAGCCCTTGTTTGCGGTCGACGACGAGGACGATGCAATCGGCTTCCGCAAGCGCGTAATCCACCTGCCGCCCGACGCCCGACTCGATGGCAGCCGGCGCCGAGCCGCCGAGACCGCCCGTGTCGATCACGACGAAGCTGCCGTTCGACCATTGCGCGAGCCCATAGCGGCGATCGCGCGTCACGCTGGGCTCGTTGGCCACGAGCGCGTCGCGCGTGCGCGTCAGTTGGTTGAACAGCGTCGACTTGCCGACGTTCGGTCGGCCGACCAACGCTATGACGGGGATCATTGCCGGCGCTCCAAGACAAGAATCGCTAGCGGAGCTCGCTCCTACAAAAGAACCGAGATTGCGAGCGGAGCTCGCTCCTACAGGGTTTGTGGGAGCGAGCTTTGCTCGCGATTCTTATTATGCCGCGTCGTCGACGATCGTGAACGCCGCGACGGTGCCGTCATCGGACTGCACGAACAGATTCAGGCCCACCACGAGCGGTACGAACGTGATGCGATCGCCTGCAGCGCGCGCGCGGGCCAGGAAATGACCGTCGGTTGGATCGAGCCAATGCAGGTACCCTTCGAAATCGCCGACCACGACGGCGTTGCGAAAACGCGTGGGCGCCGTCACGTCGCGCAGACGCAGCGCTTCCTGTCGCCAGGCTTGCGTGCCGCCGCGGCGGTCGAGCGCGACGACGGCACTGAGCTCGTCGCTGACATAAACGTGATTGCCGTCGGTGCCGAGGCCCGCGAACGAGGACATTTCTTGTTGCCACAGCACGAGACCCGTGTTGAGGTCGATGCCGACGACACGTCCTTGATAACCGGCCGCGTAGACGTCGTTGCCGACGACTTGCAGTCCCACGCTGATGTCGGCGAGGCGCTGCAAATCGTTGCGGCCGGTGGGGTTCGCGACGACCTGTTCCCAGAGCGGTTCCCCGGTCGCCAGGGAATAGGCTCCGATGCGTCCGTTGTCGAACCCGCTGACGGTGAGCGGGCCCGCGATCCTCGGCGCGGTACTGCCGCGCAACGTCAACGCCGGCGGCGACTGTTCGACCGTCCATAGCGGCGCTCCGGCGTCGGCCGTGACGCCGCGCAGCCGTCCATCCACGGTGCGAAACACGACGACGTTCCCGCCGATGGCAGGCGGCGCGAGCACTTCGCTGCCGACGGCCACGTGCCAGCGTTGCTCACCCGTGTTCGCATCGAGCGCGATCAAATCGCCGTCGTTCGTGCCGAACACGAGCACGTCGCCGCCGAAGCCCGGACCCGCCGCCAACGGCAGGTCGGTATCCTGCGTCCAAAGCTTGCGGCCCGTCTCGGCTTCGAACGCCGCGACTTTGCCGTCGTGCGTGCCCGCAAAAATACGCGCGCCGTCCGTCGCGGGTGCCAAGCCGAGACGCAAACGCTCGGAACCGCCGCCGACTTTGGAGCTCCACAAGCGGCGCACGCGCAGCGTATTCTCGAGCGGCACGAGCTCGGCGGGCGGCTCGACGACGTCTTTGCCCCCGCCGAACACGCCGCAGCCCGCCGCGAGCGCGGCGGCGGCGAGCGCAAGCGCCAGCGCGCAGGCTCGCATCAAGCGCCCTCCGCGGTTTCGGGAGTGCTCGGTGCCTCGAGCAATTGGTTGAGCTTCATCTGCACGAAATTGCGGTCGACGCTCTCGGAGCCGGGCGCAGTGAGCGCCTGCGTGTACGCCGCTCGCGCGGCCTCGATCTCTCCCATCGCCGCATGGATGTCGCCCTTGATCTCGTTCATGCGCGCTGCGAACTGACCCGGATCTTCGACGTCCAAGACCTCGAGCGCCTCCGCGTAATTGGTCTGATATGCAAGCACCCGCGCGAGACGCAGGCGCGCGATGAAGGCGAGCCCCGGATCATCGCTCTCCTCCACAACCTGACGGAGCTCTTGCGCAGCCCGCGCGGTGTCGGTGATCAAGACCTCTTTCGCCATGAGCAAGCTCGCCTGATGCGTGTACGCGCTGTCCGCGTACTCGGCACGCAGCTGGCTCAACAGCTCCTCGGCGCCTTCACGATCGTCCTCGATCGTCTGCTGCAAGCGCGTATAGAGATCGGCTGCCTGCTCGGCGCGCGCGGTCCGGTACGCTTGGTATTGGTAGTAACCGAAGTAGCCGAGGCCGGCGACCGCGATGCCCCCGAGCAGGAACCAGCGGTTCTCGCGCCACCACTGCTTGATGACCTCGATTTGCTCTCGTTCCGTCAGATACTCGTCCACGTCACCCTCCGAGCTGCTCGACGACCTCGTCCACCGTCAGCAATTGCTGCGGCACGTCCGCCCGCAGCGCCTTGATGCTCACTTTAGCCGAGGCCAGTTCGTCTTCGCCAATGATGAGGGCGTAGCGCGCGCCGCTCTTATCGGCGTGGCGCAGTTGCGCCTTGAACCCCGCCGAGGGCTGCCCCAGCGAAAGCCGCATGCGCGGCAAGCGCGCGCGCAAAGTCTCGGCGATCGTAAACGACTTCCTCCGCGCGGCCTCGCCGACGCAGACGACATAGATATCGGGGACCGACTCGGGCTCGCTCCATCCGTCGGCGCGCGCGAGCTCGATGACGCGCTCGACGCCGAGCGCCCACCCGACTGCCGGCGTATCGCGGCCGCCGAGCTCAGCGACGAGCCCGTCGTAGCGGCCGCCCGAGCAGACCGCGCCCTGCGCGCCGAGGCGGTCCGTCACCCACTCGAATACGGTGCGCGTATAGTAATCGAGCCCACGCACGAGCCGCGGATTGAGCTTGAACTCGACGCCGACGTCCGTGAGATAACCTTGAACACTTTCGAAGTGGTCCCGTGACTCGCGATCGAGATGGTCACCGAGCATCGGCGCCGCGGCGATGAGGTCGCGCAAGGTCGGATTCTTGCTGTCGAGAATGCGCATGGGATTGCGCTCGAGCCGGCGCAGGCTCTCCTCGTCGAGCGCGGCTCGATGGCGAGAGAAGTACTCGACCAGGGTTTGCTTGTAGCCGGCGCGCGCTTCGGGCGTCCCAAGAGAGTTCATCTCGAGTGTGACGCTGCGAATCCCGAGCTTGCGCCACAGCCGCGCCGAGATGACGATGAGCTCCGCGTCGATCTCGGGCTCGCCGAATCCCAGCGCCTCCACGCTCAATTGATGGAACTGTCGATAACGGCCCTTTTGCGGCTTCTCGCGGCGAAACATCGGTCCGCTGCACCAAAGCTTCTGCTGCTGATTGTGCAGCAGGCCGTTCGTCAGCGCCGCGCGCACGACGCCGGCCGTGGCCTCGGGACGCAATGTCACGCTGTCGCCGTTGCGATCGGCGAACGTGTACATTTCCTTCTCGACGATGTCGGTCAGCTCGCCGATGGAGCGCTGAAACAGCTCAGTGCGCTCGAGCACCGGAAGGCGAATGCGCGCGTAGCCGTATGCCGCAAAGAGCTCCGCCGCCGCCGACTCGAGGCGCTCCCACACGGGCGCATCCACAGGGAGAATGTCGTTCATGCCGCGAACGGGCTGAATGAGATTGGCCATGTTCCGTCAGTCCGTCGGACCGTCGATCGAGAAGCGTGCGAGATTACCCTGTCTCGCGCGCCCGGCCACCTCGAACGGTTGGCCGTCGACCGTCACTTCCACGCCGCGGGCGTTGCCCAAGAACACCTCGACGGGCGTTTGCGCGGCAATGGTCGAACGCGTGCCGGCGCGCTGCAAACCGTAGAGCACGCTCGCGCCGCGCGCATCCGTGACCTCGACCCAACAGTCTTCGATGAAAACCATGTCGATGCTCGCGGACGGGCCCGTCACCTCGGGCGCGGCGGGCGGGGCCGGAGCAAATACCTCGCTTTGATCGTCGCGCGGCGGCACGTCGATTTCCTCGGCAGCGGCCGCGGCCGCTTCCTCGTCGACGGGCGGCGCGGCGATTTGCGGCTCCGCGACGGGGTCCGCGACGTCGATGTCTTCGTCAACCGGGGGCGCGATGTCGGTCTCTTCGACGGCGGCCGGCGCGACAACCGGTGGGTTACGCACGGGCTCGTCGAGCCACCAAACCATGAGGAAGACGCCGACCAAGGCGATCGTGAGCAGAGCGACGATCCAGACGGTGATCTGCCGCTCGTCGCGCAACTTGATGGTGCGCAGCGGTGCGACCGTCACGTCTTGCGGCTCGACGAGTCGATAGTATTCGGCCAACAGGTCGTCGTAGTTGAGACCGAGGCGGTGGCCGTATTGCTTTAGGTAACCTTTCGCGTAGACGGGCGGGCCGAGCTCGTCGAAGCGACATTCTTCGAGAGCTCTTAGCCGGCCCGGCTCCATGCGCAGCTCCGCCGCGACCTCCTCGAGCGACAAGCCGCGCGCCGTGCGCGCCGCTTCGAGCATGAGCCTCAGCTTTTTGCCGGTCTCGCCGCGCCCTTCGCGCTCGGCCCCACCGTCACGGTCCTGCATTGCGCTCTAGCTCGCGCAGCGCGGCGAGCTCCGACGAATTCGGGAAGTTCGTGCGCAACTGCCGGGCGCAATTCTCGGCGGCGGCGCGATCGCCGAGCTGCCGCTCGACGAACACACACAGCCACAATTGCCGCGCCGTCGGCGTCGACGCCGTGAACAAGCGTTGGATGAACGCCCGCGCCTGAAGGTAATTCTCGTTATCCACCGAGAGCTCGATCATCCCGTTGAGCGCGTCGGCAAAAGCAGGATCGATCGCAAGCGCGGCGCGATAGTTTTGTTCCGCCTTTTCGATGTCGTTGGCGTCGCGCGCGCAATTGCCGGCATTCGTGAGCGCCGCCGCCGGCGTCGCGTAGCGCGAGTTCTCGGCGGCACGCGCGAAGAAGCGCTCGGCCTCCGCCCAACGGTTCTGCCGGCAGAGGAACACGGCATAGCTGTTTTGCGCCGCGGCGTTGCTGACGTCGAGCTGTGTCGCGCGCCGATGATGATCCTCGGCTCGGTCAGGCTCTCGAAGCTGGTCGTAAGCGAGCGCGAGCGTGCTGTGCGCGTCGGCGCTGCGCGGGTTCAGATCGACGGCGCGCTCGAGAGCCTCGACGGCTGCATCCGGCCGGCCCTGGCGTAAGTAACCTATGCCAAGGTTGAGATTCGCGGCCGCGGCTTCTTCGTCGGACTGTTCACGCGGCCCGGTCGTCGTTGTGACACAGGCCGACAACGCCGTCATGGCAATGAGTGTGATCAATCGGCTTGCTTTCATAGGTTGCCCGCCCCGCCCATAGCCAGTTTTTCGCTCATCCGCACCGTACGCCGGTCGTGCACGCGTCCCGCGAGTTGTCCGCATGCCGCGGCGATGTCGTCGCCGCGCGGCCGCCGGACGGTTGCCACGATACCGGCTGCTTGCAGCGTACGCCAGAAAGCGTCGATGGCGGGCGGCGCCGAGCATCGAAACCGCCCTCCCGGAAAGCTGTTGAACGGGATCAGGTTGACCTTGGCGGGCTTGCCCTTGAGCAAGGTCGCGAGCAAGCGTGCGTGGGCGACGGTGTCGTTGACGCCGTCGAGCATCACGTACTCGAAGGTGATCTGCCGCGATGCGAGCACTTCCGCATAACGCCAGCAGGCAGCGAGCAGCTCGGCGATCGGATGAATGCGATTGATCGGCACGAGCTCGTTGCGGAGCGCGTCGTCCGGAGCGTGCAAGGAGACGGCGAGCGCGACGTTGCAGTCGCCGGCCAAGCGCAGGATCTGCGGCACGAGCCCCGCCGTGCTGATCGTCACGCGCCGTCGCGACAGCCCGAACGCATGGTCGTCGAGCAGCAGCTCAGTCACGGGCAATACGTTCTTGTAGTTCGCGAGCGGCTCGCCCATGCCCATGAAGACGACGTTGCTGATCTCGTCGGGTGCTACACTTCCGCTCGCGAGCACGACTTGGCCGAGGATCTCCGCCGCGGACAGGTTGCGGTTGAAGCCTTGCTGCCCCGTAGCGCAGAACGCGCAATCGAGCGCGCATCCGGCCTGCGAGGAAATGCAGAGCGTGCCGCGATTGGGTTCCGGAATATAGACAGTCTCGACGGCCTGACCGCCGCCTACGTCCAGCAGCCACTTGCGCGTGCCGTCTGCGGATTCCTCGGCGGAAATCACGCGCGGCAGATCGAGCGTCGCGAGCGATGCCAGCAGGTGTCGCAGCTCGTGGCTCAAATCCGTCATCGCATCGAATTCGAGCACGCGCCGCTGGTAAATCCAGTGCATGAGCTGACGCGCGCGGAAGGGGCGCTGGCCGAGCACCTCGAACCACTGCGTCAACGACTCGCCGGTCAGCCCGATGAGGTTGATCTTGTCGGCGCCCGGTGCGGCGATTGTCAACGCGTCCGCGGACAAATCTCTGCCTCGCTGAAGAAGTACCTGATCTCCGCCGCCGCCGTGCTCGGCCCGTCGGAGCCGTGCACGACGTTCTCTTCGATCGAGCTCGCGAAGTCCGCGCGTATCGTGCCGGGCTCGGCTTCCTTCGGATTGGTGGCGCCCATGATGTCGCGGTTCTTCCGGATCGCGTCGGCGCCTTCGAGCGCCTGGACCATGACCGGGCCCGACGTCATGTACTTCACGAGGTCCGCATAAAACGGCCGCCCGCGGTGGACCGCATAAAAGCCTTCGGCTTGCTCGCGACTCAAGTGCAGCATCTTTGCGCCCACGATTCGCAATCCGGCCTTCTCGAAACGCCGGTAAATCTCTCCGATCAGATTTTTCTCGACACCGTCCGGCTTGATGATCGATAACGTACGCTCGACTGCCATTTAACACCTTGAGACACTGAACGAATTCCGATCGCTAGACGCTGAAGCTCTCGCCGCACCCGCATTCGCCTTTGACATTCGGATTGCGGAACTTGAACGCTTCATTGATGCCGTCCTTGACGAAATCGACTTCCGTACCGTCGATGAGCTCGAGACTTTTCGTGTCGACGACCACCTTGACGCCGCCATGCTCGAACACGGCATCGCCGGCCTCGATGGAATCCGCGTAATCGACGACGTAGGCATACCCGGAGCAGCCGGTCTTTTTTACGCCCACACGCAACCCAACGCCGCGGCCGCGCCTCACGAGATACGCCCTGACTCTATCCGCCGCGCTCGGCGTCAACGACACTGCCATTTCTTTCGAGCTCCTGCCAACAGGCGAGCAATGCATCTTCGATCCGGAGCAGCTTGCCGAGTTTCTCGGTGGGAACGCCGAGAGCATGAGCTGCAGCGTGCACGTCCCAAGCCGTGAGGGCGCTCGGCTCGCGTCCCTCGAGCCACTCCGCCACCCACTCCGCGGCTGCGACCGCGTGCGGACAACCGAATATCTCGAAGCGAACCGCCTCAATGCGGCTGCCCGGCGCGTGAACGTGGAACCGCACCCAGATATTCAGACTGCGGTCTTCGGCCTCGCCGCGAACAGTTCCGGGCATCTCCGCGGCAAACACACCGGCCCTCAGGGGCGATCGGAACCGCCGTAGCACTTGAGAGCTGTAATCCATAGACCGCTCAATAGTTTAGCCGAAACCCTCAACTGGAGCACCAAACGGGGGCGGACCCGGCAAGCGTGCGTAGGCGCTTGAGCTCCATACCCACGCGCTCGACCAGGCGCTCCACGTCGGCGCGCTCCGTGAATCGCCCGAGACCGAAGCGCAGCGTGCTTTGGGCGAGCGCGTCGCTCAAGCCGATGCTGCGGAGCACGTGCGAGGGCTCAGGCGTGCTCGAGGCGCAAGCCGAGCCCTGCGAGATCGCGATATCGTCGAGCGCGCACAGCAGACTCGTGCCGTCGACGCCGCGGAACGTCACGTTCAAGATGTGCGGCGCCGAGCGCTCGGGGCAGCCGTTGCGCGTAACTCCGCCGAGAGCCGCGAGGCTACACCACAGCAGATCGCGCAGCTCGGCGAGCCGTGCGCCCTCGAGCGCAGGGTCGGCGAGCTCGTAAGCCTTGCCCATGCCCGCGATCTGATGCGTCGGAAGCGTGCCGCCGCGAACGCCGAGCTCAGGCTCGCCGCCGTGGATCAATGGTGCGAGGGCGACGTCGCGGCGTACATAGAGCGCACCGATGCCCTTTGGACCGTTGATCTTGTGCGCGGTCAGCGAGCACAAGTCGATGCCCCATCCCGCAAGATCGAGCGGTATTTTGCCGGCGCTCTGGGCGGCATCGACGTGCAACAGCACGCCGCGCGATCGACAGATGCGCGCGATCTCGGCGACGTCCTCGATGACGCCGATCTCGTTGTTCACGTGCATGATCGAGACGAGGACCGTCGCGTCCGTGATCGCCGCACGCACTGAGTCGGGGCTCACGATGCCCTGGGCGTCGCAATCGAGATAGGTGACCTCGACGCCCTCGCCCGCGAGCGCACGCGCGCTTTCGGTCACGGACTTGTGCTCGATGCGCGTCGTGATGAGATGGCGGCGCTCGGCCGTGCGCGCGCGCAACGCCCCCTTGAGCGCGAGATTGTTGGCCTCGGTGGCCCCGGACGTAAATAGAATGCGTTCCGGCGGCGCGTTGACGCGTGCACCGATGGCGGCGCGCGCCTCCTCGACGAGGCGCTTCGCGCGCGCGCCCGGCGCATGGCCGGACGCCGGATTCGCGAATTCCCCGGCCGCCGTGAGACACGCCGTCATGGCCTCGACGACTCGTGGATCGACGGGTGTCGTCGCGGCATTGTCGAAATACAAGATCGGCGTCATGGCGATTCCTCGTCCACGGACCGGCGCACGGGATCGAGCGCCGCCAGAGCCCCACGCAAGATGTTGACCTCGTTCTGATCCAAGCGCGCACGGTGAAAGAGCCGCCGCAGCTTGAGCTTGAGCTGCTTTTGATGCTCGTGATGCAGGAATCCGGCGTCGGCGAGAACGCGCTCGAGATGCAAATGGAACCCCTCGAGCTCGGCCGCGCTCGCGAGCGGTGCGGAGCGGTGCTCCTCGGCCGGCTGCTCGGCGTGCACTTTGGCCATGCGCAGCTCGTAGCACAACACCTGCACCGCCATCGCAAGATTCAGGGATCCGAAAGCGGGCTCCGTGGGGATATGGACGATCAATTGGCAGCGCCCCAAGTCCGTATTCGTGAGCCCCGACTGCTCCGGGCCCATGACGATCGCGACCTTGGTGTGCTCCGCATGTTGCCAGATCGCCGCGGCGCATTGGCGCGGGTCGACGACCGGCCAGCGCATGTTGCGCAGTCGCGCGGTTGCGCCGACGACCAGACCGCAGTCGCCGATCGCCTCGACGAGCGTCGGCGCGACGCGCGCTTGGGCGAGCACATCGTCCGCGCCCGCGGCGCGGGCGGTCGCTTCCTCGCTCGGGAAATGCTTCGGCGCGACCAACGTCAAGTCGTGAAGCCCCATCGTCTTCATGGCGCGCGCCGATGCTCCGATGTTGCCCGGATGGGAGGGCTCCACGAGCACGATGCGAACCGGGATCTGCATATCCTTGTAGGAGCGGCCTCCGGCCGCGATCATCGCCGCGATCATCGCCGCGGATTGTCAAGTTTGTAAGCGCCGGGCGGGTATTCTACGCTGCCTGCCATGATGCATGGCATGTTGAACATCGCGATACGCGCCGCGCGCCGGGCCGGCGATCTCATGCTTCGCCAGCTCAACAAGCTCGAGTCCCTGCAAATCGCCGAAAAGGGCCGCAATGATTTCGTGACGCGTGTCGATCAGCTCGCCGAAGAAGCGATCATCGAAGTCATCAAAGATCATTATCCCGATCACTCGATCCTTGCCGAGGAGAGCGGACTTTCCGGCGAGCACGAGTATCAGTGGATCATCGATCCTCTCGACGGCACCACGAATTATCTCCACGGCTTCCCCGTGTTCTCGGTGTCGATTGCGGTCGCGCACGAGGACGAGCTCCAGCATGGCGTCGTCTACGACCCTTTGCGCCAAGAAATCTTTTCCGCAAGCCGCGGTCAAGGCGCGCAGCTCGACGGCCGCAAGGTCCGCGTGAGCAAGCAGGTCGGCCTCCGTCACGCGTTGATTGCGACGGGGTTTCCATACCGCGTCGACGAGAAGCAGGTCGACATCTATCTCGGCATGTTGCGCGCCGTCATGCTCGAGACGGCGGGCGTTCGAAGGCCGGGATCCGCCGCACTCGACTTGTGCTACGTCGCCGCCGGACGCGTCGACGGATTTTGGGAAATGGGCTTGCGCAAATGGGACGTCGCCGCAGGCGCCCTCATCATCCGCGAAGCCGGCGGGCGCATCAGCGATTTTCACGGCGCCGATGCCTACCTCGAAAGCGGCAACGTCGTCGCGGGCACGCCGAAAGTCTACTCGGCGCTGTCGAAGCTTCTCGCCCCGTACGCGCGCAACATCGGCTCTTCGTAGTAGGAGCGAGCTTCGCTCGCGATTCTTTGTCTATCGCGAGCAAAGCTCGCTCCTACAATGGCTATCGCGAGCAAAGCTCGCTCCTACAATCGGTGGATGGTTAGGGCAGGTCGTCGGCGGCTTCGCGCTTCGGCGGCATGAGGTCCGCGGGCGTGACGTTGAGTCTGAGCGCGGTCGCGGTCGCCATGTAGATCGTCGAGTACGAGCCCGCGACGACGCCGATGATGAGCGCGACTGAGAACCCGAACACGACCTCGCCGCCCAAGAACAAAAGAGCGATCAACACGAGCAGCACCGTCAGCGCCGTGACGAAAGTGCGCGCCAGCGTCTGATTGATCGAGGCGTTCATGATCTCCTCCGCCGTACCGCGGCGCATCGTGCGGAAATTCTCGCGCACACGGTCGAAGATGACGATCGTGTCGTTGAGCGAGTAGCCGATGACGGCCAACACGGCGGCCAACACTGTCAAGTCGAACGTGAGCCCGAAAAGCGAGAAGACGCCGAACACGATAGTCGCGTCGTGCACGAGCGCCGCAATGGCCCCGGCCGCGAACTTCCAGCGGAACCGAAGCATCGTGTAGATGAAAATCATGAGCGTCGCGAAAAACATCGCGAGCCCGCCCTGCTCGGCAAGGTCTTCGCCGACTTGCGAGCCGACGAACGTGGCGTCGCCGCGCCGCACGGTCGGGTCTTGCGCGCGCAACACCTCCATGACGTCGGCGCCGAGCTCCTCGTCGGCGCCGACGCTGTCGACGGGCGGCAACCTAATCAGCACGTCCGTCGCCGAGCCGAAGCTCTGCAACGTGGGCGAAAACCCGTTGGCTTCGAGCGTCGCGCGCACCTCATCGAGCTCGACGGGATGCGCATACGAAACCTGGAGCAAAATGCCGCCCGTGAAATCGATGCCGAGATTGAAGCCGCGAAAGATCACCGACGCGATCGAAATCAGCATGAGCGTGATCGAAACCGCGAGCGCCGGACGGCGCCAACCCATGAAGTCGAAGCTCGGGACGCGGCTAAGCAGTTGCATGGGAAGCCCGTCCGCCGATCGACAGCCGCTTGAGCTCTCGCCTCCGGCCGTAGACGAAATTGACGATAACGCGCGTACCGACGATGGCCGTGAACAGCGACGTGATGATGCCGAGCGACAACGTCACGGCGAAGCCCTTGATCGGCCCCGTGCCGAACCAAAACAGCACGATGCCGGCGATCAGCGTGGTGATGTTGCCGTCCGCGATCGACGAGAAGGCCTTCTCGTAACCCGCGCGGATGCTCGCTTGCGGCGAGTTGCCGTTGCGCAGCTCCTCGCGGATGCGCTCGTAAATGAGCACGTTCGCGTCGACGGCCATGCCGACCGTCAACACGATGCCCGCGATGCCGGGGAGCGTGAGCGCCGTCGGCAGCAACGACATGAGCGCGACGAGCAAAATGAGATTCGCAATCAGCGCCGCGTTCGCGATCAAGCCGAACACGCGGTAATAGACCACCATGAACGCCGCGACCAGCAGGTAGCCCACGATCGTCGCTCGCCAC
>DATCIQ010000114.1:0-13242 GCA_036507635.1 Gammaproteobacteria bacterium
GGAGTGACGACGCGGTGGATCGATCTCGACGTCGGCCGACCCGGCGTGCGGGATTTGCGCATTGCGCTCGACGCCGGCGCGAATGAGACGAACCTCGTCAACAACACTCAATTGCGCCCCATGGAAGTGTCGCAGCGTCGCCGGAACATCCTCTATATCGAGGGCGAGCCGCGCTGGGAGTACAAATTCCTGCGCCGCGCCATCGACCCGGAAGGTCCGTTGCGCGTCGCGAGCCTGTTGCGCACGACGCCGAACAAGTTCTACCGGCAGGGCGTCGAGTCGCCCGAGGAGCTCGTCGACGGCGTTCCCACCGACGAGGAAACGCTGTTTGCTTACGATGCGGTCATTATCGGCAGCTTCGAGGCGGCCGCGCTTTCACCCGAGCAGCAGACCATGCTCGCGGAGTTCGTGAGCCGCCGCGGCGGCAGCCTGCTCATGCTCGGCGGGCGTCGCGGTCTCGCCGACGGCGGCTGGGGCGCGACGGCGCTCGCCGAGGTTTTGCCGGCGACATTGCCTGCCGTCGAGGCCCCGACCTTCGTGCGCTATCCCGCCAAAGCGACGTTGACGCCGACGGGGCGGCGTTCGCTCCTGACTCGCCTCGGGCCGGACGAGACCGCGAACGTCGCTCTCTGGGACGAGCTGCCGGAGCTCGCCGACTTCCAATACCTCGAGGGGCTCAAACCCGCCGCCGAGGTCCTGCTCGAGGCCGAGCTGCAAGGACAGGCGTGGCCGCTGCTCGTCCATCAGCGGTACGGGCTCGGGAACAGCTACATTCTCGCGACCGGCGGCACCTGGCGTTGGCAGATGCAGCTGCCGCACGAAGATCAGCGGCACGAAACTTTCTGGCGCCAGCTGCTGCAGGCGCTCGCGGCCGGGGCACCCGAGCCCGTCACGCTGTCGACCGACCGAGTCTTCTACGGCGACCGCAGCGTCGTGGCGTTGCGTGCGGAAGTCAGAAACAAAGACTTTCAACCCACGGATGCGGCGACGGTCAACGTCGTCGTCGACGGCGGCACGGGCGCGGGTCAAACGCTCACGATGACGCCCGTGCCGGGACGACCGGGCCGCTACGAGGTCGACTTCGACGCCGTGGATCCCGGCATTTACCGTTTCGAAGCGGTGGCAGAGCTCGACGGCTCGCCGCTCGGAAGGTCGCGGCTCGCCGTGCGCCGTGCGGACGGCGTCGCCGAGCATTTCCAGATCCAACAGAATCGGCCGTTGCTCGAGCGTATCGCGGCCGCTACGCGCGGCCGGTATTTCACTCTCGATACCCTCGCCGCCATTCCGGAGGCCGTGCAATTCTCGGATGCCGGCGTCGTCGAGCGGCGCTTGCTCGAGCTGTGGAACATGCCGATCAACTTCTTGCTGTTGCTGCTCTTCAAGGCCGGCGAGTGGCTGCTGCGGCTGCGCTGGGGGCGTCTGTGAGCGGGCGCGCGTGCGCGCTCTTGCTCGCGGCCCTGGTATTCGCGCCGCCGGTACAGGCCGAGCTCTATTACGTCATCGTCGGCGGTTTGGGCGGGGCGCCCGATTACGAGGAAGCGTTCGCGGCGCACGTGCGCGCACTCTCGCAGGCCGCGGAGCGCACGCTCGGCGACGATGCCCGCGTGACGGTGCTCATCGGCGACGACGCCACGAGCGATGCGCTGCGCAAAAGCCTCGGAGAGCTCGTCGAGCGTACCGAGGAGGCCGACCGGCTCGCGGTCTTTCTCGTCGGCCACGGCAGCTTCGACGGCACGCAGTACAAGCTCAATTTGCCGGGTCCGGATATCGACGGCGCGGAGCTCCAAGCGCTGCTGGCGGCGATTCCGGCCCGGTCGCAGCTCATCGTGAACGCGACGAGCGCGAGCGGCGCCGTGCTCGAGGAGTGGGGGACGGAAGACCGCACGGTGATCACGGCGACGCGCAGCGGCGCCGAGCGCAACGCCACACGTTTCGCGGAGTACTTCGCCGCGGCTCTGTCGGCCGAGGAAGCCGATATAAATAAGAATGGCATGATCACGGCACGCGAGGCGTTCGACTATGCCGAGCGCCGCGTGGCCGACAGCTTCGAGTCCGAGGGCACGCTCGCGACCGAGCATCCGCAGCTCGTCGGCGAGAACGCCGCCGCTTTCGACGTCGCGCGGCTCAGAGCGCGCCCCGCGGAACGGCCCGAGGTCATGGCGCTCACTGCGGAACGCGACGCGCTCGAGGAGCGCATCGCGGCTTTGCGGCTCGAGCGCGAGGCGCTCGGCGAGGAGTACCTGCCGCAACTGCAAGCCTTGCTGGTTGAGCTCGCGCTCCTGCAAGAGCGCATCGATGCGGCGGAGGCGCAATGAATCTGTGGCATTTGCCGAGCGCCGTCTGCGTCATGGGCTTGGTCGTGCTCGCCGCAAGCGCCGGCGCCTACGAGATCGAGTATTCGCCCGAGCGGCCGGCCGAGCTCGCGGCATGCGATAGAGCCCGATACCGCGGCGAGCGGGCCGAAGCCGGTGGGTGCTATCAAGCGTTGGTCGCGCACGAGGATCCCCGCATCAAAGCGGAAGCGGCACGCGCGCTCGGCAATCAGCGCGGCGCGAATGCCTTCTTCCAAACCGCCGTGGAGCAGTACGTGGACGATGCGGCCGTGCGGGCGCGTTGGGGCTACCTGTTCCTCGAGACCCATCAAGACAGCGAAGCCGCCAAGCTTTTCCAAGAGAGCTTGCGGCTCGATCCCGAGCACGTGCCCGCGATCGTCGGGCTCGCCAGGATCTCGGCCGGACGTTTCGAGGAGCGCACGCGCGAGCTCATCGAGGAGGCGCTCGAGCTCGATACGGACAACCTCGGCGTGCTTCTGCTGCGCGCCCGCATGGATCTCGAGGAAGGCGTCATCGACCGAGCCGAGCTGGGGCTCGACCGCGCGCTCGAAATCGCCGCTGACCAGGGCGTCGCGCCGCTCGAAATCTATGCGCTCAAAGCTTCCGCCGACTTGCTGCGCGGGACGGTCGACAGCGAGTGGACCGATCGAGCGCTCGCCTACGACCCGTCGTACGGCGAGATCTATGCGACGCCCGCGTACTTCTACGTGATCACGCGCCGCTACCGAGCGGCCATCGAGCTCTATCGCAAGGCCGTCGAGATCGAGCCCGATTTGTACGCGGCACATGCCGATCTCGGCGCAAACCTGCTGCGTGAGAACAAGGTCGCCGAGGCGCAGCAGCATCTCGCGCTCGCGTATCGCGGCGACCCGTTCAGCGCGCCGACCGTCAATACGTTGCGTCTCATCGACAGCTTCGACAATTTCGTCGTGTCGAGATTCGGCAAAGCGGACGACCCGGCCAGCGCCGATCCGGGCGTGCTCTTGCGACTGCACAAAGACGAAGCCCAAGTCCTGGAGCCGTATGTGCTCGACCTCGTGGACCGCAGCATCGAGGCGTACACGGAGCGCTACGGGTTCGAGCTCGCCGAGCCCGTCGTCGTCGAGCTCTACCCGGATCACGACGACTTCGCCGTCCGCACCTCGGGTTTGCCCGGAATCGGCTTACTCGGCGTGACTTTCGGTTATCTCGTGGCGATGGACAGCCCGTCGGGCCGCTCCGAAGGCGACTTCCACTGGGGCACGACGCTGTGGCACGAGATGGCGCACGTCTTTACGCTCGAAGCCACCAACCACCTCGTGCCGCGCTGGTTCAGCGAAGGGGTCTCGGTTTACGAGGAATGGAGCACTGGACCGTTGTCCGGACGCCATATCCCGGCCGAGGTGTTCCAGGCCATAGGCGAAGACAAGTTCTTGCCCGTCGCCGACCTCGACCGCGGGTTCATCAGGCCGACTTACGAGGGTCAGGTCATCGTCTCGTACATGCAGGCGGGCCTCATCTGCGAATACATCGCGGCCAATTGGGGTCAGCAGGCGCTCGAAGCCATGCTCGAGGCGTATCGCGACGACCTCGACACGCCGACGGCCATTCACACGGCCTTGAGGATCGCGTCCGAGGCTTTCGACGAGCAGTTCGCCGCCTACATCGACGCGGAGCTCGGCACGGTCGTCGCCAATCTCACGTCTTGGGGCGCGGAGCAACGCGCCGCGCACGAGAGCGCGCAGCGCGGCCAATGGGAGGAAGCCGCGGCCGCAAGCGAGCGCGCCATCGAGCTTTACCCCGAGTACGTCGACGCCGGCAGCGCGTATTTGATCCGCGTGAGAGCACAAGAGGAGACGGGGGCGCACGATGCCGCCGTCGCGACACTACGCGAATACCATCGGCTCGGCGGTTACGACCCGAGCGCGCTCATGCAGCTCGGGCGCTGGCTCGTGGACGCGGGCGAACGCGATGCCGCGATCGACGTGTTCGAGGACGTGTTGCTCGTCGCGCCCTTGAGTGAGCCCGTGCATGCCGATTTGGGGGACTGGCTGCTCGCGGCCGACCGCCCCGAGCAGGCACTCGCGGAATACGAGGCGCTGTTTGCCATGCAGCCGCACGACCAAGCCGCAGCGCATTTTCGTCTCGCCAAGGCGCATTACAGTCTCGACAACCTGCCCTTGGCCCGCGAGCATTTGTTGTATGCTCTGGAAATCGCCCCGCATTACCGGGAAGCCCAGCAATTGTTATTGGAGATCGTACGTTGAGTAGCGAAGTGCAAGGCGAGCTCGATTCCGCGGAAACCAAAGTTCTCATCGAATCTTTCCATACCGCGCTTGCGAGTATTCGCCGCGAAGTGCAAAAGATCATCGTCGGACAAGACGAGGTCGTCGAGCATCTGCTGCTCACGTTGCTCGTCGGCGGCCACTGCCTGATCACGGGCATGCCCGGAACCGCGAAGACCCTGTTGGTGCGTACGCTCGCGTCCGCGCTCGGGCTCACGTTCAAGCGCATCCAGTTCACGCCGGACCTAATGCCCAGCGACGTCACCGGCACCGACATCATCGAGGAAGACATCACGACGGGGCGCCGCACCTGGACGTTCGTTCCGGGCCCGTTGTTCACGAACGTGCTGCTCGCCGACGAAATCAACCGCACGCCGCCGAAGACGCAGTCGGCGCTGCTCGAGGCCATGCAGGAGTTTTCCGTGACGGTGCGCGGCCATCATCACACGATCGAGCGGCCGTTTTTCGTCTTGGCGACACAAAACCCCATCGAGCTCGAGGGCACGTACCCACTGCCCGAAGCACAGCTCGACCGGTTCTTGTTCAACGTCATTCTCGACTACTTGACCGCTACCGACGAGGTCGATGTCGTCAATCGCTATACGACGCGCGTCGATATGCCGGCCGTCGCGGCATGCACGACGCCGCAGCAGATCATGCAATTCCAGTGGCTCGTCCGGCAGGTGCCCGTGGCGGAAGCCGTGAGCCGGTTTGCCGTCGATCTCGTGCGCGCGACGCGTCCCACGGATCCCGCGGCGCCCGACGTCGTGCGGCGTTACGTGCAGTACGGCGCGAGCGTGCGCGCGACGATGTTCCTGATGCTCGCCGCCAAGGCGCGGGCGCTCGTCATGGGCCGCTACCACGTGACGCGCGAGGATGTCACGACGCTCACGTTGCCGGTATTGCGGCATCGCGTGCTGACCAATTATTTCGCCGAGTCCGACGGCATGGATGTCGACAAGGTGCTCGTGCAGCTCCTCGACCACATCAGCGCCGGCGGAGTGAAGGCTCGCGCGAGTTAACCGGCGATGCCCGCGGCCGGTCCGACAATCCCTCGGCATCTGCTGCAGCCGGAGGTGCTGGCGGGCCTCGCCAATCTCGATCTCATCGCGCGCGCCGTCGTCGAGGGCTTTCTGACCGGCATGCACCGGTCGCCGTTCTTTGGCTTCAGCCAGGAATTCGCCGAGTACCGGGCCTATTCGGAAGGCGACGACCCGCGGTTCGTCGACTGGAACGTTTACGCGCGCACGGACCGTACTTATATCAAACGCTATGTGGGCGAGACGAACACGCATCTCGTCATACTCCTCGACGCGAGCGCATCGATGGGGTTCGGGTCGAAGGCCGTGACGAAGCTTACGTACGGCAAGTATCTCGCCGCGACGCTCGCCTATCTCGCGGCACGGCAGCACGACGCCGTCGGTTTGATCGTTTTCGATCAAGACGTTCGTGAGCACCGCCGGCCGTCCTCCCGCCCCGGCCACTTGCAGGGAGTGCTGCACGCGATCGATCGCGCGGAGCCCGGCACGGGGACCGATCTCAAGGTGCCGATCGAGCGCTTTCGCGAGTTCGAGAAGGGGCGCGGCCTCGTCGCCGTCATCTCCGATTTCTACTGCGAGCCCGAAGCGCTGCTCGCCGGCGTGCGGCCGCTCGCGTATCAGGGGCAGGACGTCGTGTTGTTTCAACTGCTCGATCCGGAGGAGCTCAAGCCCGAGCTCAAGGAGTCGGCGCTGCTGCAAGACATGGAATCGGGCGAGACCGTGGAAGTGTCGCCGATCTTCATGCGCTCGCGGTACCGCGAGAAGATCGACGCGCATGTCGAGAGTCTCAAGAAAGCCGCAATCGGCGCCGGCGCCGATCACTCGCTCGTCGATATCACGCAACCGCTCGACGCGGCGCTGCGAAGCTACCTGCTATTCCGGCAGCGGCGCGGTTGAAGAATCGGCGCGGCATGGAAGCTACTGAATGACTCTGCTCGCGCCGTTGTTCTTTGCCGGGCTGCTTGCCGTCGCGCTGCCGTTGTGGCTGCACCGCCTGTCCGCGGAGAACCCGAACAAGCGTCTTTTCAGCTCGTCGATGTTTCTCGAGGCAGGCGAGCCGCGTCGCGTGTTGGCCAAGAAGCTGCAGTACCTGCTGTTGCTTGCCTTGCGCATCGCGGTGCTGATGCTGCTCGTGTTGGCGTTCGTGCAACCCGCCCTGTGGCGTCCTCCGCAAGCGGCCGGCGGCGACGGCGCAGAGCTGCACGTAATCGTGCTCGACAGCTCGGCGTCGATGGCGGCCGGCAACCGCTGGGACCGGGCCCGCAACGCCGCGACCGACATCGTCGCCGACCTTGCACCCGAGGACCGCGCCCAGCTCATTGCCGCCGGCAGAGTGACCGAGCTCGTGACGGCGCCGACCGTCGATCGCGCAGTGGTGCGTCAGGGAATCGCGAGCGTCGAGCCCGGTGTCTTCCATCTCAATTTCGGTCAGCTCATGCGCGCGCTCGACGGCGTGTTGCGCGGCGCGGAGCTGCCGGTCGTGCTGCATCTCGTCACCGACGCGCAACAAACCGGCTTGCCGACGCGCTTCGCGGAGCTCGCGCCGCGCGACTCGGTCGAGCTCCAGGTTCATGCGATATCCGCAAGCGAAAGCAACGCCGCCATCGAAAGCCTCGCGGGATCCGCGCTCGACGGCGAGCTCACGGCGGCGGTCCGAAACTTCGGCGACCGCACGCTCGAGAAGACTCTGCGGCTCGAGCGTAACGGCGAGGTCGTCGAGGAAAAGACGCTCGAGCTCCCGCCGGGAGCTCTCGTGCAGACGAGCTTCGACGCCTTGACGCTCGCGGCCGGCCCCAATCGCGTGCGAGCGATGCTGACGCCAGCCGACGACCTGCCGCAGGACGACGTCCGCATGGTCGCCTTGAAACGTCCGGAGCCGAGACCCGTGTTGCTCATACCGGGCGACCTGCGCGCGCAAGGGACCTTATTCGTCGAGACGGCCATGGAGACCCTCGAGGCGCTTGCGCTCGACACGGTGACGACGACGGCTGCGGATCTCGGCGACCAGATGCTCGAAGAGTATGAGTTCGTGGTCGCCGCCGACTTGGGCGCGCTCGGAGCAGGCGAAATCGAGCGGCTCACGAGTTATGTCGAATCGGGCGGGGCATTGCTCGCGGCGCTCGGCCCGCGCTCGACGGCGCTAAGCGAAGTGCCGATCACAGGGCAGTTGTTTGAGCCGGGCGCCGCCGCCGGCAGCTCCGACGCCTATGTCTCGATCGGAACGCTCGACGTGAGCCATCCGGCGTTGCGCGGCTTGGATACGTTGCGCGCCGCCAAGTTCTTCCGCTACGCGGCGATCGTGCCGGCCGCGCAGGACTATGTGCTCATGAGCTTCGAGAACGGCGCGCCGCTCATGCTCGAGCGAAACCTCGGGAACGGTCGTGTGCTGCTCTTCACATCGTCGCTCGACAAGGAGTGGAATGATCTTCCCGTGCAGCCCGTGTTCGTGCCGTTCATCGCCGGCATCGCGAACCACCTGCTCGGCGGCGCCGGGTTCAGCAACGAGGCGGCGCTCGGCAGCACTTTGGCCTTGCGTGCGATGGGGCTTGCGGGCGGCCAGATTTTCGACCCGAACGGCAATGCTGTTCTCGGCCTCGGCGGCGGAACCGACGACGTGTTGCTCGATCGAATCGGATTCTATGAGCTCGTCGGCGGCGGCAGCACGGAAGTCGTCGCCGTGAATTTCGATACGCGCGAGTCCGACTTGCGCGCCGTCGATGCTGCTACGCTCGAACGCTGGCAAGGATTGGGGCAGCGCAGCGAAACGGTCGCGGCGGGGGCGGCGCCGGCGGGCAGCGAGGAAGTGGCACCTGCGCCGCTCGGATACTGGGTCCTGTTTCTCGCGCTGCTCGCGCTCGGCATGGAATCCTGGGTGGGAAACTGGCATCTTAGGATACGAAGAGGACTCTCGGCATGACCGCACAATCGCAACTGGAAGCGTATCTCGGCGAGTTCAGGCAGCGTCTCAAGACGCTCATCGTCGCGCGCGGCACCGCGGTCCTCGGCGTGACGGCTCTTGCGCTGACGCTGGTTGCGGTGTACGTCGGCACACGCCGCGCCTTCGATCCGGATGTCATCATCGGCGCACGCACCGTGCTCGTGCTCGCTTTGGCGGCCGTGGTCGCGGGACTTTTGGTGCTGCCGTTGCGAGGCTTGCGTCGCAGCCGCGGCGTGCGCGACATCGAGCGCCGTGCGCCTACCTTCGACGGCCGCATCGAAACCTACGACGGCATGGCGCACTCGGAGGCACGGACCTCTCCTTTCCTCGGCCTGCTTGCAGAGGACTCCCTCAAAGTCGCGGTAAACGCGCCGGCCGCGGTGAAGGTGCCGTCGCGAGAGATTTCCATTCCGGCCGTCGTCGCGGTATTGGCGGCCGGCGTGCTGCTCTGGTTTGCCGCCTTCGGCCCCGATAACTGGCGCTACGGCGTGCGTCACTTGTGGGCCGGATGGCTCATCGACAATACCTTGCCGCCGCAACGCATCGCCGTGGAACCCGGTGACGGCGCCGTGAGACGCGGTGGCGACCTTGCCATCGAAGGAATGGCCGAGGGCTTCGATCCGGCGACAATGAAGGTATACGCGCGCTTCGAGGGCGCTACCGACTGGCAATCCGCAACGATGAGGCGCGCCGGCGCAGACGCATTCGATTTCACGTTCTTCGCCGTGCGCGAGCCGCTGCGCTACTACGTATCGGCGGCGGGCGTCCGCAGTCAGGAGTACAACGTCACGGTCGTGGACCTCCCGGAAGTCAGGCAGATCACGCTGACGTACGAGTATCCCGAGTGGACGAGCCTCGAGCCGCGCGTCGAGGATCCAGGCAGCGACATCCGCGCCGTCGCCGGGACGACGGTCACGGTCGCGGTTCACACCGATCGGCCGCTCGCGACGGCCACGCTCGTCGCCAACGGCGAAGAAGTGCCGATGCGGACGGAAGGCAGCGTCAGCACGGCCACTCTCGACGTCGATGCCGACGGCGAATACCACATCGCGACCCTCTTCAATCAGGATTCGGTCAAGCTGACCGACGATTACTTGATCTCGCTGATCCCGGACGAGAAGCCCGTGGTCAAGGTCGTCAAGCCCGGGCGCGATTGGCGCGCGAGCAACATCGAGGAAGTGACCGTCGGCGTCGAGGCCAACGACGATTTCGGCCTCGATGCGCTGCAATTGCGCTATGCGATCAACGGCGGTGAATGGCGCACGGTCGAGATCGACGCAGGCAGCACCCAAGTCTCCGCGGCGGAGATCCTGTATCTCGAGGACATGCGGCAGCCATTTGTGCCGGCGCAGCGGCAAACACGATCGGTGCGCAGCATCGACCTCACGCAGCCGCTCACGATCGAGGACTTGCGCGCGTTGCGCGAGGAGTTCGAAGCCGAGGCCGAAAGAGACGCGCAAGGCGATGCATCGAACGAGCCTGAAGCGCCGCCGCCGACGGAACGCGGCCTCGAGCCCGGCGACCTCATTTCCTATTATGCCGTCGCGACGGATCGCGGCCAGTCCGTACAGACGGACTTATTCTTCGTCGAAGTGCAACCGTTCGACCGCAGCTTCACGCAAGGAAACGGCGGCGCGGGCGCGGGCGGAGGCGGCGGGCAGCAGCAGGATGAGATCTCGCGGCGCCAGAAGGAGATTCTCGTCGCGACGTGGAATTTGATTCGCGAACAGGACGTGCGGGAGAGCTTCCTCGACGAGCAACAGCTCGAAGACAATGCGCGCATGCTCGCGGAGCTACAGCGCACACTCGCGGATCAGGCACGCACGTTGGCGAACCGCGCACGCGCGCGCCAGTTGACCGGCGTCGACGAGCGTATTCAGACGTTCGTGGAGAATCTCGAGCAGGCAGCCGATGCGATGGCGCCGGCCGCGGAGCGTCTTGCCGATCTCGAGCTCGACCAAGCGATCACTCCGGAGCAAGAGGCGCTGCAGCACCTGCTGCGCGCCGAGGCGGTATTCACGGACATCCAAGTGTCCATGCAACGCAACGGCGGTGGCGGCGGCGGGCTCGCGGGGCGCGACTTGAGCGAGCTGTTCGAGCTCGAGATGGATCTCGAGAAGAACCAGTACGAAACCGAAGCGCCCGTGGCGCTCGAAGAAGAGGAGCAGCAACAGCAGGAGATCGACGAAGCGATCGCCAAGCTGCAAGAGCTCGCGCGCCGGCAGGAAGCGTTGTCGCGGCAGGCGAACCGGCGGAACCAACTGACCGAGCAGGAACGCTGGGAGCAAGAAAGCCTGCGACGCGAGACCGAGGAGCTCAAGCGGCAGCTCGAGGAACTGCAGCAGCGCCTCGCGAGCCAGCAGAGCCAGCAACAGCAAGGCGAGCAGGGCGAGCAGCAGGGGCAGCAGCCGGAGGGCGGCCAAAGCGCTCAAGCGAGCAGCGGTCAGGCGGGCGGCAACAGTCAGAGCCAGCAGACTGCGCAAACCATCGAGCAGCTCGAGCAAGCGCTGCAAGCGATGAATCGCGCCGGCGGCGAGTCGGAGATCGATCCCGAGCAGGCACGCCGCGCGATCGAGCAAGCGCGCCGGCAGCTCCAACAGGCGCTCGAGCAAATGACGGCGCAGCGTCAAGCTGCGGCCGCGGAAGCTTTTTCGGACGTCGCCGACCGCGCGGGCGAGCTCTACGCGAATCAGCGCCAGGCCGCGAGCGACTTGCAGCAGGCGCTTCAGGAAGCCGGCGCCGATCCGCGCGATCGTAGTGGATTGCGCGGCGGGCTCGATCGCCGCACGGCCATCGAGCTTGCCGATCGCAAGTTCGCTTTGCAGCAAGGGCTCGAGACGCTCGAGCGCGACATACAACGCGTCGCGCAGCAATTCAGGAATCAAACGCCCGGTGCGAGCGAGGAGCTCAACGAGGCGCTCACCGAGCTGCAGCAGTCGCAAGCGATCGCGCGCCTCGGGTACGCGGCCGAAGGCATTCGTCAAGGTGCCGGTGCGCAAGTCGCAGCGACCGACGCCGTGACGACTTCCGCGCTGCGCGACCTCGAGGCGGCCACGGACGAGGCGCTCGCGCTCGCGACACGCGAAGCCGTCGCCGGCGAGCAAACCGAGCCCGACCCGAATGCGGAGCTCGTCGCGGAGATCCGGTCGCTGCGCCGGCAACTCGCGATGTTGACGCAAGCCGAGGCGGAAGGCGCGCAAGGCCAACAAGGGCAGCAAGGCCAACAAGGTCAAGGTCAGGAAAACCAGCAAGGCCAGGCCGGCGGCAACCAGCCGGGACAAAGCCGACCGCCGGGCGGCCAGCAGGCCGGTGGGCCGTTCGGCGGCGGCGCCGACGATCGCTTCGGTTTCGGCGGCGCGCGCGGCGGCTTTTACGATCCGACGCGCGACCGCGTCTGGGATCCGCGCAACTCGGGTATTTGGCAGGATCCCGAAGCCGTCGACCGGTTACGCGAGCGGCTCGACATCGCCGGCACCGATCTCATCAATCTCGGTGGACGGTTGCGTGCGGAAGGCTTGAGCGACGAAGAATTGCAGGCCGTGCGCGAGCTCGGGGATGCCTTGCGCGCCGGCCTCACGGGTAATCCCGAGCTTGTCGAAGCCGAGTTTCGTGCGCTCGTGAATCTCGCGGAGCAATTGGAGCTCAAGTTGCGGCAGGTTGAGGGCGCAGAGCCGTCCGCGGTCCGTACCGAGGCTCCGGCGCAGGCGGCACAAGGGTTCGAGGACATCGTCGCCGAGTACTACCGGCGCTTGAGCCGCACCCGGCCATAGTCAAGAAACCTTTAGAGACGTGGTTCTGCGAGGAACCGCAAGGCTGCCCCGTGCCAATTGGTGGGATAATGCTCGGCCCCTGCGAACTAGTCGCTCGGGCCGGAATCCAATGGGCCGGGAAAGGGTATGAGCGACACGCCGACGGACGCGATCATTCGCACGCACAATCTCCAACGTCACTATCGCATGGGCGACGAGACGATCCATGCGCTCTCCGGCGTGGATTTGTCCATCGGCCGCGGCGAGTACGTGGCGATCATGGGCCCATCGGGCTCCGGAAAGTCGACCTTGATGAACATGATCGGTTGCCTCGACACGCCGGACGAGGGCGAGTATTGGCTCAACGGCAAGCTCGTCTCGGCGATGAAGGAACGCGAGCTCGCGCGCGTGCGTAACAAGGAAGTCGGATTCGTGTTCCAAACGTTCAATCTGCTGCCGCGAACGAATGCGTTGCACAACGTCGAAATGCCGCTCATCTATTCCGGCATGCGCCGCAAGGAGCGGCTCGCGCGCGCCAGAGATGCCTTGCAGCGCGTGGGCCTGGGCGAGCGCATGAATCACCGGCCGAACGAGATGTCCGGCGGGCAACGGCAACGTGTCGCCGTCGCGCGTGCCCTCGTGACCGAGCCGAGCATTCTCTTGGCGGACGAGCCTACCGGCAATCTCGACTCGACGACGAGCCGCGACATCATGGGGCTGTTCGACGAGCTGCATGCGTCCGGGCATACGATCATTCTCGTCACTCATGAAGCCGACATTGCCGGCCATGCCGAGCGCATCATTTCCTTGCTCGATGGCGCGATTGCCGAAGATCGCCGCAAGGAACAGGTAAGACATTGACATGAATAGATGGGGTTATATCGGGATCGCTCTCGTCATCGCGGGCTGTGACATCGC
>DATCIQ010000115.1:0-2584 GCA_036507635.1 Gammaproteobacteria bacterium
TCGATTCGTCGAGCGCGTTGAGCCGCTCGCTGATGAGCACGCTCATGCCCGTGGCGATGGTGCCGGACGAGCTGTTCATGCGACGGAACCCGTCTGTGACTTGGGACTCGGCGAGAGCCGACGGCCCGCCGAGCAGTGCGCCCATGACCGCGGCGGACGTTTTCCTGAGTATCTCGATTTCGGTGTCGATCGCGTCCGTTTTCGGCAAACCTTCGAGAATGGCGAGACCCTCTTGCAGCGACGTATTGTCGGTCTCGTAGAAGGTCAATGTCTGGGGATCCAGAATTACGAGATACCGAAGCCCGTTCCGTTCCATGTCGGTGAGCAGGCGGGCGATGCGCTGATTCTGGAGCGTCGCTGTCACGCTCGCGCTGACCACGGCCGCGCTCTCGTCCGCGAGTTGCCCGAGCTTGAGAGCGGCGTTGCCGACACCGACGAGCAGGGGCAGCGTCAAGAGCCCCAATCCCATGAGGATGAGGCCCAATAATGTGCGCGGCCGCCCGATTCTCAAATTGAGCTCCTGTTGGCGAGCTTTTGTTCCCAGCGCAGCGAGGTGGCGCAGATCGTCTCGAGATTGGCATAGCGCGGTGTCCAACCGAGCACTGAGCGGATTCTCGAGGCCTCTGCAATCAGCGTCGGCGGATCGCCTGCTCGCCGCTCGGCCTCTTGCTGCCTGATCTTGTGCCCTGCAACCTGTTCAACCATGGAAATGACTTCACGCACCGTGTAGCCGTGGCCATAGCCGCAGTTGAGCGTCGTGGATTCGCCGCCCGCACGCAGGTATTCGAGCGCCTTGAGGTGTGCGCCGGCGAGATCCTCGACATGAATATAGTCCCTCACGCCCGTCCCGTCGCGGGTTTCGTAGTCGGTGCCGAAAATGGTCACGTGCGGCCGCTTGCCGACGGCGGCCTCGCACGCCACCTTCGTCAACAGTGTGGCCTTGGCGGTCGATTGGCCGATTCTGCCGCCTGGATCGGCACCCGCCACGTTAAAGTATCGTAATGCGACGTAGTTGAGCGGATTCACGGCTGCGACGTCGCGCAACATGATCTCCGTCATGAGCTTGGATTGCCCGTAAGGGTTGATCGGTGCGGTCGGGCTCGTCTCGGATGCAATACCGCTCGGCGGCAGGCCGTAGACCGCCGCCGTCGAGGAAAACACGAAGCACCGAACCCCGGCCTTGAGCGACCATTCGAGCAAGGTACGGCTCGCGGCCGTGTTGTTCCGATAATACTTGAGGGGGTCGGCGACGGATTCGGGAACGATCGTATGCGCCGCGAAATGCATGACCGTATCGATGTCGTAGCGCGCGAATAGGACTTCGAGACACGCGGCATCCCCGGTATTGCCGACGACGAGGTCGCCGTAGAGCACGGCTTCCCGGAAACCCGTCGAAAGATCGTCGAGGACGACGACGCGCTCTTGCGCTTCGCCGAGCTGGCGAACGACATGGGAGCCGATGTAACCGGCTCCGCCCGTCACGAGTATCGCTTTATCCGCCATCCTCTCTTGCGATTCCTTCCGCGATCCTTTCGACATAATTCGGCCGACCGAGTGTAGCAGTTCCCCATTTCCCGACCGGGAGACGGTTCGCAGTTTGCGACATGTGGGCGACCTTCAATTTCTTCCGTGGGAGCGAGCTTTGCTCGCGATTCTTCGTCAAGATCGCGAGCGAAGCTCGCTCCTACAAGAGCAAGAATCGCGGTGAGACGCCGCTCCCACGGTAGGAGCGGTCTCCGGCCGCGATTCCGCTCCCACCTCTACAGGAGACCCAGTGCCTATTTTCTGGACCTTTCCCCGGGCTACTATGCGTGGGTTCCGATGGCGTGGGAGTAATCGGTAACGTGGTCAGATTCGGCGGGCAGTGGCTCGCTGCGGCGGCCTTAGGGCTGCTCGCGAGCGGTTGTGGCGGCGGAGGCGGTGGCGGTGGCGGTACGCCGGCGGACGTCACCCTGAGCGGCACCGTGACGTTCGATTTCGTGCCGATGGGCAACGGCCTCGACTACGGTCAAACGCAAGCGCGTCCCGTGCGCGGTGCGACCGTCGAGATCGTCTCCGGCGGCGCCGTGCTCACGACGACCAAAACCAGTCCGACCGGCTCCTATTCGGTCACCGTACCCCAGAATCGGTCCGTATTCGTGCGCGTCAAGGCGCAAATGCAGCAAACGGGTGCGCCTAGCCGGGACTTCCGCGTTCTCGACAATACCAACAGCGACGCGCTCTACGCGCTCGACGGCCCCGAGTCGAGCACGGGGACGGCGGCGAGCACCCGCAATCTGCATGCACCGTCCGGTTGGGGCGGCGCGAGCTATACGAGCGAGCGCGCCGCGGCGCCGTTCGCGATCCTCGACACCGTATACGAAGCGATAACCCTCCTGCTGACCGTCGATCCGGCGGTGAGCTTCCCTGCGTTGAATCTTTACTGGAGCACCGAGAACCGGCCCGCGCTTCCGGCCGACGGGATTCCCGATCCGATGACCGGCGAGATCGGGACGAGCTTTTTCGCACCCGGATTCGGCATCTTTCTGCTCGGCGCCGAGAACGTCGATACCGAGGAATACGACCGTCACGTGATCGTCCACGA
>DATCIQ010000116.1:0-29983 GCA_036507635.1 Gammaproteobacteria bacterium
TCCGGCAGCCACGTGGCGAGCTCGGGCACGAGCGCGACGAGCAGCAGTGCTACGGCCTGTAGCAGCACGAACGGCATGACGCCGCGGTAAATATCGCCGGTCGCGAGCGTCGCCGGCGCGACGCCCCTCAGGTAGAACAGAGCGAAACCGAACGGCGGCGTCAGGAACGACGTCTGCAGATTCAGGCCCATCATGACGCCGAGCCAGACCGGATCGACGCCCATTGCGAGCAAGATCGGTCCGACGATCGGCACGACGACGAACGTGATCTCGATGAAATCGATCACGAAGCCGAGCAAGAACATGAGCAGCATCACGATCAGCAGCGCACCGACCTTGCCGCCGGGAAGGCTCGTCAGCCACTCCTGCACGAGATGATCGGCGCCGAAGCCCCGGAACACGAGCGAGAACAGCGACGCGCCGATCAAAATCAGGAAAACCATGCTGCTGACGCGAATGGTGCTCTCCATGATCTCGCGCAGCCGCGCGTAGGAGAGCTGTCGTTTGATGACCGCGAGCAGCACGGCTCCGACGGCTCCGACTCCGGCGGCCTCGGTCGGCGTGGCGAGCCCCGCGATGATCGATCCCAGAACCGCCAGAATCAAGCCGAGCGGCGGCACCAGGGCAAGGACAAGGCCTGTCAGCGTCGGGCGCTCGTCGCTCTCGTAGGGCGGCATCATCTTGGGCCGAAAAAATGCCACGGCGACCAAGTAGAGGATGTACAAGGCGACGAGCATGAGCCCCGGAATCAACGCCCCGGCGAACAAATTGCCGACCGACACGGTGTCGGGCGAGAAGTTGCCCTGAGAAAGTTGCGCCTGACTGTAAGCCGAGGACAGCACATCGGCGAGCAGCACGAGCACGATCGACGGCGGGATGATCTGGCCCAGCGTCCCGGCCGCACAAATGGTGCCGCTCGCGATGCGCGGACTGTAGCCGCGGCGCAGCATCGTCGGCAACGATAAAAGACCCATCGTGACAACCGTTGCGCCCACGATCCCCGTGCTCGCGGCGAGCAGCATGCCGACGACGGTGACGGAAATTCCCAAGCCGCCCCTGATGCCGCCGAACAGCGCGCTCAAGTTGTCGAGCAGGCCTTCCGCGATGCGCGCGCGCTCCAACGTGATGCCCATGAATACGAACAGCGGCACCGCGAGCAAGGTCTCGTTGCTCATGATGCCGAACACGCGGTTCGGCATCGAGCCGAGAAACGACGTGTCGAATCCCCCCGCGACCGTGCCTACGAATGCAAAAATGAGCGCCACGCCGCCGAGCGTGAAAGCGACCGGATAGCCGGCCAGAAGCACGACGATGATCACGGCGAACATGAGCAAGCCGACCCACTCCATGCTCAGACTCCGGCCGCCGTTCGCTTGTCGGCGCCATCGTTCGATGGACCCGCTGCAAGCGTCAGGACGTTGTCGATGACGTTCGCGATCCCCTGCAGAATCAGGAGCGCGGCTGTGAATGGAATCAAGCTCTTGAGAATCGACACGGACGGATAAGGCAACCCCCCGGCCTCACGCGAGCCTTCGCGGATCTGCCACGATACGGCGACGTAGTCCCAACTCGTGACGATGAGGAACACGGCGACGGGGATCAGAAACAACACGGTCCCGGCCAAATCCACGCAAGCTTTGCGCCGCGCGCTCATGCCGCGATACAGGACATCGACGCGCACGTGCTCGTTGCGCTTGAGCGTGTAAGCCGCCGCCACCATGAAAACGGCGGCGTGCACCCACACCGTGCCCTCTTGCATCCAAATCCAGCCCAAGTCGAGCACGTAGCGCAAGATGACGATGAGGAACGTGCCGAGGACCATCGGGACCATGAGCCACGCGAGCAAGCGCCCCGTCACCTCGCTCGCGCGCTTCAGCGCTTCACTCAGAGACCGCATGCCTTCCTCTCGCCGCCTTGTTGTTGTGGTTATTTCGAAGCAGCCTCGAGGCGCCGCAAGAAAACCTTCATCTCCTTGGCCGCCTGCCGGTCGCCGCGCTGCTCGGCGACGGCAATGCCGCGCCTGAAGCTCTCAATGGCCTGCTCCCGCGACCCGCCGGCCTCCTGGATCTTGCCCAACAGTCGCCAGGCCGCAGAATAGTCAGCGTCGAGCTTCACGGCAACCTCCGCGTGCACCAAAGCGCGCTCGAGCTCGCCGCGCTCGAAATATCGCGAGGCGAGCGTGAACCGCAGCATGGCACCGTCGTTGCCGCGCTCGAGCATCGCTTCGAGATTCGCCGTCATATCCATGTCAGCCGCGCGTTAGACCAACGGGGCACCGACTTCGAACAGCCGCTCGACTTCGTCGATTTGGCGCCGGTCCGTCACGAATAAAATGACATGGTCCTCCGCCTCGATCACCGTATCGTGGTGAGCCATCAAGACTTCATCGCCGCGCACGACGGCATTGATCGCCGCGCCGCGCGGCAGTCTGATCTCGTCGATCGCGCGGCCGACGACGCGCGACCCGCGCGCGCTGCCGTGCGCAACGGCCTCGATGGCTTCGGCGGCGCCGCGCCGCAACGAGTGCACCTTCACGACGTCACCGCGCCGCACGTGTGCCAGCAGCGTACCGAGCGTGATTTGCTGCGGAGAGATTGCGATGTCGATCGTCCCGGTCTCGACGAGCTCGGCATAGGCCGGCTTGTTGATGAGCGCGAGCACTTTGTGCGCGCCGAGGCGTTTCGCGAGCATTGCCGAGAGAATGTTGGCCTCCTCGGCATTCGTCACAGCGACGAAAACGTCCGCAGTATCGATGTTTTCCTCGAGCAACAGCTCTTCATCGGCGGCGTCGCCGTGCAAGACGATGGTGCGATTGAGTTGTTCGGAAATCTCTCGCGCGCGTTCCCGGCTGCGCTCGATGAGCTTGACTTGGTTCGTCGACTCCAGAGCGCGCGCGAGACGCAGCCCGATGTTGCCGCCTCCGGCGATCACTACACGGCGCACGGGATCGTCGAGCTTGCGCATTTCGCGCAAGACGGTCCGTACATCCTTGCGTGCAGCGATGAAGAACACTTCGTCGCCTTCCTCGACCAGGGTGTCGCCGTCGGGAATGATCCCTCGCCCCCCGCGATAAATGGCGACGACCCGGCACTCGACGGTGGGAATGTGACGGGGCAGCTCCTTGAGTGGATGGCCGATCAGCGCGCCGCCGCGGTGTGCCCGCGTGGCAACCAGCCGAACCCGGCCGGCGGCGAATTCGAGCACTTGCAACGCGCCCGGAAAACGAATGAGATCCTCGATGTATTGGGTCACGAGCGCCTCGGGGCTGATCGCCACGTCGACCGGCAGGACGCCGGTGCCGAAGAGCTCCGGCCGATTCGCAAAGGCGGCGGCGCGTATGCGTGCAATCTTCGTCGGCGTGCGAAACAGCGTATGCACCATTTGGCACGCGATCATGTTGGTCTCGTCGCTGTTGGTCAGCGCGATTACCATGTCGGCATCTTTCGCGCCGGCTCGCTCGAGCACTTCGGGATACGCTGCATTGCCAACGACGGTGCGCACGTCGAGTCGATCCTGAAGCTCGCGGAGCACCGCAGCGTTCTGGTCCACGATCGTGACGGCATTGGCCTCTTCGCGAGCCAGGTTGTAGGCTGCCGTGCTCCCGACCTGCCCGGCGCCCAAGATGAGTATGTTCATTGCTCGCAGTGACCGGATTGCGCGCTCAGTCTACATCAGTTCCAGGTTTGCATACGCGACGACGAGCCATTTGGTGCCGACGTGCTCGAAGTTGACCTGTACGCGCGCGTGCGCGCCGCTGCCTTCGCTGTTCAACACGATGCCCTCTCCGAATTTGCGATGGCGGACACGCTGGCCGAGACGCACGCTGCCCGGACCCGCGTTGCGCTCGACGGCCGCGCGCCGGTAGATCGGCCGCGAGACCGCGAGCGTGGGGCGCACCTCTTCAAGCAATTCCGCGGGTATTTCCCTGATGAAGCGGGAAGGCGTCGCGAAACTGTCGACGCCGTGCATGCGCCGTTGTTCCGCATAGCTCAGGTACAGTTGCTCACGCGCGCGTGTGATGCCGACGTAGCAAAGCCGCCGCTCTTCCTCGAGGGCATCGGCGTCATGCAACGAGCGCTGGTGGGGAAACAAGCCGTCCTCGAGCCCGCACATGAAAAGCAGCGGAAACTCGAGGCCCTTGGCCGAATGCATCGTCATGAGCTGTACGCTGTCCTCATGGGCGCCGGCTTGCGCTTCGCCGGATTCGAGCACTGCATAAGAAAGAAAATCGAGCAGCGGCGGCAGCTCCGTGTCGGGCGTCGAGAACGAATCGCGCGCCGCGCTTACGAGCTCCTCGAGGTTCTCGATGCGAGTTTCAGCGCCCACCATGCCGTCCTTCTCATAATGGGCGATCAGACCGCTGCCCTCGATGACGCGCGCGACCTGCTCGTGCAGAGCCATCGAGCGCGTCTGCCCATCGAGCTCGTCGATGAGCTTCAAGAACGCCCACAGCGCCTGGCTCGCCCGGCTCGGCAAGCGCTGCTCCGCGATGACCGCGGCGGCGGCGCGCCACATGCTGATGCCGGCGTCGCGCGCATGCGTGCGCACGACGTCGACCGTCCGCGCGCCGATGCCGCGCGTGGGCGTGTTGACCACGCGCTCGAACGACGGGTCGTCGTCGCGGTTCGCGATCAACCGCAAGTAGGCCAGGGCGTCCTTGATTTCGGCGCGCTCGAAAAATCTTAAACCCCCGTAAACACGATAGGGCACGCCGGCCGCGAGTAACGCTTCCTCGAAGACCCGCGACTGCGCGTTCGACCGATAGAGGATGGCGGCGTCGCTGCGTCGACGACCCTCGAGCACATAGTCCTGGATGCGGTTGATGACGAACTCGGCTTCATCACGCTCGTTGAAGGCCGCGTACAACTTGATGCGCTCGCCGTCCTCGCCGTCGGTCCAGAGGCTCTTGCCGAGACGCGTGGCATTGTTGGCGATGACGGCATTGGCGGCGGCGAGTATGGTCGCCGTCGAGCGATAGTTCTGTTCGAGCCTGATGACTTGGGCCGTGGGGAAGTCCTTCTCGAAGGCGAATAGATTCTCGACGCGCGCTCCCCGCCAGCGATAGATGGATTGATCGTCGTCGCCGACGATGAAAGGGATTCCCGTGCTGCCGGCGAGCAGCCTGAGCCAGCGATACTGAATCGCGTTCGTGTCCTGGAACTCATCGACCAGCAGGTGCTTGAAGCGGCTACGGTAGTGGCGCAACAGGTCCTCATTCCGCTGCAACAACTCGAGCGAGCGCAGCAACAACTCGCCGAAGTCGACCAGCGAAGAGTCGGCGCAGATCTTCTCGTAGCGCGCATAGAAGTCGATCATGCGTCGCCGACCGCTATTCCCCTCGTCGGCGAGATCGGCAGGACGCAGCCCCTCATCTTTCTGCGCATTGATGAACCACTGGATCTCCTTCGGCCCCCATTCGCCTTCGTCGACGTCGAGCGCCTTGAGCATGCGGCGGATGGTTCGGAGCTGGTCCTCGGAGTCCATGATCTGGAACCCCTCGCTCAACCACGCTTCGCGCCAATGAATCCTGAGCAGGCGGTGCGCGAGGCCGTGGAACGTGCCGATCCAAAGGTGCTCGGTGGGGTAGGCGAGCAAGGCCTCGATGCGCTGGCGCATTTCCGCGGCCGCCTTGTTCGTGAACGTCACGGCCAGGATCTGTTGAGGCGCGAATCCCTCGACGCGGACGAGCCAGGCGACGCGATGCACGAGCACTCTGGTCTTGCCGCTGCCGGCGCCGGCGAGCACGAGCGTCGGCGTCTGTCCTGCCGTTACGGCCGCGCGTTGCGCGTCGTTCAAGGGATCGATGATATCGGTGACGTCCATCGACGGCTTAAGCGATCCGCGAGCGATGTCGCAGTTAAGGCCAAACGGCCGGAATGTAGTGATCGACGAGCAGGAAGAGAAACAACGCCATCAAATAGCCGATTGAATAGGAGAACGTCTGCATCGCCATTCGGCCGTCGCCGGCGAGCTTCAAGCGCAACGCATAACCTAGAAACCCCGCGCCGAGGAAAACGGCGCCGAGCAAGTAGAGCATGCCGCTCATGCCCGTCAAGTACGGCAGCAGAGTGACGATGAAAAGCAAAAGCGTGTAATAGACGATGAAAGACTTGGTCAACGCTTCGCCGTGCGTGACGGGCAGCATGGGTATCTCGGCTTTCTCGTAGTCGCTCTTGCGCGCGACCGCGAGCGCCCAAAAATGCGGCGGTGTCCACGTGAAAACAATCAGGAACAGGAGCAATGCGTAACCGCTCACCTCGTCCTGCACGGCCGTCCAGCCGAGCACGGGCGGCGCCGCGCCGGCAGCGCCGCCGATCACGATGTTTTGCGGCGTCGCTCTCTTGAGATAAACGGTGTAGATCACTGCGTAGCCGATCAACGACACGAACGTCAGCGCAGCCGTCAACGCATTGACGAAGATCGCGAGCACGCCCAGGCCCGAGAGCCCCAGCCCGATCGCAAATGCGAGCGCGTCGCGCTCCGTGATCCGGCCCGCGGGCAGCGGACGGTCGCGCGTGCGCGACATCTCGGCGTCGACCCGTTGGTCGAGAACGTGGTTGATTGCGGCGCCGGACGCGGCCGCCAAGCCGATCCCGATGCTCGCGAAAATCAGCGTTTCCCACGGAACCATGCCCGGAGTTGCGAGAAACATGCCGACGATCGCGGTGAATACGAGCAGCTGCACCACGCGCGGCTTCGTCAGCGTGTAGTAGTCTCGCCAGCTTGCGGCCGGTGAGCCCCGAGCGTTACCAAATTCTTCGGTGAGCATTGATCACGGTCAGCAGTAGGATGGCGGCGGCCCCATTGTGCGCAACCGCCGCCCACAAGGGTACTCCGAGCAGGACGATGCCGATGCCGAGCCCGAGCTGGCAAACGAGCGCAGCGAGAACGGCAGCGCCGTCGACACGCGCGCTCGTACGGCGGAACAGCATGGCGCCGAACAGCCCGACGGCGAGCGTCGCGAGCAGCGCGCCGAGCCGATGCGTGAAGTGAATGGCGACGCGCGCCGGATGGTCGAGCACGCCGCCTTCATAATCGACTCCGATTCCGCGCCACAGCACGAAAGCCTCGTCGAAATCCGCAAGCGCGGGCCACCATTGGGTTTGGCAGGTCGGGAAATCCGGGCACGCGAGTGCGGCATAGTTGGAGCTCGTCCAACCGCCGAGCGCAATCTGCAGCACGAGCGCCGCGAGTGCGGCGACGCCGAGCGCGCGCAGCTTGCCGCCCACGAGCAACGGCGCGGTGCGCACGTCACCCAACCAAAACAAGAGCGCGAGCGTGCTGAAGCCGCCGAGCAGGTGCGCGACGACGACGACGGGCTTGAGCAGCAACGTCACCGTCCACATGCCGAGCAGTCCCTGCAAGATGACCAGCGCGACCAAAACGAGAGGCACACGCCACGCTTGAGCGGGTGCGGCGCGATTCTTGAGCCCGATCGCGGCGAGCGCCACGCACAACAAGCCCAGAGTGCTCGCGAGATACCGGTGAATCATCTCGCGCCAAGCCTTGCCGGTATCGAGCGGGCGCGTGTCGCGGAGCGCCGCCGTATCGGGATCGCTCGCGATGCCCGCCGAGACGACGAGCCGGCCGTAACAGCCCGGCCAATCGGGACAGCCGAGACCGGCGTCGGTCAGCCGCACCCATGCACCGATCGTGACGACCGCAAGCGCGAGCAACGTGGCGACGCGTGCGATCCACAAGAAAGTCCTTTGCATCAGCCAATCCTGGAGACGTTCAGCAGGCGCTCGAGATCCTTCAAGAGTCGCCCCTGGTCGGCCTCGGGCGGGTAGCTCATCACGAGATTACCGAGCGGATCGACGATGAAAAAGCGTCCTTGCTCGAGGCGGTCCCGTCCTAGCGCTCGGATGAGCTCGGCTTCTCGATCGTCGTTCAGGTAACCCACGAGCAGCTCGGGGTCCCCGGTCATGCGGAAGTCGGCGTCCGCGGTCAGAAACACGCGTTGCGCTCGAAGACGGTCGCGACCCAACGCGAGGTAGACCTGGGTCAGGCGTACGAGAGACTCCGTGCACCGACCCTCGCAGGGCGTCATTTTTGCATAGATCAAAGACCACCGGTACCGCGCCCAGTCGGATGCCGTCTGCCCTCCGCCGGGCGTCCTGAGCGCGATCTCAGGCAACGGCTGCGGCACCGCCAGGAGCTCCCGGTCGGGATTCTCGAGCTCGGGAACCTCGCGCATTTCGAGCGGGCCGAAATAGACGATGAACGCAAACGCCAACGGTCCGAGAGTGATCAGCGCGATCAACGCGATGTCGCGCGGCCAACCGCGCTTCATGCGCCTTTCCGCCGCCGCAGCGCGTCTCTGACGGCAAGCCCCAATGCACCGAGCGCGGTCGCCGTAGCCAGCAGGAGCCATTGCGCCGCATAAGCGCGATTCCGGTCCGCGCGCTCTCCGGGCGGGCGCCAGGCGCGCACGTAGCCGTCGGCCTCTGCCGGGTCGAGCAGAACCTGATAAGGAACGAGCGGTCGGCCTATGACGCGCTCGAGATCTACGGCTCGCGGGAAGGTCATGACTTTGAGCGGGCCCGCCTCCAGAGCTCCGGCATCGTTGCCGAGCCGCAGCGCCGGCACGGGCAGACTGGCGATACGTCCGCGCAACGAGCGCTCGTTGCCGGCGACGTCGACGACGGGCAAACGAGCGCGGTCCGGCGACGCCGGCAACCAACCGCGGTTCACAATCACGGCCGGCCCTCCCGCCGACGGCTCGAAAAGCGTCAAAACGTGGTATCCCACGGCGCCCTCATGCGTCATGTTGTCGAGCAGCACTTGTACTCGAGGCACGTAGCGGCCGTCGAGCATCACGCGCCGGTAGCGCACGTCCATGATGACGCTCGCATCGGGCAGGACGTCGAGGGCGGGAAGCGCCGCGCTTTCGAGGAACTGCCGGCCGAGTGCGTCCTCGACCGCCGCGCGCCGCAACTGCCATTGCCCGAGCACGCCGAAGGCGGCGACGAGCAGAGCGGCAGCCACCACGAGAATCACAGCTTTCATGTGCAACGCCGCCGTCTCGCCACGCGCTAAACTTACGACTCGCGCGGCGAGGACTCGACCATGCGCATGCTCATCATACTCATATTGGTCGCCATCATCGCGAGCCTCGGTGTGGCGCTCAAATTCCTGTCGCGACGCGGGTCGACCGCGAATCGCACCGTGGATGCGCTCACGGTTCGGATCGCGCTGTCGGTGGCGCTGTTCGTCTTCCTGTTGATCGCCTGGGCCGTTGGCTGGATAGAGCCGCACGGTCTCGGCGGCTGATTCGTCACAGCCAGTATACGAAGATGAATAGTCCGAGCCAGACGAAGTCGACGAAATGCCAGTACCAGGCGACTGCTTCGAAAGCAAAATGGCGCTCCGGCGTGAAATGGCCGCGTAGCACACGAAGCCACACGACGATGAGCATGATCGTGCCGAGCGTCACGTGGAGCCCGTGAAACCCCGTCAACATGAAAAACGTCGCGCCGTAGATACCGGTGTCGAGCCGCAAGTTGAGATCCGCATAGGCGTGCACGTACTCCTCGGCCTGAAAGGCGAGAAACGCGCTGCCGAGCAACCACGTCAGCGCCAACCATACTGCGAGCGAGCGGCGCCGTCCCGCGCGCAGCATGTGATGCGCGATCGTGATCGTGACGCCGCTCGAGAGCAGAATTGCCGTGTTCAAAGCCGGAACGCCCCAGGCGGCCATCGACTCGAACTCTTCGCGACTCAAGTTCGGTCCCGCCGACGGCCAGCGGTTTTCGAAGTCCGGCCAAAGCAGCAAGTGCGTGAAGAAATTGTCGCCCTCACCGGCGAGCCACGGCACCACGAGCTGGCGCGCATAAAACAACGTTCCGAAGAACACCGCGAAAAACACGACTTCCGAGAAAATGAACCAGCTCATGCCCCAACGAAACGAGGCGTCGACCTGCGCGTTGTGGACTCCCTGCTCACTTTCCGCGATGACGGTCGAGAACCAGCCGAACAGCATGACCGTCACGGCGATCGCGCCGAGAACGGCGACGACCGTGCCCGCGGCGACCTCGTTGAGCTTGAGCCCCGTGCCGAGCGTGAGCAGAAAGAGCCCGATCGAGCCCATGATCGGCCAGCGCGTTTCGTGGGGGACGTAGTAGCGGTCTTGGGCGTGCTGCATTCTCGTCTCGCGGCGTCGCAGCTCTATTTCGCTGCTGCGTAGAAAGTATAAGAGAGCGTCACGGTATCGAAGTGCGCCGGCAAGCTCGGATCGATGAGGAACCGCACGTCCATCTCCCGTCCTTCGCCGGGCCCGAACACCTGCTCCGTGAAGCAAAAGCACTCGATCTTCTTGAAGTGCTGAGCCGCTAGCCCCGGTGCGATGCTCGGCACGGCCTGCGCCGTGGCGTGCCGAGCCGTCAAGTTGCGCGCATGGAAGCTCGTTGCCACGATTTGCCCCGGATGAACCTCCATCGAGCTCACGTTTGGGCGGAACTCGAACGGCGCGGTGGGGCCGAGCGATGCGACGAACTCGACTCGCACGGTGCGTGCGGCGTCGACTTTCTCTTCGACGTTCGCGGCCGTCGGCGCAGTTCTACCCCCGAATCCCGTGAGATCGCAAAAAACGTCGTACAAAGGGACGAGCGCGAAACCGAAAAAAAACATGCCGGCCGCCATGGCCGCGAGCTTTATGGTCAATTCGCGATGGCGCATGACTCTTGAGCGCACCTTAAGCGGCGCTCCCCGAAACGTGCCAAAGGATCACGGCTACATAGATGCCGGCGGCCGCCGCGGCCAAGAGCCACGCGCTGCGACTTGCACGATTGCGGCGAGCACTGCCGTCCTGCAAGCGACCGTTCATTTGACCACCGGCGGCACTTCGAACGTGTGATACGGCGCCGGCGAAGGCACGGTCCATTCGAGCCCCTTGGGGTTGTCCCAAACCTGGCTCGTGGCCTTTTCGCCGCCGCGGATGCACTTGAGGACGACCCAAACGAACACGAGCTGCGCGAGACCCATGCCCCACGCTCCGATGCTCGACACCATGTTGAAATCGGCGAACTGCGTGGCGTAATCGGGAATCCGCCGCGGCATGCCGGCGAGTCCCAGAAAATGCTGCGGGAAAAACGTCACATTGACGAAGATCGCCGTCGCCCAGAAGTGCAGCTTGCCGAGCCTCTCGTCGTAGCGATGTCCCGTCATTTTCGGCAGCCAGTAGTAGGCGCCCGCGAACGCGCCGAACAGCGCGCCCGGCACGAGCACGTAGTGGAAATGGGCGACGACGAAATAGCTGTCGTGATATTGGATATCAGCGGGAACGATCGCGAGCATGAGCCCGGAGAACCCGCCGAGCGTGAACAAGAACAGGAACGCGAGCGCAAACAGCATCGGCGTCTCGAACGTCAAGGATCCTTTCCATAGCGTCGCCGTCCAGTTGAAGATCTTCACGCCGGTCGGCACCGCGATGATCATCGTCGTGAGCATGAAAAACAACTGGCCGCCGAGCGGCATGCCGACCGTGAACATGTGGTGAGCCCAAACGATCAGCGACAGGAACGCGATGCTCGCGGTCGCGTACACCATCGCCGCGTAGCCGAACAACGGCTTGCGTGCGAACGTGGGAATGACCTCGGAGATGATGCCGAAAGCCGGCAGGATGATGATGTACACCTCCGGGTGTCCGAAGAACCAGAAAATGTGCTGATAGAGCACGGGATCGCCGCCGCCGCCCGCCGCGAAGAAGCTCGTGCCGAAAAATTGGTCGGTCAGCAACATCGTGACGCCGCCGGCGAGCACCGGCATTGCGAGCAACAGCAAGTAGGCCGTAATGAGCCACGTCCAAGCGAACATCGGCATCTTGAGCAGGCTCATGCCCGGGGCGCGCAAATTCATGATCGTAACGATGATGTTGATCGCGGCGAGAATCGACGAGATGCCCAATAAATGCACCGCAAAGATCACGAACGGAAACGCTTGTCCGGTCTGGAGCACGAGCGGCGGATACAGCGTCCATCCCGCGGCCGGCCCGCCGCCCGGTAGAAACAGAGTCATGACGAGCAGCGTCGCCGCGAATGGCAAAAGCCAGAACGACCAGTTGTTGAGCCGCGGCAACGCCATATCGGGCGCGCCGATCATCATCGGGATCATCCAATTCGCAAAGCCCGCGAACGCCGGCATGATCATGCCGAATACCATGACGAGCGCGTGCGCCGTCGTCATCTGATTGAAGAAGTGCGGGTTGACGAATTGCAGCCCCGGCTGGAACAGCTCCGCGCGAATGACGAGCGCCATGGCGCCGCCGACGAAGAACATCGTGAGGCTGAACAGCAAGTAGAGCGTGCCGATGTCCTTATGGTTGGTCGTCGTGATCCAGCGCATGATCCACGCCAAGCCGCTTTTCGCCTCGCGATGGCCGTACACGTCGACTGTGGTATCGCTCATGCGCTCATCTCCTCATCGCCGATCCGTGGCCAACTCAGTTTCCACCTGCGGAAGGCTGCGGCTGCCTTGCGGCGAGCCACATCTCGTACTCGCCCTCGCCGACGACCCTGACGACGATCGGCATGAAACCGTGGTCCATCCCGCACAGCTCGGCGCACTGGCCGCGGAACACGCCTTCTTGCAACGGTTCGAACCAGGTCTCGTTGATAAAGCCCGGGATCGCATCCTTCTTGACGCCGAGATCCGGCACCCACCAGGAATGCACTACGTCCGCAGCTGTGATCAGCAGACGCACTTTGGCATTCACGGGGACGACGACATCCTCGGTCACTTCGAGCAAATAGTTCTCGACCGTAAACGGATCGACTCCCGAGCCCGGTTGCCGCGCCGCATTGCTTGCGCTCGCGAGCCGGCTATAGAAGGCAACGCCGTGATCGATATAGTCGTAGTGCCATTGCCATTGGTAGCCCGTCACTTTGATCGTGAGATCGGAGTTGCGCGTGTCCTCGAGTCGGATGAGCGTCTCGGCGGCGGGAACCGCCATGCCGATCAAGATGATCGCCGGAATGACAGTCCAAACGACCTCAGCGGTCGTGTTGTGGGTGAACTTTGCAGGCTTCTCGTTGGAGGATTTCCGAAACCGGACGATCGCATACACCATCGCCGCGTACACGAGAGCGGCGATGGCGACGCACCACCAGAGAATCAGCATGTGCACGCCGTAGATATCGCGACTGCCGGTCGTGACGCCTTCCGGCATGTTGAGCGTAAGGTCCGCCCATGCCGGAGCGAACCAGGCCCAGCCAACCACGAGCACGGCAACGCCGCAGAGGCCGAATAACTTCTTCATTCAACTATGTGACCTTGAGCAGGGGAGCGGGATTTGGCTCGCCCGCCCGCAAAAGTCTAACAGAGTTCGCGCGCCGCCCGTGTCCCTCATTCCCTGAGCGCTCCCGGTGCCCGACACGATTCAAAGGCACGACGATCTCATCCTCGTGCGCCGCGTGGCGATGCTCCGCCGGTCGTCCGCCCCAGGCCTGACCGAAGATGAGCTCCACAGTGACCTCGAAGCGCCCGCCTTGCTTGTTCGCCTCGAGCGCCTGCACGAACCCGCGCCACCGCGACGAGCCCGTCAGCGAGGTCCGGCGCCCGAGAGCCGTGTTCACGGCGCCGCAGGCGCGCAAATCGCGCACCAAATCCCGTACGTCCGCATAGCTCAAGGCAATTCGTTCCACGTCGAGGACCGGCTCCTGCAGACCGGCCGCGCCTGCCAAGTCGCCCAAGTCGTGCATGTCGAACGCGCCGTGCACGTGGATCCGGTCGTCGACGCGAGCCCATGCGCCGCGCACTTCTTTGAGCGTGTCGGGGCCGAGCGTCGCGAACATACAGAGCCCGCCCGGTCCAAGCACGCGGGCCGCTTCGCGAAACACGGCTTCGGGCCGGCACCACGGCAGCAAGAGATTCGCGAACAGGAGCGCCACGCTCGTGGATGGGAACGGCAACTGCTCCGCGTCACCGGCCGCCACCGAGGTCGAGCCGCAATCGGCGAGTGTGCGGCGCGCGGTTCTGAGCATCGAGAAGCTCGCATCGAGGGCTACGACGCGTGTGGTCGGGAAGCGGCGCGCGAGCGCCGCGGCGCCGGTTCCGGTCGCGCAGCCGAGATCGACGATCGTGCCGGGTCCCATCCGCACGAGCTCGAGTCGATCGAGCAGGCGCTCACGCGCCCATTCATGCACGACGCATGCGGCGGCGAAAGTTGCCGAGGCGCGCTCAAACGCGGCGCGACTTGCGCGCTTGCCGGGCAGTGCGAGGTGCGCCGCTTGCAGCGGCCTGCCCGGGCCAAGATTGCGCGGGTGGCTCAAGCCTTCGGCTGCGCGCTCGAAGCCTCTGGCTTGAGGCCGAGCCGTGCGAACAAGGCCGCGTCCTCGTTCCGGCTTGGGTTATCGGTCGTGAGGAGCTTGTCGCCGTAAAAAATGGAATTGGCCCCGGCCAAGAAGCACAACGCCTGCAACTCGTCGCTGAACTCCGTGCGCCCCGCGGACAGGCGCAACTGCGACCGCGGCATCAAGATTCGCGCCACAGCGATCGTACGTACGAATTCGAATGCGTCGATATTCGCGACGTGCTCGAGGGGCGTGCCGGGAACTCGCACGAGCCGATTGATAGGTACGCTCTCGGGGTGTATGTCGAGTGTCGCGAGCGTCTGCAGGAACTCGACGCGATCGGCGCGTGTCTCGCCGAGTCCCAGGATGCCTCCGCAGCAGACTTTGATGCCTGCACCGCGCACGCGGCGCAACGTGTCGAGCCGGTCGGCATAGGTTCGCGTCGTGATGATTTGCGGATAGAAGGCCGCGGAGGTATCGAGATTGTGGTTATAGAAATCGAGCCCGGCCGCCGCGAGCTTCTCGGCTTGACCGTCCTTGAGCAGCCCGAGCGTCACGCAGGCTTCCATGCCGAGCTCTTTGACTTCCTTGATCATCGCGAGGATCGGCTCGAGGTCCTTGTCTTTCGGGCCGCGGTAGGCCGCGCCCATGCAGAATCGCGTCGCTCCGGCGGCGCGCGCCCGCGTAGCGGCCTGCCGCACTTCGCCAACGGCCATGAGGTCGTGCGCCGCTAAACCCGTATCGAAACGGATGCTCTGCGGACAGTAGGCGCAATCCTCGGGACAGCGTCCCGTCTTGATCGACATGAGCGTCGATACCTGCACGGTATTGGGCTCGAAGTGGCGGCGGTGGACCCACTGCGCGGCATACAAGAGATCGTTGAACGGCAAGTCGAACAACGCGGCGACGTCGCCGACCTGCCAGTCGCGGCGCGGTTCCCCCGTGATCTTGAGGCCGCCCAAGCCTATTTCGTCAGACCGTGCCGACATTCGCGTGTCGCTCCTTGAGGTAACGCTCGAACATCATGGCAGTATCGAAAGCGCTCGACCCACTGTCAACCGGAGCGGGCCATGACGGTTTACGGCGACTGGTTGCGAGCTCTCTTCCCCGAGCGTTGCCCGCGCTGCCGCGGCCACACCGCGCGCGGGTTCTGCGCACGCTGCGCGCAAGATTTTGTGCGCATTGCGACGCCCTGCCGCAAGTGCGGCTTGGCATTCCCGGTCGGCCGCTGCCCGCGGACCAGAAACCCATGGCACATCGACGCGCTCGTCGCTCCGTACGTGTATGCACCGCCGCTCTACCGGCAACTGCACGCGCTCAAGTTCAATGGTGCACGCATGCTTGGTCGCGCGCTCGGGCTGTTGCTCGCCGCCGAGCTCGACCGCCGCGCTGCGCGCGCCGACGCATTGATCGCCGTGCCGCTGCACGCCAAGCGCCTCCGCGAGCGCGGCTACAATCAAGCCGAAGAAATCGCGCGCACGGTCGCCGCCGAGCTCAACATCCCGTTCAGAGCCGCAGGGGTTCGACGCCGCAAAGCAACGACGGCGCAGAGCACGCTGGGCAGCGCGGCGCGCGGCGCAAACGTCGCGCACGCTTTTGCGGCGGACCGTCGTTGCGAAGGCCTCCGGCTCGCCGTCGTCGACGACGTCATCACGACCGGCGCAACCGTTAACGCCGTGGCCGTTGCGTTGCAGCGCGCCGGGGCAGACTCCGTGGTCGCGTGGGCCGTTGCGCGCACACCGGAGCGTCACCCCGGCACGCGCCGCTCAAGCGCGAAACAGGTAATCGAGCAGGACGCCGACGAAGACGGCCCCCCCGAGCCACGCGTTGCTCGAGAAAGCCCGCAAGCACATTGCCGGGTCGCGGTCTTTGAGGAGGACCTGCTGGTACAAAGCGACCCCCGCTGCGAGCACGAGCCCGCCGTAGTACCAACGCCCGAGCTCGGCACCGTCACCGACGAGCGCGAGCCCCGCGAATAGGGAGAGCTGCAGGGCGGCAATCAATGCGCGGTCCATTTCGCCGAACAAAATCGCCGTCGAGCGCACGCCGATTTTCAAGTCGTCGTTGCGATCCACCATCGCGTACTCGGTGTCGTAGACGATTCCCCAGATGACGGCCGAAAGAAACAGCAGCCAGCCAAGTCGCGGCACGCTGCCCAACTGCGCGGCGAAAGCCATCGGTACGCCCCATGCGAACGCGACGCCGAGGACGAGTTGCGGCGCGGCGAGAAATCGCTTCGTGAATGGATAAACGATGGCAATGACGGCGGCGGACGCCGCGAGATAGAGGCTCAAGCGATTCAGCGTCAGGACGATGCCGAGCGCGATTAACATGAGACCGACGAACAGGATCAACGCCTCGCTGGCGGCGACTTCACCGGTGGCAAGCGGCCGATCGGCCGTGCGCTGCACGTGGGGATCGAGCTTGCGATCGACGAGATCGTTGATGACACAGCCCGCGGACCGCACGATGACCGTGCCGAGCACGAGCACGATGAATACGCGCTGGTCCGGCGCACCTTGAGCCGCGACCCAGAGCCCCCAGAGCGTCGGCCAAAGCAAGAGCCAAATCCCGATCGGCCGATGCAAGCGCATGAGCCGCCCGTAGCGTCCGAACTGATCCGCGAGGACGGGTAAGAGCAGCATCAGGCGGCGCCAATGCAGCGCCGCGTAAGAACGTAGGCGGGCTCGGGGGCTCGTGGACACGGCATTCGTCATGTCGCGGCCATTGTAGGTGCAAACCGCAAGCCCACAAATCTAAACCTTGGCGTACTCGACGCCGGACTTGATCCAACGCCGCACGAGCGGCGCCACGCGTTCCGGGCACTCTCGCTGCAGGGCATCCGATACGAGGATCACGGTCGGCAGCAGATCCGCGTCATCGATGAGGTCTGCGACACGCAGCGCGAACGCCCCTGTCTGGCGCGTGCCGAGGACTTCCCCGGGACCGCGCAGCTCCAAGTCCTTCTGTGCGACGACGAAGCCGTCGGTGGTCTCGCGCATGACCTGCAAGCGCTGCTTGGCCACGTCCGACAACGGCGGCTTGTACAACAACACGCAGCTCGACGCTTGTGCGCCGCGGCCAACGCGGCCGCGCAGTTGATGCAGTTGGGCGAGTCCCATGCGTTCGGCGTTTTCGACCACCATGAGCGATGCATTCGGGACGTCGACACCGACCTCGATCACGGTCGTTGCCACGAGCAGACCGATCTCGGCGTTCTTGAACGCGCGCATGATGCGTTCCTTGTCGGCGTTACGCACGCGGCCATGGATCAGCGCCACCGAAACATCCGGTAGCGCCGTCGACAGCTCGCGTTCGAGCGCAAGCGCGGCGCTCGAATCGAGCGCATCGGACTCTTCGATCAACGGGCACACCCAGTACGCTTGATGACCGCGAGCGCAGTGCAGACGGACGCGCTCGACGAGCTCGCTGCGCCTGCTTTCCGGTAGCACGACCGTTTGCACGGGCTTGCGGCCGGCGGGAAGTCCCTCGATCACCGAGCAATCGAGATCCGCGTAGGCCGTCATTGCAAGCGTGCGCGGGATCGGCGTCGCCGTCGTCACGAGCTGGTGCGGGACGCGACTGCCGCGCTCCCCTTTGCGCTTGAGCTCGAATCGCTGCTGTACGCCGAAGCGATGTTGCTCATCGACGACCACGAGCGCGAGGCGCTGGAATCGAACTGCTTCCTGGAACAGCGCGTGCGTGCCGATGACGATCTTCGCGGTTCCCGTGGCAATGCGCGCGAGCGTCTGCTCGCGCGCGGCGCCGCTCACGGTGCCGGAAAGCATCGTCACGTCGACTTCGAGCGGTTTGAGCCACGCGCTGAAATTCGCGAAGTGCTGCTCGGCGAGCAGCTCCGTAGGCGCCATGAGCGCTGCTTGATGGCCGGCGACGGCGGCGCGGAGCATCGCGAGCGCCGCGACCACCGTCTTACCCGAGCCCACGTCCCCCAAAAGGAGACGGTGCATCGGCCGCGAGCAGTCGAGGTCCGCGCCGATCTCCGCCCAGGCCCGTGCTTGGCCCGCCGTCAACGCAAACGGCAGCGATTCGAGCAGTCGGCTCACCGCGCCATCAGCGGGCCCGATCCGATAGGCACTTTCCTCCTTGGCCGCTGCGGCGGACTGGCGCAGGCTCAGACGATGCGCAACGAGCTCCTCGAGAGCGACACGCCGCTGCCAAGGGTGGCGGCGGCGCGCGAGGGCTGCAACGTCGCTGCCGCGCGGCGGACGGTGCAAGCCGCGAATGGCTTCATTGATCGAGGGCCACGGGCTCGGCAGCCGATCGCCGAGGTAGTCGATCAGCGGCTGTTCCGCGAGCGCCGCGAGCGCTTGCTCGGCGAGGCGCCGCAAGCGTTGCTGCTGCAATCCCTCGGTCGAAGGGTAAACCGGCGTCAACGTATCGGGCTGCTCGCGCTCGGCATCCGACACGACGCCGTATTCGGGATGAATCATCTCGAGTCCCGTGGGACCGCTGCGCACCTCGCCGAAGCAGCGCAGTTGCGTGCCGCGCGCGAGGAGATTCTGTTGATGGCGCGAAAAATGAAAAAAGCGCAGCGTCAGGGCGCCCGTGCCGTCTGCCAGGCGGCACAACAGCGAACGGCGTCTCCGAAACGCCACTTCGGCGAGCTCGATCCGCCCTTCGACGAGCGCGCGCTCGCCGGCCTTGAGCGTACCGAGCTTCTGAACTTGGGTGCGATCTTCATAACGCAGCGGCAGCAAGCAAAGCATTTCGGCGACGGTTTCGACGCCGAGCCGCGCGAGACGCTCGCAGACTCGCGGCCCGACCCCTACGAGCGTCGCGACAGGGCGATCGATGAGGCCGCCCTGCTCTGACTTCGTCGTCGCGCGTCGTTTGGACGTTTGCACTCGGCCTATTTCGGACCAAGCACGAGCACGGCATCCATCTCGACGCGCGCATTGCGCGGCAGTGCCGCGACGCCGATCGCCGCGCGCGCAGGATAGGGATCGCTGAAGTACTGCGCCATGATCTCATTGACGAGCGGAAAGTGCTTGAGGTCGGTCAGGTAGACGTTGAGCTTGACGATATCGTTCAACGAGCCGCCGGCCGCCGCCGCAACCGCCGCGAGGTTGTCGAAGACGCGCGCTATCTCAAGGCGCGGATCGTCGCCGACGAGCTCCTGGGTCTTGGGATCGAGGGGGATCTGCCCCGAAAGGTAGACGGTCTGGCCCGCGATTACGGCTTGGCTGTACGTGCCGATGACGGCGGGCGCGTTGCGCGTCTTGACGGATTGCTTCGGCATTGCGGTCGGCGCGCCGGCTCACCCGTGACTGCGGCTCACGCGAAATACGCCGGGAACCTTGCGTATGCTTCGCAAGACTTGAGCGAGGTGCTTGCGATCGCGCACCTTGAGTCTGAATGAGAGGTTCGAGGAATCCCCCTCCGTATCGACGCGTACATGATCGATATTGCTTTGCGTCGCCGATATCCGTCCCGCGAGCTCAGCCAGCAAGCCGACGCGGTCCAGGGTCTTGACGTGAATCTCCGACAAGAACTCGCCCTTGACGCGCGTCTGCCAATTCACGGGTATCCACTTCGAGGGCTGCCGGCTGTACTCGGCCAGGTTACGGCACTTGCTGCGATGGATGACGATCCCGCGACCGCTCGACATGAAGCCTACGATCTCGTCGCCGGGTATCGGCGAGCAGCAACGCGCGTAGTTCACGAGCAAGCCCTCGGTCCCCGCCACTTCGAGCGGCTTGCGCCGCTCCGGCGCGCCCAGATCCTCGTCGCCGCTCTGCGCGAGCAGCCCGGCGATGATCGGCGCGAGCCGCTCGCCCAAGCCTAGCTGCTCGTAGAGCGCATCCGCATCGGGCAACTCGAGCTCCTTGAGCAGCGCCTCCAGGCGTCCCTTCGGCAAGCGCCGCAGATTCAGCGAGTAGGGCCGCAATGCCTGGCTCAACAATTGCCGCCCGAGCTCTTGCGCTTCGTCCGTGCGCAGGTTCTTCAAGTATGCGCGGATCGCGTTGCGCGCTTTTGCCGTGACGACGAAGTTTACCCAATTGGGGTTCGGGCGCGCGCCGCGCGCCGTGATGATCTCGACGGTTTCGCCGTTCTGCAACGTGCTCTTGAGAGGCACGAGCTTGCGATCGATCTTCGCCGCAACGCAACGATTGCCGACATCGGTGTGCACGGCGTATGCGAAATCCACGGCGCTCGCGCCGCGCGGCAACCGCATGATCTCTCCTTTGGGAGTGAACACGTAGACCTTGTCCGGAAACAAGTCGACTTTGACGGTTTCCAGGAATTCCTCGGAGTTCGCCGCGTGCTGCATTTCCATGAGACCGGCAAGCCACTTGCGTGCCCGCTCCTCGGTGCTATCGGTATGCTTATCGACGGCCTTGTACTGCCAGTTCGCGGCAATGCCGCGCTCGGCGACCTTGTCCATCTCGTCGGTGCGAATCTGGACCTCGAGCGGGATCGCGTTCGGGCCGAACAGCGTCGTGTGCAAAGATTGATAGCCGTTGACGCGCGGAATCGCGATGTAGTCCTTGAAGCGTCCGGGCATCGGCTTGTAGAGCTGGTGGGCGAGCCCGAGCACGCGATAGCAGCTCTCGACGTTCTGTACGACGACGCGTATGCCGTAGACGTCGACGATCTCGGATAGGTGCGCGTGCTTGCGCTGCATCTTTTGGTAGATGCTGTAGATGTGCTTCTCCCGCCCGGTCACGCGGGCCTCGATGCCGTGGGCCTCGAGCTCGCGGCCGAGCTTGGCCTCGATCTTGCGCAGAAATTGCCGGTGATTGCCGCGGGCCTTGCGCAAGGCCCGTTCCAGCACGCGATAACGAAACGGGAATGAGGCTCTGAAACCCAGGTCTTCGAGCTCGACTTTGAGGCTGTATATACCGAGCCGATTCGCGATCGGAGCATAAACCTCGAGCGTCTCACGGGCGATGCGGCGCTGCCTGTCGAGCGACAACGCGCCGATCGTACGCATGTTATGGGTGCGATCCGCGAGCTTGACGAGAATCACACGCAGGTCCTGAACCATCGCGAGCAGCATCTTGCGAAAGCTCTCCGCTTGCGCTTCTTCGGCACTGTCGAAACGCAGGTGATCGAGCTTGCTGACGCCATCCACGAGCAGCGCGACGTCCTCGCCGAATTGCGTTTCGATCTCGCCGAGCGTGCCGCGCGTATCCTCGAGGACATCGTGCAAGAGCGCCGCTTTGATCGTGCCGGCGTCGAGTCGCAAGCCGGCCAGTATTTCCGCGACCGCGACCGGGTGCGTGATATACGCCGCGCCGCTGCGGCGTTGCTGGCCGTCATGAAGCTTGGCGCTGTACTCGTAAGCTGCGACGACGCCGCTAAGGTCTTCGGGCGGTAGGTAGGTTTCGAGAGTGGCGAGCAGCCGCGCGAAATTATCGCCTCGCCAGGCGACCGGCAACCGACGTTCGCGAATCGCCGCAGCGTAATCCATATTGAACCGTCACCGGCGGAGAGACCCGGTGTGGCGTTTAGTCACCCATGCTCATCGGCCTGCTGCTGACAAAATCATCGCGCATGGCTGCGGCCGTGGTCTCCATTTCGAGCAAGTCCTCGATGGGCTGGTCGCGCTCCTCGAGAATCCGCTCGGTGATGTGTCCATCGGCAATTTCGCGCAGCGCGACCACCGTGGGCTTGTCGTTCTCCCAATCCACCATCGGTTCCGCGCCGTTGGCGAGCTGGCGTGCACGCTTCGCCGCGACGAGCACGAGTTGAAACATGTTCGGAATCTTGGCGACGCAATCTTCCACGGTGATTCTGGCCATGGGTGCCCTCCCTGGGGTTCATGTACCAGTGTACTTCAATATCCCTGGTCACGAGCAAGCGCGGCGTCAGGAGCTCCCGAGAATGGCCGCCACGCGGGCCCGCAGGGCCGGCGAGCTCGTGGCGTGGGCAGAAGCGTCACCGGCAACGATGGCCGCAAGCTCTTCGGCCGCCGACTCCGCGTCCTCGTTGACGAGCGCGTAGTCGAATTCGGTCCAATGAGTCATGTCGCCGGCCGCATCGCGCAAACGCCGGCGGATGGTCTCTTCGGAATCCGTGGCCCGCCCCCGCAACCGGCGCTCGAGCTCTGGCATGCTCGGCGGCAGAATGAATATCGTCAGTGCGTCGGGCACGCGCTGCTTCACTTGCCGAGCCCCCTGCCAATCGATCTCCAACAACACCGATGTGCCGCTCTCGAGCAGGCTACTCACGTGCTCACGGCCCGTCCCATACCAGTGATCGAACACGCGCGCGTGCTCGAGAAGCGCTCGCTCTTTCACCATGCGCGCGAACTCCTCCTCGGAGACGAAAAAGTAGTCCTTGCCCGGCTCTTCGGCGGGGCGCCGGGCTCGCGTCGTATACGACACGGAGAACTTGAGATCGGGCATGCGCATGAGCAGCGCGTGCACGAGCGTGGTCTTGCCCGCGCCGGACGGGGCGGCGATCACGATCAACCGGCCGCGTCGCGGCTTGTCCGCGGCGTCGCTCACTCTAAGTTTTGCACTTGCTCGCGCATCTGCTCGATGAGCACTTTGAGCTCCACGGCGTGTCGCGTGTGTTCCTCTTCCTGGGCCTTGGAAGCGAGCGTATTCGCTTCCCGATTGAGCTCCTGGATCAGAAAATCGAGCCGCCGCCCGATCGGCTCGTCGCGCGCGAGAACATCGCGAATCTCCGCCATGTGGCTCTCGATTCGATCGACCTCCTCGCTGACGTCGATGCGCTGAGCGATGAGCGCCAGTTCCTGCTCGAGCCGCTCCGGCTGTGCCTGCACGTCGAGCCGGGCGAGACGCTCGGTCAATTTTTGCCGATGACGCTCCTGCGCGCCGTCGAGCAGCGGTCGTAGGGCGCCGATGAGCGCCGTGATCGCGACGCCGCGCAGGCTCAAGAGGTCGGCGATGCGCCGTCCCTCACGCTCGCGGGCGCGCTGCAGCGCCGCCACGGCGTCCGCAAAGGACGCTTTCGCGGGCCCGGCAAGTCCCGCGAGGTCTTCATGCGGCTCGCGCATGAGCTTCGGCCAACGCAAGATTTCCGCGGTCGTCAGCGCTTGAGCTTCCGGGAACTCCGCGCGCACGCGTGTCTGCAACGCTCTGAGCTCCGCCGCGACTTCGGGATCGACGGCGGTTGCGGCCGCGGTCCCCGTCACGAACCCGACCTTGAGCGTGCAATCGACTTTACCGCGGCTCAAGACGCCGGCCGCAATGTCGCGGAAATCCGGCTCGAGGCGGCGCAACTCGTCGGGCATTCGAAATCCGAGATCGAGAAAACGATGATTGACGCTGCGCAGCTCCCAGCTCAACCGAAACGGCGCGATGACTGTCTCTGCAGCCGCGAATCCGGTCATGCTGTACGGCATGGCTCACCGCCCCAACCCATGAGGTCACACAAAACGCACGGCTTAAGTCTAAGATATGCGAGTCATCGAGACGAGCAGACGCGTGCAGTTCGAGGTTGCGAAAATATCCTTGCCTGGTAATCGCCAGGAGAATCAAGATCGAGTCGACGTTGTTTCGAACCGGGACGCCGCCCTCATCGTGGCGGTCGACGGCATGGGGGGACACGCGGAGGGCGCCAAGGCTTCGGAGCTCACCGTGAGCATTCTGCAACAGTGCTTCGCGAGCGCCGGGCAACACGTGCTGGACCCGCAAGGCTTCCTCACGTTGGCGCTCGGGCAAGCCCACGCTCGCGTGGTTGCGCTCGGCGACGGCATCGCGCTCGAGCACAGGCCGCGCGCAACCTGCGCCGTTTGCCTGGTCCAGGACGGCAACGCCTATTGCGCGCACGTCGGCGACAGCCGCGTATATCAAATCCGCGCAGGCGCAATCGTGAGCCGTTCGCGCGACCACAGCCACGTGGAGCTATTGCTGCGCGAGGGTCTCATTCAAGAGCATGAGATGAAGAATCACCCGATGCGGAACTTCGTCGAGTGTTGTCTCGGCGGCGATCAGCCGATACCCGACATGAGCATTGCCGGGCGCAAGCGTTTACGACCTGGAGACGTGTTGCTCGTATGCACGGACGGTTTGTGGTCCGGGCTCGACGACGCGAGCGTCGCGAGACTCTCGGACGATTCCGCGACTCTCGAGAGCAAGCTGCGCGAGCTTGCCGAGGCGGCCGTCGCCGACAATGCGCCGCACAGTGACAACACGAGCGCGGTGGCACTGCGTTGGAAAGGCAACGATTGATGCGCCCGAGCGGCCGGCAACCGGACGAAATACGCGCCGTGGAGCTCGTCACCGGGTACACGCGCCACGCCGAAGGGTCGGTGCTCGCGCGGTTCGGCGAGACGCGCGTCTTGTGTACGGCTTCCGTCGAAGACAAAGTCCCGCCGTTTCTCAAAGGCCAGCAACGCGGCTGGGTCACAGCGGAGTACGGCATGGTGCCGCGCGCCACACACACGCGCTCCGTGCGCGAGGCGGCGCGCGGCAAGCAGAGCGGCCGCACGCTCGAGATCCAACGTCTGATCGGCCGCAGCCTGCGCGCGGTCGTCGACCTCGCCGGATTGGGCGAGCGCACGGTCACCATCGATTGCGACGTCTTGCAAGCCGACGGCGGCACGCGCACGGCCGCGATCACGGGCGGCTACGTCGCCCTCGCACTGGCGGCGGAAAGGCTCGTCGCAACGCGACTACTCGCACGCAATCCCATCCACGGCCAGATCGCCGCAGTCTCCGTCGGTATCGTCGACGGCGTAGCGGTGCTCGACCTCGACTACGCCGAGGATGCCGCGGCGGAAACCGACATGAACGTCGTCATGAACGAGGCCGGTGCATTCGTCGAGATTCAGGGCACGGCGGAGGGACATGCATTTCAGCGCGGTGAGCTCGACCGGCTGCTCGATCTCGCGCATGCGGGCATCAAGAGCTTGCTGGCGGTGCAGTCCGCGGCACTTGCGGTGTGACCGAGCGCGCTCCGACCTGGGTTCTCGCGACGAGCAATCGAGGCAAGCTTCGCGAGCTCAAGGAGCTCCTCGCCGATACGCGTCTCACGTTGCGCGCGCAGGACGAGCTCGGCATTTCGAGCCCTGAGGAGACGGCGCCGACCTTCGTCGAGAACGCGTTGCTCAAGGCGCGGCACGCATCGCGCCTCGCTGGGATGCCCGCAATCGCCGACGACTCGGGCCTTGCCGTCGACGCGCTCGACGGGGCGCCCGGCGTGCATTCGGCACGCTTCGCGGGTTCCCAATGCTCCGACGCGGACAACGTCCGCCGCCTGCTGTCGTTGCTCGAAGGCGTGCCTCAAGCACAACGGGCGGCACGGTTTCACTGCGTCGTGGTGGCGCTCAGCGGGTCGAGCGATCCGGCGCCCCTGATTGCGAGCGGCACCTGGGCCGGAAGGATCGCGACGGCGCCGGCCGGTGCCGGCGGCTTCGGCTACGATCCCGTGTTCATCGGCGGGACGCTTAAGGTGACGGCCGCCGAGATGACGCTCGAGGACAAGAATCGCGTGAGCCACCGCGCCCAGGCGCTGCATGCGCTGCGCGCAATCCTCATTCCGCTGCTCGACGCGCCGGCCTAAAGCCCTGGGCTCGCTTGTACACAACGAGGGCCCGGGATTGCCGAATCAAAGCCATTGCGCGCCATTGTTGCGAGAGAAGCGCGTGAATGCCTCTGAACTCCTTGAAATACAAAGAATAAGAGGATGTGGCCGTTTTTTGACCAATTTGATGGAAAGGCGCGTCGCCGCTGCCGTGGAGGGTTCCCGTACGCAGATGCTGCACAGAGTTATCCACAAGAATTGTGGATAATGCATCGAACGAGAAACGGCGCCCGCCGCGGCTTGTGTTCAGGGCGCCGCGACAGTATGCTCACGCGCCGCTCGAGGACCTCGCCATGAAGCCAGACATTCACCCCAAGTACACCGAGATCAAAGTCCTGTGCAGTTGCGGCAACGAAATCGTGACTCGGTCCACGCTCGGCGAAGATCTCCACATCGAAGTCTGCTCCTCGTGCCATCCCTTCTATACGGGCAAGCAAAAGATCGTCGATACCGGCGGTCGCGTCGACAAGTTCCGGAAGCGCTACCGGCGCGCCGCGGAAAAGTAGCGACGCGTCCGAGTCTCGCCTTTGGGCGGGTCCGTTAGCGCTGCTATACTCGCGCGTCGTACCGGCGCCCAGCGCGCAGGCGTTGCACCCCTCCAAGCCGGCTTCGCCCGTTTCATGGGGCAGGGGCGAGAATTCGACTTGAGCTACTTAAGTGCGAGGCATGACGGACAAGCACTACACCTTGATCGACCCGGACTCCGCGACGGAGATCCAATTGCCGGTGCTGGCGCCGACGCTGGGCCCGAAAGGGCTCGACATCACCAAGCTCTATGCCGATCTCGGCATATTTACCTATGACCCCGGATACATGGCGACGGCGAGCTGCAGGAGCGCCGTCACTTACGTCGACGGCGAAGCCGGGATCTTGCAGTATCGCGGCTACCCGATCGAGCAGCTCGCCGAGCACTCGAGCTTCATCGAGGTCGCGTATTTGCTTTTGCACGGCGAGCTGCCCACGCGCGACGAGCTCGAGCGCTTCGACCATTCGATACGCACTCACACGATGCTGAACGAATCGCTGCTGCGGTTCTTCAACGGCTTTCATCACAATGCTCACCCGATGGCCATGATGTCAGGGGTGGTCGCGTCGATGTCGGCCTTCTACCACGACAGCACGGACATCCATAACGCCAACGATCGCGACGTATTCGCCTACCGCATCATCGCGAAGATTCCCACGATCGCGGCCGCGGCTTACAAGCATTCGCTGGGGCAACCGTTCGTTTATCCGCACAACCGGCTCGACTACTGCAGCAACTTGTTGCACATGTTCTTCTCCGTGCCTTCCGATACCTACGAGGTCGACCCGGTCGCCGCGCAAGCACTGGATCTGCTGTTCATACTGCACGCGGATCACGAGCAGAACTGCAGCACGTCGACGGTGCGCTTGGCGGGCAGCTCCGGCACGAATCCCTACTCGGCCATCGCCGCCGGCATTTCGGCCTTATGGGGCCCTGCTCACGGCGGCGCGAACGAGGCCGTCATCGCGATGCTCGAGCAGATCGGCGACGTACGGCGCATCGGGGAGTTCATCGCCAGAGCCAAGGACAAGAACGACCCATTCCGTCTCATGGGCTTCGGTCACCGCGTTTACAAGAACTACGATCCGCGCGCGGCGATCATTCGCGAAATGTGCCACAAAGTCCTCAAGAAGCTCGGCCACAACGATACGCCGCTGTTCGAGCTCGCCCTGCGGCTCGAAGAGCTCGCCCTCAAGGACGAGTATTTCGTCGAGAAGAACCTCTACCCTAACATCGACTTTTATTCGGGCATCATTTATCGCGCACTCGGGATTCCGAAATCGATGTTCACGGTGATGTTCGCGATTGCGCGCTGCGTCGGCTGGGTGACTCATTGGCGGGAAATGGTCGCCGATACCGGAATGCGCATCGGTCGGCCGCGCCAACTCTACGTCGGCACGGCCAAGCGCAGTTACGTGCCGATCGAGCGCCGCACGTCATAACACTGTAGGAGCGAGCTTCGTTCGCGATTCTTCGGCGGCGAGTTCTTGTTGAAGATCGCGAGCGAAGCTCGCTCCTACAAATCCACCAAGGTCGCGACTTTCGCGCGGCTCGCGCGCTGCATCGGCCGGCCGTCGACGGGGCTCAAAGGCGCTTCGCGCAAACCGTTCTCCGTGAACACGAGGATCACGACGCGTTGCAGGTCCTCGACCAACGTGAATCCCGGGACCATGGCAGCCTTGCCGCCGCTGTAGCGGCAGCGCCGCTCGCATTCTCCGCACGCGACGTTGCTGGCCGCGAGCACTTGGGCGACGGCTTCCGGCGTGTCGCTGAAAACATGCAACTCGATGGCCGTGTTACTGGTCGCCGTGCCGGCCAACACGGGGCCGACGAGCCGCGGCTCGAAGTCGGCGAGCATCGCCATCACGCGCGCGGCGACGCGGCGCATGTCGCCGAGGCGCGCACCATGCGCGAGGGGCTCGAATATCCGTTGCCTTTCCGCGAGGCACTGCTCGATCTGCGCATTGCTCGGCAAGGCTCCTATCGATGTGACGGCCAGGCGCTCCGCGGCCTTGCGCTTCGCGAGGCGGAAATCGACGATGCCGTGCTCGATCATGATGCGTGCGGATTCCTGCGCGAGCCGCTCTCGAAGCGCGGCGGACGCGATGTGGCCGTTGCGTCTACGCATGGCGGAGTTTTCTGTCAGCTAAAAAATCGGTTCCCCGGCGCCGGTTCGAACCGGCGCGCCGCCGTCGTCGAGCCCGCGATAGGGAGCCTCGGGCTCGCGCTCCGGCAGGTTCTCGACGCGGAACTTCTCGAAGATCGCATCGGGGTTTGCATCGCTCGCGATGAGCCCGGTGTCGCGGTCGATACGCACTTCGACGATCCCCGGCGGCCGCTCCATCGCGTGCTCGGGTAGTCCCGCGAGCGCCGCCGTCATGAACGATATCCACATCGGGATCGCGGTCACGCCGCCCTGCTCGTTGCCGCCGAGCGGGCGGTCGTCGTCGTCGAAGCCGACCCAAGCGGTCGCGACGACGTCGGCATTGAATCCGGCGAACCAGGCATCGCGCGGACCGTTCGTCGTGCCGGTCTTGCCCGCGAGGTCGGCGCGCGCGAGCGCCCTTCCCGCGCGCGCGCCGGAGCCCGTGCGCACGACGTCCTTCATGATATCGGTGATGAGGTAGACGTTCTGCGGCGTCACGACGCGCCGTGCCCGGCGAATCTCGGGATAAAGCTCGGTGACGCTCGAGGCGACCTCAGGCAGTTCCGGCGGCGCGCCGTTGCCTTCTGGCGCTCCGCCCTCCACGCTTTCGTCGCAGCCCGGTTCCGCGTCGGGGATGCCGCGCAGGGGTACACAGACGACCACGGGGCCCGCCGGAGGCAGCGGATACAGCACGTCGCCGTCGGCATCCTCGATCCGGTCTATGAAATAAGGCGTTACCTCAAAGCCGCCGTTCGCGAATACCGCATAGCCCTTGGCGAGATTGAGCGGCGAGATTCCGCCGGAGCCGAGCGCGAGCGTCAAGTCGCTCGGCAAGGCGTTCGCATCGAACCCGAATCTCCGCAGGTGGCGGAGCGCGTTACCGATCCCGACCTCGCGCAGCGTCCGGATCGCAGCCTGATTCATCGACTCGTTCAAGGCCTCGCGCAACCGCACTTCGCCGTGCGAGACGGATGTGTAGTTCCCGGGGCGCCAGACCTCTTCGCGCTCGGAACTTTCGAGCGTCAACGGCGCATCGTTGATGATCGTTGCCGCCGTGAAGCCATGCTCGAAGGCGGCCGAGTAAACGAACGGTTTGAACGCCGAGCCCGGCTGACGCAGCGATTGCGTGGCGCGATTGTAGTTGCTCAAAAAATAATCGAATCCGCCGACGAGCGTGACGAGCGCGCCGTCACGCGGGTCGAGCGCGACGAAAGCGCCCTGGACGTCGGGCAGCTGCGCGAGGCGCAAGCTGCCGTCGGGCAACTCCCGGAAACGCACGATGTCGCCCGGGCTCAACACGCCGGTCACCGCCGTGGGCGCCGCGCCCTTGGAACTGTCGTCGATGAACCGGCTCGCCCATGCCACGGTTGCGAGCCCGACGCTCGTGAAGCCGCGCTCGGCGAGGTAGACCTCTGCATGCGCTTCATCCACGTCGACGACGACCGCGGTCTCGAGCTCGAGCTCGTCGCCGTAGTCGGCGAGGATCTCTCGGAGCCGCGCTTC
>DATCIQ010000117.1:0-3043 GCA_036507635.1 Gammaproteobacteria bacterium
CGCGAGAAGCTCGACAACCTCATTTTCGTGATCAACTGCAACCTGCAGCGTCTCGACGGTCCCGTGCGCGGCAACGGCAAGATCATCCAGGAGCTCGAGGCCGCCTATCAGGGCGCCGGCTGGAACGTCATCAAAGTCATCTGGGGCAAGCGCTGGGATCCGTTGCTCGCCAGAGACTATCTCGGCGTCTTGCGCCGCCGAATGGAAGAATGTGTCGACGGCGAATATCAGAATTTCAAGGCAAAAGGCGGCGCCTATACGCGCGAGCATTTCTTCGGCGCATACCCTGAGCTCAAAGCGATGGTCGCGGACATGTCCGACGACGACATTTGGCATTTGAATCGCGGCGGGCACGATGCGGAGAAGGTTTACGCGGCCTACCATCAAGCCGTGAATCACCGTGGCCGCCCTACGGTGATTCTCGCCAAGACCGTCAAAGGCTTCGGCATGGGAGCGGCCGGAGAGGGCCAGAACATCACGCATCAAAAGAAGAAGCTCGACGAGGACGACCTCAAGGCATTCCGCGAGCGCTTCAGCATCCCGCTCAAGGACGAGGCGCTCGCAGAGCTCGCGTACTACAAGCCGCCGGAAGACAGCGAAGAGCATCGCTACCTCATCAGCGCGCGCGAACGGCTCGGCGGCTTCTTGCCCGTGCGCCGCACACATGCAACGCCACTCGAGGTTCCCGATCTCGAGTTTTTCCGCGGCCAATTGGATGGCAGCGCGAATCGCGAGGTATCGACGACCATGGTATTCGTGCGCATCTTGAGCGCACTCGTGCGCGACAAGAACATCGGCCGGTGCGTCGTGCCGATCGTGCCCGACGAGGCGCGCACGTTCGGGATGGAGGGCATGTTCCGTCAGATCGCCATCTATTCGTCGGCGGGGCAGCTCTATACGCCGCAGGACGCCGATCAATTGACTTACTACCGCGAGGACAAGAAGGGCCAAATTCTCGAGGAGGGGATCAACGAGGCAGGGTCGCTGTGCTCCTGGATGGCTGCTGCGACGTCCTACGCCAATCACGGCGTGCAGATGATCCCTTTCTACATCTATTACTCGATGTTCGGTTTTCAGCGCGTCGGCGACTTCGTGTGGGCCGCCGGCGACATGCAAGCGCGTGGTTTCCTGATCGGCGGGACCGCGGGCCGCACCACGCTAGCCGGCGAAGGCCTGCAACATCAAGACGGGCACAGCCAGCTCGTCGCGACGACGATTCCGAATTGCCGCGCCTACGATCCTTGCTACGGCTACGAGCTCGCCGTGATCATTCAAGACGGGCTGCGCCGCATGTGCCGCGAGCAGGAGAACATTTTCTACTATATTTCTTGCATGAACGAGAATTACGTGCACCCGCCTATCCCGGAGGGCGCGCGCGAAGGCATCCTCAAGGGAATGTATCGACTGAAGACCGGTGGACGCGGCAAGATTCGCGTCCAGCTCTTGGGCTCCGGTACGATTCTTCGCGAAGTGGAAGCGGCCGCGAAGATTATCGAGGAAGAATTCCATGTGCCCGCCGACGTCTGGAGCGTGACCAGCTTCGGCGAGCTCAGGCGCGAGGCCCTCTCGGTCGAGAGGTGGAACGAGCGCCATCCAGATGAGACGCCGCGCGTGAGCTACGTTGCTTCGTGCTTTGCCGAGTGCGAAGGTCCGTTCGTCGCGGCGACGGACTACATCAAGACGGTCGCAGATCAGATTCGACAGTGGGTTCCCGGCAGATACACCACGCTCGGCACCGACGGGTTCGGTAGAAGCGACAGCCGCGCGGCTCTGCGCGATTTCTTCGAGGTCGACCGCAAGGCCGTGGTGCTGTCGGCGCTCAAAGCGCTTGCGGACGAGGGCGCGCTCGACATGGACACCGTCGGCAAAGCCATCCGCAAGTTCGGCATCGATCCGGACAAGCGCGACCCCGTGACTCTGTAAGATTCTGGAAGCGTAAGACTTAAGTGGAAGTACGCGTACCTGATCTCGGTGATTTTGCCGACGTCCCGGTCATAGAAGTCCTCGTCAAGCCCGGCGCCACCGTGGCGAAAGACGATCCGCTCATCATGATCGAGACCGAGAAGGCGACCATGGAGGTGCCGTCGCCCGCGAGCGGCACCGTGCGCGAGCTCAAGATCGAGGTGGGCGGCACGGTATCGAGCGGCGACGTGATTGCCGTGCTCGACGCGCGCGAGGAGGACACGCGCCCCGAGGATGATCGCACGGTGCGCCAGCCGCGTCCCGCTTCGGCCGGCGGGACTCCACAGGAGACGACGGCTGCCGCACCGCCCCCGGCGCGCAAGGAGCCGGCCGGCGAGCCCGCACCCCGGCTGGCCGCACGGCCGCCGGGCCTTCCGTCCATCGACGAAGCGAGCTTCTCGCGCGCCCACGCGAGCCCTTCGGTGCGCAAGCTCGCGCGCGAGCTCGGCGTCGATCTCGGCCGCGTGCGCGGCAGCGGCCGCAAGGAGCGCGTCACGGCTGACGACGTCAAGGCGTTCGTCAAGGCCATCTTGCAAGGCGCGCAGGCACCGGGAGCGGCGTTGCCGCAAGTGCCACTGGTCGATTTCGCGAAATTCGGCGCGATCGAGATCAAACCGCTGTCGCGCATTCAAAAGATCTCGGGCCCGCGGCTGCACGCGAGCTGGGTCAACGTGCCGCACGTGACGCAGCATGACGAGGCCGATATCACGAACCTCGAAGAAACGCGCATCGCGCTCAAGGACCAAGCCGCCGAGCGCGGCATTCGGCTCACGCCGCTCGCATTCGTCATGCGCGCAACCGTGCTCGTGCTCGCCGAGTTTCCGGTGTTCAAGGCATCGTTGAGCGCCGACGGCGCAAGCCTCGTCATGAAGAACTACGTGCACGTCGGATTCGCGGCCGACACGCCGCAGGGGCTCGTCGTGCCCGTGATTCGCGATGCCGACCGCAAGGATATCTACGAGCTCGCCAAAGCGTTGGCCGAGCTCAGCGCGCGCGCGCGCGAAGGCAAGCTCAAGACCGACGACATCCAAGGCGGCGTATTCACGATCTCGAGCTTGGGCGGCATCGGCGGCAGCTTTTT
>DATCIQ010000118.1:0-5144 GCA_036507635.1 Gammaproteobacteria bacterium
AGATCGACGTCATCGATGCCGAGCGCACGATGCTGCGGCTCGACGCGGACGAATCGGTGGTCGCGCTCGTGACGTGCTATCCGTTCGAGGCCGTGGTGCCGGGCGGAAGCTTGCGATATGTGGTGATGGCGCATCTCGTACGCTCCGGCCATTCGCGCGGAGGATAGGAAGCTTGATCTCCGCATACTTTGCGGAGATTCCTCTTGCGCATGCGGAGAATAAGGCGGCGGCAACCCGCGCTTCCACATAGTCCATGCTGATTGCCGCGCCGGCGATGTATAAATGCCGGCTAAAGGCGCCGGGAGCCGCCCCGGCTTCATCGATCCACAAAGAGGTCCACGGCATGCAGACCCGTATCACGACACTGGCGGCGCTCGCCGCACTGCGATTCCCGCGCTTCCGGCGCTCGCTCACCACAGCAATTCGGCATACCAGGTCGACGAGATCATCACACTGACCGGCACCGTCAAGGAGTGGCGTTGGTCCAATCCGCGCACGTGGCTTCTTATCACCGTCGAAGGCGAAGACGGCACGGAACAGGGAATGGACCGTCGAAGGGCGCGCGCCGGGCGTACTCGGCCGAGCCGGCTGGAGCCCTACGATTCTTGAGCCGGGCGAGACGGTGACCGTGCATGCGAGCCCGTCGAAGAACGGGAGTCCCGTCGGAATCATCGCGCGAGTGACCCGAGCCGACGGCACGATCTTAGGCAATGCACCGAACTTCTCGACGGCTGCCGAGATCCCGGCCGACGCTCCGAGCGCGGGTCCGGCGACGACAGCCTCGAGGCCTGATTTCTCGGGGGTCTACTATCCGTTTCGGCCCGGTGCGGCTCCGCCCCCGGCCCGCATCGACCGGGGGACCGGACCGCCCCCGCCGCCGACGCGCTCGGCGCCGACTTCCGATGGATCGCAGGGCCGGGGCCCCAACGCGCCGAAGCTGACGCCCGAATACTTGGAAAAGTGGAACATCATCGCGGCGTCGCGCATTAGTGGATCATACGAGTACGACAACATCGCAAACTGCCTGCCGCCGGGAATGCCGGCCATGATGGGCATGGCGTACGGCATGGAAGTCATGCAGGACGAGCAGAAGATCACGTTCTTCAGCGAGCATCAGGATGCTTTGCGGCGCGTCTATCTCGATGGGCGTGAGCCGTCGCCGAAAGTGCTCGACGACCCGACCTATGCCGGCTATTCCACGGGTCATTGGCAAGGCGACACGCTCGTGGTGGAAACCGTCGCGTTGACCACGAAGTCGTTCATCGACGGATCGTCCCCGCACAGCGACAAGATGACGGTCCACGAGCGGATTCGATTCATCGAGCCGGGCGTTCTCGAAGACCGCATTACGGTCAATGACCCGGAGGCGCTGACGGAGCCTTGGGAGGTCGTCCACACCTACAGGAAGGCGTCGTATCCGGACGATGAGCTGCGCGAGTTTGCGTGCGCGGAGGGGTTGCGGGATTCGCCGGAGTAGTGAGCATCGGTAATTTTCATGGTAGTTGAGCGCTTGATCGCCGCGCTCAGAAACCTCCACCGGTGCGAAAACCACCGCCGCGGCCGAAGCCGCCGCCGGTGCGAAAACCGCCGCCTTTGCCAAAACCTCCGCCCTTCCCAAAACCGCCGCCTCTTGGGAAGCCGCCGCCCGGCATGTGCCACGGTCCCGGCACGCCCGGGAAGCGGCCGCTGCCGAAGCGCGGATCGGCGCCGAGCTTGCGGAAGCGCTGCTGTTTCTTGAGCGCGTCCCAAATGTCGGGAACGCCTAGAGAGCCCGCGAGGAGCTGCGCGAGCAGTGTCGCGATCAACGCGCTGTTCACGAACTCGGAGCTCACGGTGTCGTAGCGGTGCTCCTTGAAGCGCTTGCGGATCTCCTCGAGCTTGGCCGTGCGATCGCGCTGCGTCTCGTGCAGCGTCTTGTAGCGGGCGACCTCGTCCTCGAGGCGCGGGATCTCGACGCGGATCGCGGTGAGCTCGTCGACGGCTTTGTCGTCGTCGGTGCTCTTGGTTCGGTTCGCGCGCTCGCGCAGCGTCCTCATCTTCTCGCCGCGAAATGCATCGCTCAAAAGCTCGATGCAGCGCCGCGAAAGCTCGTCCTCGCCGGAAGCGAAGCTCGCGCGCTTCTCGACGAGCGCGTCGAGCTCGGCATCGCGCTCCTCGATCCTGCGGTCGATCTCCTCGAGCGCCGCTTGTGCCTCCTCGAGCGCGCGCTCGCGCTCCGGGACGCCGGCAGCTTCGGCCGCCGCGCGCTCGAGCGCCTGCAGCGCGGCGATATCCTCATCGGCGAGCGCGCGCATGCGCGCGGAGTGCTCGTCGAAGCGCGCCGGAAGCTCGCTGAGCATCCAGTAGTTGCGGCGCAACGGCTCGAAGTCGGCGACACGCGCCACCCATCGATCGAGCAACCGTATCAGCGGCCCCACGCGATAGCGCGGCGTTCCGTAACCGCGGGCCCATAGATACGAGAACAGTCGATCGGCCTCGTACGGCTTGCCCTTCTCCGCGCGGTCCGTGTGCGCTCCTTTCGCTTTGGCTTCCGCGAGGTCGGCGACGCCGTCCGAAGCTTGCGCTTTCGTAAGCTCAGCGCGATACGCGGCGTCCTCCGCGAGCCGCCGTTGCGCCTCGGCTTCCGCGGCGTCGACGGCTTGCTCGGCGGCTTCGACGACAGCGTGTTGCGCCGTGCGCTCCTGCTGCACGTTCGCGAGAGCTTCCTCGGCTGCGGCGATCTCGGCGCCGACCGCGGCCTGAGCCTCCGCGCGCTGCGCGAGAATCTCGGTCACGCGCCGGCCCGTGTCGTCGAGCGCCTCGGCGAGCTCGCCGCTCTCGATCTCGCGCAGCCGCAAGCGTGCGAGAACGCTCAGGATCCCGAGCTCGGCCTGGCGCACGCGCTGAAGCTCCTCGGACGAATGCTCGAGCGCCGCGTCGACTCTCGTCAGCTCGCGCCGCGTGCCGTCGAGCGTGCGCTCGATCGTTGCGAGCATCTCCTGGCCGCTCAACACGCCGCTCACCACTCGGTGATCGCGGCGCCGGTCGTCGCCACGGAATATTCCGGATCGAGCTCGCCGCGGCGCTTCGTGCCGACGACGACCTGCTGGATGATGCCGTCGTCGCGCTTGTCGGCGGCGACCCGTTGGAAGGTCTCCTCGTCGACGCGCAGGCCCCATAAAGACACGCGCCTGGTTTCGCCGTCCTCTTCGCTGCGGATCGGAAGGGTCAGGGCCTCGCCGTTCGGTGCGATGGCCTCGACGATCAGATAGAAGTTTTGCGCGCCGGTGTTCAAGTCCGGAATGCGCCAGACGCCGCTCTGCTCGCTGCGACGCGAGACTACGCGCAGCTCGTATTGCTGCTCGAGCCGAGCGTTCAAGGCACGCAGATCCCCGAGCGCCGCACGAGCGTCGTCGAAGTCACGCCGCGCGACGGCCGCCTCGCCCGCGGCGACGAGCCCGCGCGCATCGCCGAGCGCGCCCGTGTCCTCGGTCGTCGTGACGATCGATTGATAGGTGCTCTGCAAATCGACCGGCAGCTCCTCGATGGCCCGAAGCTCCGGCGCGCGGACCAGGAGCTGAAAGGCGAGCGCCGCGACGACCACGACTGCCGTAAGACCGCCGACCCACTTCCCCCAGCGCCCCCGAGTCACATAGAGCGTCGCAAGCGAGCGCCCGAAACCCGGCGCAGGCCCCGAGTACACGAAGCGATCCTCGCGGAGCGCCCGCACGCCCTGCGCGAGCACGTCGTCGGTCACTTCTATGCCTTGCCCCGTGTAGATCTCGCGCAAGCGCACGAGCAACTGTTGATCGCGATCGTCGGCCTCGAGCTCGCGCGCGAGCACGACCTCCTTGTGGCGGAGCGTGTCGACGACGTCCATCGCGAGCATGAGCTCGTCGAGGGGCGCTCGCTCCTTCGTCGTGACGACAGCTTGGTTCATTGTTGCAGCCTAAGATCGCGGCCTTAAGGCAGCCTTAAGGCCGCTCCTACCGCTTCGCTTTCGCCGGCGCCGGCAGCGCTTCGAGCGCGAGCGCCTCGCCGCTTTGCACGAGCCGCGCGAGCCGCTGCTTGCCGGTCTCGACGGCATCGCGGATCTCGGCCGCGTTGCGCGTGCTCATGTCGCGCATCTCGGCGATGATCTCGCGCGAGCGCTGCTGATAATTCACGACCGAGTCGACGAGCTTCTTGACGGCCTCGGCGCGAATCGTCGGGCCGTAGCCCGCCTTGAGCGCGGCCTCCTGGACCTTGCCGCCGATGTCGGCGAGATCCTCGAGGCTCCTGCTCACGCCTTCCTTCATGGCCTCGAGCGTGCGCGTGCTCTCGTGCAGACCGTGGAGCCCCGTGAACGACGCCGAAAGCGCCGTCAGCACCGTCTCATTCGTGCCGAAGAAGGAGATCGCCTGCTTGTAAACGCGGTCCTTCGCGTTCGTCGTCTGCACGAGGCGCCCCATGACGACCTCGGAGGTGTTGTAGCCGATCGTCAGGTTGTCCGAGAGGTCCTTGCAGATCTGATAGCGGTCCTCGGCGTGCTGAACTGCGCGCAGCTCTTCGTCACGCGCAAGCTCGAGCTTGGCGCGCGCGACGAGGTCGTCGGGCTTCGCCTTATCGACGGCCTGCATCGCTTTCTGCAGATCGGCCTGCCGCGCTTTGAGCTCCTTCTCGGCGGTCTTGAGCACCTGGAGCGCGAGAACCTCGGCCTCCTTGAGCGCGCCGCGAAAATCGAGATACGCCTGGAGAATCACCTGCTCGCGCTCGATCTGATCCTTCGAATCCTTCGCGACGTCGAGGTACGTCTTCTTGATCTTCTCGAAGCGCCCGGCAATGTCGCCGCGCGTGGCCTTCGCCCACATGTTCTGGAGCCGCTCCCACGTGTCGATGCGGCCGTCCTCGATCTGCTCGACCATCGACTTCGCGTCGTCACGAATGCTGTTGAACGCGTCGGTCACTTTCGCGTAGCGCTCGCCGAGCTCCATGGCCGCGATCTGCTCGCGCACGACCTGGTTGAACAGCGAGCTTTGGGAAAGCGTGCGCGCGATCGCGACGACCTTGTCCTCGTCGAGGTCGGAGACGCGGTTCAAGAGCGCGACGATCGGCGCCTCCTCGGTTTTCTCGGGCACGAGGCCTAAGTCGCGGAGGCGGGTCATGGCTTTGTCGAGGTATTGGAT
>DATCIQ010000119.1:0-8417 GCA_036507635.1 Gammaproteobacteria bacterium
GAGCTCGACCGCGCAACTACGATGTTTAGGACTCGCGAGCAGGAAACTCCAGCACTAGAGTTTGATGAAACGGCGTCGCGCGCCATTGACCTTGCACACGACGAAGGCGCTCGCGCACGCGAACAATCAAATCGCCAGTCAACCACGCCGGCGGCTCATGATCTACGGAACGGAAGCTCGCGGCAATCGATTCCGCGAAGTTTTCGGGGTCGACGCCGGACCAGGTGTCATTTTTGGCGACCACTTGAATTCGTACGACCACGTGCTCGGTCTGCATTGCTTCAGGATCAGCTGACGGCTCTGTCATCAACGCGTCGTATGTCTTGCCGCTCGCCAGTCGTCCATAGAACGATGCATTGAGTCCCGCCTCGGTCTCGACGGCGTAGTGCACGAGATCGTGAAGAAGCGCGCTGCGCGTTTCCAACTCGTGTGCTTCACGCGTGCCGTCGTCGCGTACAAACTCAAGACGATGACGCTCGTTCGTGAGTCTGGTGAGGCGGATCAGCATGCCGTGCGCACTCGTTCTTTCGGGAGCCGCGTACTGTTTGCGGACAGGGTTTATCGTCGAAAACACGGAAACTAGTGGCCTGTAACAGTTGATGTGGAAGGGGCGATGCGGCGTGTCGGATCGAAGTACTTCCACTTCACGGTTCTGGGCGCCTCGTTGTACTGGCGGATGTAGCGCATGAGTTTCTTCCTCAGATCGGCGACCGAAGTGAATACGCCCCGCGCGATGACGTGGCGCTCGATTTTCGCGAACCACAGTTCGACTTGGTTGAGCCACGATGAATAGGTCGGGGTGAAGTGCAAGTGAACCTTCGGATGCGCCGTCAAAAAATCCTGGACCAATTGAGTTTTGTGGGCCGAGAGATTGTCGGCGATCACATGGATTTCTTTGCGGCGCGGCTGGTTCACCACCAGATCGGTGAGGAAGGCGACAAACTCCGCCGAAGTGTGCCGGGCGGCTGTCTTGCCGAGCACCTCACCGGTCTTGGTATTGAATGCCGCGTACAACGACAGCGTGCCGTGGCGCTTGTACTCAAATCCATGCCGCTCGGCTCGCCCGGGAGAGAGCGGCAACACCGGATCGAGCCGATCAAGAGCCTGGATCGCCGTTTTCTCATCCACGCAGAACACCGCGGCATGCTGTGGCGGGTTCAGGTACAGGCCAATGATGTCCGCCGCTTTGGTCTCAAAGTCCGGGTCATCAGACGCCATGTAGCGATCCAACCGCTGCGGCTTCAAGGCGTGTTTACCCCACACCCGCGCCACCATCATGTGAGAGATCCCCAGCTGCTCGGCCAGCTTGCGCGTGCTCCAGTGCGTCGAACCGTCCCGAGGCTTGCGCTTGACTGTCCAGTCCAGAATCCGTGCCTCCAACTGCGGCGTGAGCGTGCTCGCTTCCTGGCCCGCATGCCGGGAGAACAGGCCGGCCAGCCGCTCCTCGACAAAGCGCTTGCTCCAACGATCGATGAAGGCATCGTTGCAGTCGAGCTTCTCGCGGATCTTCGCCCATGTGTCGCCCGACTCGAGCAGCAGGATCAGCCGCGCCCGCCGCGCGTCATCTGCGCGGCCGGCCCGGCTGCTGGCTCGGCGACTCAGTTCCATCCGTTCGGCATCCGACAGGGTGATCGTGCTCATGAGCACGATCATACTACCCTTTTAGCTGTTACAGTCCACTAGTCGCTGCGCGTGACCCTCAAGACCTCCTCGAGAGTCGTGGAGCCCGCCAACACGCGGCGGATCCCGTCCTCGCGGATGCTCGGGCCCCGTCGCCGTGCGTTGCGCTCGAGCTCGTGCTCGCCGGCGCCGTCGTGAATCATCGTGCGCATCTCGTTGTCGATGGTGACGACTTCGTAAATGCCCGTGCGGCCTTCATAAGCGCGCTCCTCGATGCCTACGCGGTAAAGCGCCGGCGGATCGGCCGGATCCACATTCATGACCTGACACTCGTACTCCGATGCCGTATAGGGCTCGGCGACGGCCGGGTTGAGCACGCGCACGAGGCGCTGCGCGATCACGCCGATCAAGCTCGATGACAACAGGAACGGCTCGACGCCCATGTCGCGCAAGCGCGTCACGGCGCCGACCGCCGTGTTCGTGTGCAACGTCGAAAGCACCAAATGACCCGTTAAGCTTGCCTGTACCGCGATTTCGGCGGTTTCGAGATCGCGAATCTCGCCCACCATGACGACGTCCGGGTCCTGGCGCAGGATCGCACGCAAGCCGCGCGCGAACGTCATGTCGACCTTGGTGTTGACCTGCGTCTGGCCGATGCCGTCGATGTGATACTCGATGGGATCCTCCACAGTGAGGATGTTGCGGCTCAAATCGTTGATGCGCTCGAGAGCCGCATACAACGTCGTCGTTTTGCCGGACCCCGTCGGGCCCGTGACGAGCAGGATTCCGTGCGGCCGATGGATGAGCTCGTCCATGATCTTTTGATCGCGAGCCGACATTCCCAAGTGGTCGAGGTCGAGGCGGCCCGCCTGCTTGTCGAGCAACCGCAGCACGACGCGCTCGCCGTGTCCGGAAGGAATCGTCGAGACACGCACGTCGACGGCGCGTCCCGCGATGCGCAACGAGATTCTGCCGTCCTGCGGCAGGCGTTTCTCGGCGATGTCGAGCTTCGACATGACCTTGATGCGCGAAACGACGAGCGGTGCAACGGCGCGCCGCGACTGCAGCACCTCCTGCAAGATGCCGTCGATGCGGAAGCGCACGGTGAGCCGGTTCTCATAGGGCTCGATGTGGATATCCGACGCGTTGTTCTTGACCGCTTGAGTCAGGAGGGCATTGATGAGCCGGATGATCGGCGCATCGTCGACGCTGTCCAAGAGGTCGGAAGGCTCGGGCAGCTGTTGCGCAACGGCGAACAGGTCGACGTCGTCGTCGAGCCCCTCGACCATGGTCATCGCGGCGCCGCTCTCGTAAGCGGTTTGCAGCCGCGCATCGAACAGTTCCGCATCGACGGCCGTGAAGCTCAAGGGGACGCCGACGAAGCGCCTGGCTTCGGCGAGACTGAGCGGCGACGTGCCTTTGCGATAAATCGCCCGCGGGCCTTGCGGACCGTTCTCGACGAGCACGCCGTGGCGTTTCGCGAACGCAAAAGGCAGCACGCGCGGCGACGGCGGTGCCGCGCCGGCGCCGGGCTCAGGGCGCGCCGTCGCCACTGGCGGGAGTTTCCTCGGGAGTCGTCGCCGGAGTGTCCGCGGGCGGCAGCGGCGGCAGCTCGGGGTGACTTTCCCCGCGCATGAGCTGCGGCGGCCTCTGCGACTGTTCCTGCTGTTGCTCCTGAAGGTATCGGTACTTGCCGCTCGTCGCCTCGCTCGCGCCCGCGCTGTCGCGGAGAATCGTCGGACGAATGAAAACCATGAGGTTGCTGCGCTCGCGGTCGGTTCTGCGCGCGCGGAATAGCCAGCCCAAGCCGGGAATGCGTCCGAGCACGGGCACGCGCTGCTCGCGCTGCAACAACTGGTCGTCAATGAGCCCGCCCAAGATGAGCACGTCGCCGTCGTCGACGTACACCGACGTTACGATGCTCCTCGTGTTCGTGACCAAGTCGACGGCGCCCGTGGCTTCGCTGCTCAAGCTCGAAGTCTCCTGCTCGATCGCGAGTTGCACCCCCGTGCCCTCGTTGATCTGCGGCGTGATCCTCAAGCTCGTGCCGACCTCCTGCCGCTGGATCGTCGTGAACGGGTTCACGGAGCCGTCGGAGCTGCCCGTGCTCGTGAACTGGCCGCTCACGAACGGCACTTCCTGGCCCACGCGGATCTCCGCTTCCTCGTTGTCGAGCACGGTGATGGTCGGCGTCGAGATGATGTTCGTCGCGGCGTCGCCGCGCAGCGCCGAAACGACGGCCGCCCAGCTCGTGCCGGCGTCGCGGATGCGGCCGACGGCCATCGTGATGCCTTGCGGTACGCTCGCCGGGTTCGGCGTGTCGCTCTGGCCGACGGTTGCAAGATTCAGGATGCCTCCCCCGGAAGCGCCGGGGAAATTGGTGAGGCCGACGGCCTCGTCCTCGTCCGAGCCGTCGATCACCCACGTGAGCCCGAGCTCCGCGGCCTTGTCCTCACTGACCTCGACGATGATCGCGTCGACGAGCACTTGGAGCCGCCGAATGTCGATCCGGTCGATGACACTCAGCATGTCTTGCCGGATACGCGCCGGTGCGTTGATCACGAGCGCGTTGGTGCCAGAATCCGGCCAGATGCTGATCGTGCCCGCATTGGGACCGCCCGCGGCGCCTTCGGCGGCCGCCTGCGCGCCGTATTGCCCCTGGAGCTTCGCCGCGAGATCTTCGGCGTCCGCATAGTTCAAATAGCGAACCAGCGTCTCGCCGCCAGTCTCCGAGGGCGTGTCGAGACTCGCGATGAGCTCGCGGTAGCCGGCCTTCATGTTCGTCGATCCGGACAGCAGCACGCTGTTGGTGCGCTCGTCGGGGAACGCTTGCACGGTCGGTACGCCGGTCGCGGCCGCGGACGCCTGCACGAGCGTGCTCAACATGCGCACGACCTCGCTGGCCGCCGCGTGCTGGAGCGGAATGACCTCGACATCCTCGGAACCGACACGATCGATGCGCCGGATGATATCGACCATGCGCTGCATGTTGCCCGCACGGTCGGAGAGGATCAGCATGTTGGCGCTCTGGTGCGCCGCCAGATGCGCATATTGCGGCATCATCGGACGCAGGATCGGGACGAGCTGCGCGGCCCCGACGTTTCTGAGCTCGATCGTCTGCGTGACGATTTCAGAGCCTTGGCCCTCAGGGCCCGAGCCGCCCACCTGGCGCGCGTTGGCATCGGGCAGAATTTGGACGACGCCGTCGGACTCCACGGCCATGTAGCCGTGAACCTCGAGCATTTGCAGGAACAGCTGATAGAACTCGTCCGGTGTCAGCGGCGTCGAGTTGTACAACGTCACGTTCGCGCGCACGCGGGGATCGACGATCATCGGCCGCCCCGTGACGGCCTGCACGCCCTCGATGACGACGCGGATGTCGTTCTCGCGAAAGCTCGGAGTGATCTGCTGGTCTTGCGCCTGCGCGCGCGCCGCTTGCGGCGCGACGATGCATACGGCGCAACCGACCGCGACGTTCCAAGCTCGCTTGACTGCGCGATGCTCGAGATTCTTCATTCGAGATTCTCCGCGATGTTTTGCAGCTGGGTCATGTCGATGACGATGACCTGCGGCGTGCCCTCACGCAGGACCGTCACGGTGGCCATCGACGCCTCTCCCAGGGATTCGAAGACTTGCAGCGACGTCGCCATGTCGTTGAGCACGGTGCCGTTGACGTCGGTCAGCACGTCGCCGGGCTCGAGCCCGAGCGCGGCAAAGGCATCGCGGTCGCGACCGGGCGTGATGCGGTAGCCGACCATTTGGCCGCCTTCGAGATGCGGCGACGCCCGAATGACATCCGTGATCCGCGACGCGTTGGCGCTCAATACCTCGCGCAACGAGCCGCCCGTGTTCTGCGGCGTCGGGGGCGCGACGCGCCCCATCGGCGGCGCCGCCCCGGCGAGCTCTTGCGGTTGCGGGAAGCGCAGCGTCTCGAGCCGGCCGTTACGGTTGATCAGCACACGGTTCTCGTACACCGCGTGCAGCGTCGCGCCGTTGCCGCCGTCGATCGCTGCGCCCGTGTGATAAAACTTCTGCTCGCCGCGTCCGCTCGAGATCGAGGCGGTGCCGTCCTCGGGCTGCGGGCGCGCCCAGACACCGTTGAGCACGAGGCTCAAAGTCGTCTCCGGGGCATCGACGACTTCCTCGACGACGGTTTCCGGCGCCGCTTGCGACGCCTCGCCGAAAGGATGCCAGTCCGCGAGGCTGTCCAGACGCGAGCTCGGCGCCGGGCCTTGAGTCGAACGCGTAGTGGCGACCGCGGGCGGGGGCGCGGTGGGCGAGTCGCCGGGTACGACGAGCCAAGTGAGCTCCGCGAGCCGGTAGGCGATGGCGAGCACCAAAACGACCACCACCACGGGCGGCAAGTAGCGGCCTGCGGTTTTGAGCCACTGCTCCGCCGACTGCTCCTTCCATTCGGCAAGGCGTTTCAGAGCATCCGCGGGTATTTCCATGGGGCCTTGAGCTCTAGCCTGGCCAGCCATCATAGGGCAGGTTAGCTGTGTGTAACAAGCGACTGAATTTGCAAGAGCTTGCACGGTCACAGACGTTCGCCTGGCGCGGGGCACCGGTCCGTGAATTCGATCTATTCATCGACCCGAAAACACTTATAGAATCCGACCTATGTCCGATCATTCGCGCGAGCACCACCGAGACTCCGACCAGGGTACCGCCGTCCAAGAAGCGCCGCCGCGCCTCAAGCGGCCGCCCCTTTACCGCGTGATTCTACTCAATGATGATTACACGCCTATGGAGTTTGTAGTGCAGGTGTTGCAAAAAGTGTTCGGCTTGGACAGAAATACGGCTACGCGCATCATGTTGGAGGTGCACACCAAGGGTAAGGGTATCTGCGGCGTATATACGTATGAGATCGCCGAAACCAAGGTTGCGCAGGTGACGGGGCTTGCCCAGCAGCACCAGCATCCCCTGCTGTGCACGATGGAAGAGACATAATGCTGTCCGCCGAGCTCGAATATTGTCTCAACGAGGCCTTCCAGAGGGCTCGCGAGGAACGCCACGAGTTCATCACCGTGGAGCACTTGCTGCTCGCGTTGCTCGACACGCCGCAGGTCGTCGAGATACTCGAGAACTGCGGCGCCGACATCGCGCGCCTCAGCAAAGACTTGCAGGATGCAATTGCCGAGTCGACGCCGCGTCTCAAAAGCGCCGACAACGAAGATCCCGACGTGCAACCGACGCTCGGCTTCCAACGAGTGTTGCAGCGCGCCGTGTTTCACGTGCAGCAAAGCGGCCGCAAGGAAGTCGCCCCCGGCAACGTGCTCGTTGCCATATTCGGCGAGAAGCAATCGCAGGCCGTGTACTTGTTGGGCCTCCAAGACGTGACGCGTCTCGACGTCGTGCACTATTTGTCGCATCGCGTGCCGAAGCTGCACCGCGAGAAGACCGGAGCCGATGACGGCGCATCGGTCGAAGAAGGCGGCGCGGCCACCGAGCCCGGTGCGCTCGAGCGGTTCACGACGAATCTCAACGCGCTTGCGAGGGAAGGTGCCATCGACCCGCTGATCGGACGCGAGCTCGAGATCGAGCGGACCGTGCAGATACTCTGCCGCCGCCGCAAGAACAATCCGCTGTTCGTCGGCGAGGCGGGCGTCGGCAAGACGGCGCTGGCCGAGGGGCTTGCGCGCCTCATCGTCGAGGGCAAGGTGCCGGAGATTTTGCGCGACTGCACGATTTACGCGCTCGACATGGGCTCGTTGATCGCCGGCACCAAGTATCGCGGCGACTTCGAGAAGCGCCTCAAAGGCGTGATCGCCGAGCTCAAGAAACAGCCCGGGGCGATCTTGTTCATCGACGAGATTCACACAGTCATCGGGGCCGGCGCGGCATCCGGCGGCGTCATGGATGCGTCGAACCTCATCAAGCCCGTGCTCGCGAACGGCGAGCTTCGCTGCATCGGCTCGACGACATACACGGAATTTCGCGGAATCTTCGAAAAGGATCATGCCCTCGCGCGGCGTTTTCAGAAGATCGACGTCGTCGAGCCGACCACGGAGGAGACGGTCGAGATCCTGCGCGGCCTCAAGACCCGCTTCGAGGAGCATCACGGCGTCACGTATGCGGATGAAGCGCTCGTCGCCGCGGCCGAGCTCGCGAGCCGCCACATCAACGATCGTCACTTGCCCGACAAGGCTATAGACGTCATCGATGAAGCCGGCGCTCACTGCCGGCTGCAGCCCGAAGCAGAACGGCAAAAAGTCATCGGCGTCGAGCTGATCCAGAATATCGTTGCCAAGATCGCGCGCATTCCGCCGAAGAATGTGTCGGCATCGGATCGCGATGCGCTGCGCACGCTCGAGCGCGATCTCAAGCTCGTGATCTTCGGTCAGGACAAAGCCATCGAAGCGCTGGCTGCCGCGATCAAGATGTCGCGCTCCGGCCTCGGCGACGAGAGGAAGCCCGTCGGCTCGTTCCTATTCTCGGGTCCAACGGGGGTCGGCAAGACCGAGGTGACACGGCAATTGGCCCTGACGATGGGAGTCGAGCTCATCCGTTTCGACATGTCCGAGTACATGGAGCGGCACACCGTGTCGCGGTTGATCGGTGCTCCACCGGGGTACGTGGGATTCGATCAGGGCGGGCTCTTGACCGAAGCCATCACCAAGAATCCGCATTGCGTGCTCTTGTTCGACGAGATCGAAAAGGCGCATCCGGAAGTGTTCAATCTATTGCTGCAGGTCATGGATCACGGCACGTTGACCGACAACAATGGACGCAAGGCCGATTTCCGCAACGTCACGATTGTCCTGACGACGAATGCGGGTGCGCAGGAGATGAGCCGC
>DATCIQ010000120.1:0-27287 GCA_036507635.1 Gammaproteobacteria bacterium
GCTCCTACTCAGGAGGCGTTCCAGCGATAGCCCATGCCGTAGACCGTCTCGATAGCGCCGAAAGTCGGATCGACGGTTGCGAACTTCGACCGAATTCGTTTGATTTGCGACGTTACCGTGCTGTCGTCGAGCACGACGTTGGCGGCCGTCATGAGCTGGTCGCGATTGCGCACGTGGCCGGGATGGAGCGCCAAGGCATGGACCACCCAGAACTCCGTCACGGTCAGCGGGACCAAATGCCCGTGCCAATGCGCGGTCATGCGATCGCGGTCGAGCGTAAGATCGCCCTGCTCGAGGCGGTCGGCCATGGCATCGTCCGCCGTGAGTGCCTCGATGCGTCGAAACAGCGCGGCCACGCGCGCGAGCAGGTGGTCGAGGCTCAAGCGCTTCGTCAAGTAATCGTCGGCGCCTAGACGCAGCCCAGAGACGACGTCGAGCTCGCTTTCGCGCGCCGTCAGAAAAATGATCGGCAACGAGCTCGACCGCGCGCGTAACTCACGGCAAAGCTCGAATCCGCCCTCGACTTCGGCGCCGAGATTGATGTCTATGATGACTAGATCCGGCAGCCGGTCGGCAAACGCGGCGAGCGCGGTCTTGCGGTTGACATAGACGGCCACCCGGTAGCCTTGGCGGCGCAGCGCGGCAGCATAGTTTTCACGAATTGCCGCCTCGTCCTCGACGACGGCAACGAGCTTGGCTTGCGTCATGGATGCGCCGCTATGAGGGTTTTTCCGGATACCGTGCCAGATCACATTCTGTTCAGGTTTGCACTGGCATCATAGCGCCGCTACTGGCGCGTATTGACCCCGGGAGGGCGATTATGAGTATTGGCAATAAGGGCAAGGCAATGGCGGCTTTGTGCGGCGGCATGCTGTTGGTCGCGGCGTGCACGACACTCGATCCTTACACGCGTGAGGAGAGGCCGGCCCGCGCACAGCGGCAGGCGGTGATCGGCGCCGTCTCGGGCGCCGTGGCAGGGCTCATCACGGGCGACAGCTCCATGGAGCGCAAGAAACGCGCGCTCGTCGGGGCCGGCCTCGGCGCGCTCACGGGCGCGGCCGTCGGGTCTTATATGGATCGCCAGGAAGCGCGCCTACGCGCGGAGCTCGAGCGCACGGGTGTCAGCGTTACGCGCATCGGCGACAACATCACGTTGAACATGCCCGGCAACATCACGTTTGCAACCGACAGCTCGGATCTCAACGCGAGCTTCTTCGAAGTGTTGAACTCCGTCGGCCTCGTCGTCAACGAGTTCGAGCAGACGGTCATCGAGGTTGCCGGCCATACCGACAGTACCGGCAGCGATGCGTACAACCAGCAGCTCTCGCAGCGCCGCGCGGCCGCCGTCGCGAGCTACCTCGGCACGCGCAATGTCTTGCGCGATCGCGTCATCGAGGTCGGCATGGGTGAAGGGCGACCCGTGGCGAGCAACGACACGCCCGACGGCCGCCAGGCGAACCGTCGCGTAGAGCTCACGCTGGTGCCGCTGACTCTGAGCTGACTTCAAACGGATCGGTAGAAGACGGGCCGCTTCAGGCAACCATCAGGGCGCGAAGCTTCGTGATCGCGCTCGCTTCGATCTGACGGATCCTCTCGGCCGAGACGTCGTATTCGGCCGCTAGGTCGTGAAGCGTGGCTTTGCGATCGGTCAGCCAGCGGCGCGCAATGATGTCGCGGCTGCGCTCGTCGAGCTTCTCGAGGGCGCCTCCGAGCCGATCCTGCGTCGTGTCATCCCAATCGTCCTGCTCGATCGTGAGCGCGGGATCGCTGTCTGCGCTCGGCAGGTAAGCGCTCGGCGAGTAATCCTCCTCATCCGAGGGACCGGGATCGAAGGACATGTCGTGGCCGCTCAATCGCTGCTCCATCTCGGTCACTTCGCGTTCCGTGACGCCGAGGTCGAGCGCAACCGCGCGCGTTTCCTCTCTCGACAGCCAGCCGAGATGCTTCTTCGCCTTGCGCAAGTTGAAGAACAACTTGCGTTGCGCCTTCGTCGTCGCCACTTTGACGAGCCGCCAGTTCTTGAGCACGTATTCGTGGATCTCGGCGCGGATCCAGTGCACCGCAAACGAGACCAGCCGCACGCCGACGTTCGGGTCGAAGCGCTTGACGGCCTTCATGAGCCCGACGTTGCCTTCCTGGATCAAATCGCCGAGCGGCAAGCCGTAGCCGATGTAACCCCGCGCGATATGGACGACGAACCGCAGGTGGGCGAGCACGAGCGCCCGCGCCGCCTCGATGTCGTCATGCTCGCGCAGGCGCGTCGCGAGATCGTATTCCTCTTGCACGCTCAGCATGGGCACGGAGTTGGCGGCTTGTATGTAATGGTCGAGGCTGCCGACCGGGCCGGTCAGCATAAAGTCTTCGCGTTTACGGGCCAGGGCAGTCGTCATCGTCAGGCTACCTCCTCGCGACCTATGTTAGCACTCGCGAGGTTAGAGTGCTAACGACGCGATCGGTTCCTCGGCCGCGACCACGAATTGACAAAAACGTCTACACTTCCAAGAGTTACTTAGGCTCTATGGCCTTCAAATGGCGGAAGGCCGCAAGCCATGCGCCGGCCCAGCCGAGCATTGCCCCGCCCGCGACGAGCGTCAAGGTTTCCCGCGAAGTGAGGCCGGCGAGCTCGTAGCCGCTCGCATAGAGCCCCGCAAGCACCGACACGGGATCGCGCAACAAGGCGAGCGCGATGAACAAGAGCACGGCTGCCGTGAGCGCGCCGATCGCGCCGTACCAGATGCCGAGGTACAAAAACGGGCGGCGGATGAAGCCGTCCGTCCCGCCGACGAGCTTCATGACCTCGATCTCCGTGGCGCGGTTGTTGATCTCGAGTCGAATCGTGTTGCCGATGACGAGCGCGACGGCGAGACCGACGAGCACGGTCACGATGTCGACGGCGCGCGCGATCAGCTCGAGCATGCCCCGCAGCCGTGCGACCCACTGCGTATCGACCTGGACCAAGTCCGTTTCGGCCCGCTCGTCGAGCGCGCGCGCAAGCTTCTCGATGTCGCCGGCGGCGCCGCCGGCCGGGCGGACCACGAGCGTATGCGGCAGCGGATTCTCGTCGAGCGCATCGAGCGCTTCGCCGAACCCCGAGCGCGAGCGAAATTCCTCGAGCGCTTGCGCGCGGCTGATCAATGTAACCTCCGCGACATCGTCGCGCCGGCGCACGTCGTCGGCGAGCGCTTGCGCTTGGGTATTGTTCACGTCCATGCCGAGATATACGGTGAAATCGGCGGCCCCTTCCCACGAATCGCTGAGCAGATCCGCGTTGTTGACGAGGATCCGCAGCGCAGCCGGCAGCGCGAGCGCGATCGCGATGACCATGACCGTGAGTAAGCTGCCGACGGGCTGACGCAACATGCGCCGCAGCGCGCCGACGCAATTGTTCCAATGCAGCGCGAAGTAGCGCTTGAGCATGCTAGGCCACACCGCTCTGCCGACTGCTCTTCGAGTCCTCTACGATTTGTCCCGCGACGAGCTTGAGCCTGCGATGATCGAGACGATCGATGAGCTCGAGGTCGTGTGTGGCGATCAACAACGTGACGCCGACGTCGTTGAAGCGCTCGAACAGTCGCATGACCTCGAGCGACAGCTCCGGATCCAAGTTGCCGGTCGGCTCATCCGCGATGACGACGTCGGGGCGGCTCGCCACGGCGCGCGCGATGCCGACGCGTTGCTGCTCCCCCGTCGACAGAGTAATCGGCGGGTGACTTTCTCTGTCGAGGAGCCCCACCTGGTCGAGCGCGGCGCGCACGCGCCGCCCTATGTCGCGCCGCTTCAAGCCGCCGATGATGAGCGGCAGCGCGACGTTGTCGAAGACGCTGCGATCGTACAAGAGCTTGTGATCCTGAAAGACGACGCCGATACGTTGCCGAAAGAACGGAATTCGCCGGCCCGGCACGCGTGCCGTATTCTGGCTGTTCACGATGACCGTGCCGCGCGTCGGTCGCTCGATGAGCGCGATGAGCTTGAGCAGCGTGCTTTTTCCCGCGCCCGACGGGCCTGTGAGAAAAGCCATCTCGCCCTTACCGAGCGCGAACGAGACGCCCGTCAGCGCTTCGCGCCCGCTCGGATAACGCTTATGGACATTCTCGAAACGGATCACGAGGCCCCGTCTCCGAGGAGCGCTTGCGTGAATTCCGCCGCATGGAACTCTGCGAAATCGTCGCTCGACTCACCGACCGCGATGAAACGAATCGGCACGCCGAGCTTGCGGGCGATCGCGAGCACGATACCGCCTTTGGCCGTGCCGTCGAGCTTCGTGATGACGAGGCCGGTAACACCGAGACGCCGATCGAACTCGAGTGCCTGCGCGAGCGCGTTTTGTCCTTGGCTCGCATCGATCACGAGCAGCACCTCGTGCGGCGCCGCCGCGTCGAACCGCTGGGCGACGCGCTTGATCTTCCCGAGCTCGTCCATGAGGCCTGCGGCGGTATGCAGCCGTCCGGCGGTGTCGGCGAGCACGACGTCGATGCCGCGGGCGCGCGCCGACTGGAGCGCGTCGTGGACGACGGCGGCGGGGTCGGCTCCCGGCGCCTGGCTCACGACGGTCGCCTGCGCACGCCGTCCCCACTCCTCGAGCTGCTCGACGGCGGCCGCGCGAAATGTATCGGCGGCGGCTAACAGCACCGAGTGGCCTTGCGCAATGAGTCGGTGCGCGAGCTTGCCGAGCGTCGTCGTCTTGCCCGTGCCGTTGACGCCCACCGCGAGGATCACGAAAGGCTTGCGCTCGGCACGGATTTCGAGCGGCACCTCGAGCGGAGCGAGAAGCTCGAGGATCGACGTTTCGAGCTGCGTGAACAACGTTTCGCGAGCCCCGCCGGCGCGCGCGCGCTTCTGCATGCCCTCGAGTAGCCAGCGCGTAGCATCGACGCCGACGTCCGCCATGAGTAACCGTTCTTCGAGCTGCTCGAGCGTGGCCGTGTCGAGACGCCGACCGAACAGGTCGCGCACGTCCATCGTGAGCCAGGTCTTACCTTGGCTCAAGCCTTGCTTGAGCTTGTCGAAAAGACCGCTGCCGGTCCGCGTGTGCGAGTCGGGGGACATTGAGCTGACCTTGATGGGATCCCGAGGCCTTCCGGCAATCGGTTAGCCGGACGCCAAAATTATACGCGCGAGCGGGTCTGCCTAGAATCGCGCAGTCTGCTAGGGTTGACCCATGTCTTCGCGCGAGCAGCAACGCAAGCACCCGCGCAGCTTGCGCATCATCGCGGGTTCTTGGCGCGGGCGACGCTTGACCTTCCCGCCGAGCACGGGCGTGCGGCCGACGCCGGATCGCGTTCGGGAAACGTTGTTCAATTGGTTGCGTGATCGCATCGAGGGGGCGCGCTGTCTCGATCTTTACGCCGGCAGCGGCGTCTTGGGCTTCGAGGCGCTTTCGCGCGGCGCGCGCGAAACTTGGTTCGTCGAGCGCGACCGCGCGCTTGCCGATGCAATCGCGGCGCATGCGCGGGTGCTTGCCGCCGCTGTGCGCGTCGTCAACGAGGACGTCGAGCGTTTTCTCGAGCGGAACGACGTAGGGAGCTTCGATATCGTCTTCGTCGACCCACCCTATACAGTGCCCGTCGAGCCGATTGCGGCGCGCCTGCCCTCGATCTTGAACACCGGCGCGCTCGTCTATTTCGAGCGGTCCGCGCGCGAGGGGTTACCGCAAGGCGAGATGTTCCGCTGGCACAAAACGAGCCGCGCGGGCGCGGTCACGTACGGTCTCGCGGCGATCGCGCCGGCGCCCCGCGCATGACGCTCCCCGCGGCGCGAGGCTACAATGGCCTCGTGAAGATCGGCGCCATGTATCCCGGGACTTTCGATCCCATCACGCGCGGACACGAGGACGTGATTCGCCGCTGTGCACGGCTGTTCGATCGAGTCGTCGTCGCGATCGCGGCGAGCCCCAAGAAGACGCCGTTCTTGTCTCTGGACGAGAGAGTCTCGCTGGCGCGCGAAGTATTGCACGACATGCCCGAGGTTTCGGTCACGGGCTACCAAGCGCTCACGGTCGATTTCGCTCGCGAGCATGGCTTGACGGTGATCGTGCGCGGCTTGCGGTCCGCGTCGGACTTCGAGTACGAGTTTCAGCTCGCGACGATGAACAGCCATCTCGACGACCGCGTCGAGACCGTGCTTTTGACGCCCACCGAGCAGTTCACGTTCATTTCCGCGACGCTCGTGCGGGAAATCGCGGAGCATGGGGGGGACGTGTCGCCGTTCGTGCATCCCGTCGTCGAGCGGTGCCTGCGCGCCAAATTCCGCGACGACCGTTGAGCGAAGCGCGCAGAATGCAAGCGTATCGTTCATTCGTCTTCGCGCTTGTCCTCGTCGCGATGCTGGGCTGCGGCGGCGCGAGCGGCGCCGAAGGCGACACTCTGCCGGCACGCGCGACGACGCACATGGTGGTGGCGGCGAATCCCCACGCGGCGGAAGCCGGGAGGCGGATCTTGCGCGCCGGCGGCGGCGCCGTGGATGCCGCCATCGCCGTGCAGCTCGTGTTGTCGCTCGTCGAGCCGCAGTCCTCGGGAATCGGCGGCGGCGCGTTCATGCTGTACTTCGATCACGCCGATGTGGACGACCGCACGGACGTCGTTACCGCCTATGAAGGCCGGGAAACGGCGCCCGCGGCGGCGTCGCCGGACATGTTCCTCGGTGCCGACGGCGAGGAGCTGCCGGGCTTCGCGGCGAACTTCGGCGGCCTTCCGGTGGGCGTCCCGGGCGTCATGCGCATGCTCGAGGCGGCCCACGCGGATCACGGGCGGCTGCCGTGGGCCGACTTGTTCGGCCCCGCGATCGAGCTCGCCGAGAGCGGCTTCGAGGTGACACCGCGGCTCTATTTCCTGCTCGACCGCTTCGCGGAATTTGCGCGTGATGAGGCCTTCAAGAAACTCTACTTCGACGCGAACGGTCGCGCCCGTCCGACGGGCTTCAAGCTCGTCAACCCGGAGTACGCAGAGACGTTGCGCTTGCTCGCGTCGCGTGGCGCGCAGATCATGTATTCGGGCCCGCTGGCTGAAGCCATCGTTGCAACGGTACGCGACAATCCCCTGGGTGCGGGGCGCCTCTCGCTCGAGGACATGCAGAACTACCGCGCGCATAAGAGCGAACCGCTGTGCACCGCATATCGGCAGTGGCGCGTCTGCGGGCCGCAGCTGCCGTCGTCGGGCGGAGTCACCGTGCAACAAGTCCTCGGCATGTTGGCGGCGTTCGACTCGACGGCGATCGCGGACGCGCAGGCTCGGTCGATTCATCTCATCGCCGAAGCAAGCCGGCTCGCATTCGCCGATCGCAACTTCTATCTCGCCGATCCGGCCTTCGTCGATGCGCCGGTCGCCGGCTTGTTGAGCAAGGCCTATCTCGAGCAGCGCGCCGCGCTCATCGACCGCAACGCCGCCATGCAGGACGTCGCGCCGGGGCGCCCGGCCGAGCTCGTCGCCTGGAACTATGCGCCGAGCGGTTTCAGCGACATCGCTTCGACGAGCCATTTCTCGATCGTCGATCGATGGGGCGACGGCGTGGCCATGACGACGAGCGTGCAAAGCGGTTTCGGCAGCCAGCTCGTCGTCGGCGGCTTCATTCTCAACAACCAGCTCACGGATTTTTCGTTCGAGCCCGAGCGCGGCGGCCTGCCGGTCGCCAATCGCCCCGAAGGCGGCAAGAGGCCGTTGAGCAGCATGACGCCGACTCTCGTTTTCGACGAGGAAGGCCGGCTCACTCTGCTGATGGGCTCGCCGGGCGGCACACGCATCATCAACTTCGTTGCGCAGGCGCTGATCGGCGTTCTCGATGGCGGCCAGAACGTCCAGGAAGCCGTCGCGGCGCCGCACTTCGTCGCGCAGAGCGGCTTCATCGAGCTCGAGGAGCGGACTTTGCTGCTCGAGCAAACCGAGGCGCTGGAGGCGCTCGGCCACCGCGTCGGTGCGCGCAACTTGAACAGCGGCCTGCACGCGATCGAGATCGAATACACGGAGTCGGGCCGCGTGCTTTGGGGCGGCGTCGATCCGCGCCGCGAAGGCGCCGCGCTCGGCGATTAGGCGGTAGGAGCGGCCTCCGGCCGCGATCTTGCGGAATCGCGGCGGGACGCCGCTCCCACCAAGACGCCGCTCCGGGGAAGGTTATCGCTGACAGCGCGGACAATAGTAGCTCGCGCGCTGCCCCTGCACGGTCCGGCGGATCGGCGTGCCGCACTGCTCGCACGCCGCGCCCTCGCGGTCGTAGACGCGGAGCTCGAGCTTGAAATACCCGGGACGGCCGTCGCCGCCGACGAAATCCCGCAACGTCGTGCCGCCGAGCCCGATCGCCTCTTCGAGCACCGCGCGCACGCCGGCGACGACGCGCTCGAGCCGCGTGCGCGAGATTCTGCCGGCCGCGTGCGCCGGATGGACGCCGGCGCGGAACAAAGCCTCGCTCGCATAGATGTTGCCGACGCCGACGACGACGCGGCTGTTCATGAGATGCTGCTTGATTGCGACGCGGCGGCCGCGCGAGGTTTCCGCAAGATAGTCGACCGTGAAATCTTCTCCGAGAGGCTCGGGGCCCAAATCCTTGAGCAAGCGGTGGCGCTCCGGGTGGGCGGCGAAATGCAGGCTGCCGAAGCGGCGCGGGTCGTTGAAGCGCACGCAGCCGCCGCCCACGAGCCGGACGTCGACGTGATCGTGCACGCGCAACGCCTCGGGCGCGGCGAGGAAGCGTAAGTGCCCCGACATTCCGAGGTGCACGAGCAGCGAGCCTTCCGTCACGTTGATCAGCAGATATTTGCCGCGGCGCCCGAGCGAGCTGATACGCTTGCCTTCGAGCCGCGCCGGGAGGCTCTGCGGAACCCGCCAGCGCAGACGGGGCTCACGCACGACCAGCGTCTCGATCGTGCGACCGACGATCAGGCGCTCGAGACCGCGGCGCGTGGTCTCGACCTCCGGCAGCTCAGGCATGGAGGCAAGCTTACGCGCGGCCCCGGACCGCTGCCACCAAGCGCCGAGGCCACCGCAAGGCGCGGTGTGAAACGGCGCTTGGAGTCGCTTTCGCCGATCGGCTATATTCATGCGCCCCTTTTGCGATCTTGGGACACAAATGCTCGATTTCCTCAATACCCATCTTTACGGCCTGGCGAACTTGAGCGCCTCGAGCTACGTGCTCGTAACGCTCCTCTGGATGCACGTGACGATGATGGCGATCACGCTTTACTTTCATCGTGATCAAGCCCATCGCTCGGTCGATCTGCATCCGGCCGTGCGCCATTTTTTTCGCTTCTGGCTGTGGCTCAATACCGGCGCGCCGACGAAAGAGTGGGTTGCCGTGCATCGCAAGCACCACGCGCACTGCGAGCAGGAGGGCGATCCTCACAGCCCCGTGATTTACGGCCTCAAGCGCGTCGTGCTCGAAGGCGCTGAGCTCTACATCAACGAAGCCCGCAACGCGGAGACGCTCGAGAAGTACGGCAAGGGAACGCCCGACGATTGGCTCGAGCGCAACGTGTACTCACGCTTCTCGTACACCGGAATAGGCGTGCTCGTCGTGCTCGACATCGTGATGTTCGGCGCGCCGGGAATCATCATGATCGCGTGCCAGTTGGCGACAATGCCCGCGCTTGCGGCCGGCATCATCAACGGCGTGTGCCATGCGAAAGGCTATCGCAACTTCGAGACCGACGACGCGTCGACGAACCTATGGCGTATCGGCTTGTTCGTGGCCGGCGAGGAGCTGCACAACAATCACCATGCCTTCCCGACCTCGGCGCGCTTTTCCGTGCGCCCGGACGAGCTCGATATGGGATGGTTGCATCTCAAAGTGCTGTCATGGCTCGGCCTCGCGGATATCAAGCGCGTCGCTACACATCCCGAGCTTGCGACCGAGGCGCGTGCTCCGGATCTCGACTCGTTGCGCGCCGTCATCATCAATCGCATGCACGTGCTGCGCCACTTTACCAACAACGTCACGCTGCCGGTGCTGCGCCGTGAGCTCGAGCACCTCGGCGGGAATGCGAATTCGGTCGTAAAAGCGGCGCGGCGGCTGCTGGCATGGCAACCGGACATGCTCGACGAATCGTCCCAGCAGCGGCTCACCGAGCTCGTCGAGCGGCATCCGGCATTGCAGACGGTTCTCGAGTATCGCAACGAGCTCAAGAGTCTCTGGGACGGCGCCTATCGAAGCAACGAGCGCTTGCTCGCTGATTTTCGCGAGTGGTGCGTCAAGGCGGAGGCGAGCGGCATCCACTATCTGGAAGATTTCGTCGCGTACTTGAAGTCGTATCGCGCCGTGCCGGAGCCCGTGCAGGGCTGAGCTCAATCCCTAATGGAAGAACCCGCCGGCGGCGGGTTCTTTCGTTACTTGATCTTCGTCTCTTTGTAGATCACGTGCTTGCGCACGCGCGGATCGTATTTCTTGACTTCCATTTTGTCCGGATGCAGCCGGCGATTTTTCGTCGTCGTGTAGTAGTGACCGGTTCCGGCCGACGACATGAGACGGATTTTCTCGCGCATGGTCGATCCTCCTAGACGTGCTCACCGCGCGCGCGAAGATCGGCGATGACCTTGTCGATTCCGAGCTTGTCGATGATGCGTAAGCCCTGACGCGAGACCTTGAGCTTGACGAACCGCTTCTCGTTCTCGAGCCAGAAGCGCACCATGTGCAAATTAGGCATGAAGCGCCGGCGCGTCTTATTGTTCGCGTGCGAGACGTTGTTCCCGTACATCGGGCCCTTACCGGTGACCTGGCAGACTCTCGACATCGCGCATACTCGGCCGAAGTGTGAGGGGCGGGGACTATACAGCGCCCGCCCATATTCGGGCAAGAACTCATATCCACCCGCGTTCCGCCAATGATACATGCCCGCCGTGAGATACCACGAGATGGTCGAGCAATCGCACGTCCACGAGCGCCAGCGCGCTCGCGAGCTTGACCGTGATGCTGCGGTCCGCCTCGCTCGGCTCGCAATTTCCGGACGGGTGGTTGTGGCCCAACACCACTGCTGCGGCATTGTGATAGAGGGCGCGTTTCACGACCTCGCGGGGGTAGACGGTGGCTCCGTCGACCGTCCCCCGGAACAGGAGCTCGAAGCAAATGATCCGGTGCCGCGTATCTAGAAACAGGCACGTGAATGCTTCGTAGCTCAAATCGGCGATGCGCGCGCGGAAGCACTGAGCGGCGTCGGCGGGCTTCTTGAGCACACGGCGCCGATCGACGGGTCCCTCGAGGTAGCGCCGGCCGAGCTCCAGCGCCGCATGCAAGCGCGCAATGCGAGCTCTACCCAACCCGCGCGCCCCCCGAAGCTCGCGGGGGCCACGGCGCAACAAGGCGTGTAGGCCGCCGCAGTCGCGGAGTAATTCGCCGGCGAGCGTCTCCGCGTCACCGCGGGCGCCGGCCGCGAGCAAGAGCGCCAAAAGCTCGGAATCCGTCAGACGGCTCGCGCCGAGCTCGAGCAAGCGCTCGGCGGTTCGTCGCGGCGGGTGGGCAGTTTCCGGCATGCGCTGGCTTCCTCGAGAGACGAGCAGCATGGGCGAGGGGCAGAGCCTTCGCACGGGACATTAATCGAGAAGGGGCCGAGAAACGCACGGCTTTGGTGGCGTGCAGTCCCAACCGAGAGTAAGCTCGAACGACAACGCCGATCACTGCCATGGCAATTACAGACTCCTCTTCCGGGCGCCGAATTCTGCTCGGCGTCACGGGCGGTATAGCGGCCTACAAAAGCCCCGAGCTCGTGCGGCGCCTCGCCGACCGCGGCGCCGACGTGCAGGTCGTCATGAGCCGCGCCGCGGTGCAATTCGTATCGCCGATCACGTTCCAGGCAGTGTCATCGCGGCGCGTCCGCACCGATCTTTGGGACGAGACGGCCGAAGCCGCGATGAGCCACATCGAGCTCGCGCGCTGGGCGGACGTGGTGATCGTAGCCCCGGCCACGGCGAACTTCATGGGCGCGTTCGCGAATGGCTTGGCGTCCGATCTCTTGACGACGCTGTGTCTCGCGACGACGGCTCCTGTCATGCTGGCGCCGGCCATGAACCAAGCGATGTGGGCGCACGCGGCCGTGCAGGCGAACCGCAAGCTCCTCGAGAACCGCGGCGTGCGGATCCTGGGGCCCGCCGCGGGCGACCAGGCGTGCGGCGAGCAAGGTCTCGGGCGCATGCTCGAGCCCGCTGATATCGCCGCGGCGATTTTCGCCGAGCCCGTAATGCTGACGCCGCAGTTGCTCGCGGGCGTCAAGGCCGTCATTACCGCGGGGCCGACACGCGAGGCCATCGATCCCGTGCGCTACATCACGAATCGCAGCTCCGGCAAGATGGGATACGCGGTCGCCGCCGCGGCGCGCGAAGCCGGCGCGGACGTCGTGCTCGTGAGCGGCCCGGTCGCGCTATCGACGCCCGCCGGCGTGCGCCGCATCGACGTCGAGACGGCGGAGCAGATGTACCGCGCCGTGCATGGCGAGATCGGCGAGGCCGGCCTCTTCATCGCCTGCGCGGCCGTGTCCGACTACCGGCCGCAATCCGTGTCGCCGGAGAAAATCAAGCGTACGAGCGACGAGCTGCAGCTCGACCTCGTGCGCTGTCCCGATACGCTCGCGAGCGTCGCGGCGTTGCCGCGGGCGCCGTTCACGGTAGGATTCGCAGCCGAAACTCAGGACGTTGCGCGCCACGCGCGCGACAAGCTCGTGAAGAAAGGCATCGATATGATCGCCGCCAATCGAGTCGGCCCGAGCTGCGGATTCGACAAGGAAACCAACGCCCTTGACGTATTTTGGCATGGCGGCGGCGTCGAATTCGCCGAAAGCTCGAAGCCCGTGCTCGCGCGGCAACTCGTCGCGTTGATCGCGGAGCGTTTCAGCGCGACGCGCACCGCGGCTGCGGCATCGTAACCGCAGGCCGTTCGATGAGAACAACGCCCGCGCGGCCGATCGAGCTCAAAATTCTCGATGCCCGGATAGGACGTGAGTTTCCCGTGCCACAGCGCGCGACGCCGGGCTCGGCCGGTGTCGATCTGCGGGCCTGCCTCGACGGTCCCCTCGATCTTGCGCCCGGCGGTTGCACGCTCATCGCCACGGGTGTTGCCGTGCACCTCAAGGACCCGGGGCTCGCCGCGATGATCTTGCCGCGCTCCGGACTCGGGCATAAGCACGGCATCGTGCTCGGCAATCTCGTGGGGCTCATCGATTCCGACTATCAGGGCGAGCTCATGGTGTCGTGCTGGAACCGCGGCACGTCCACGTTCCGCATCGAGCCAGGCGAACGCATTGCCCAGCTCGTGGTCGTGCCGGTCGTGCCGGTCGAGTTTGCGATCGTCGAGAGTTTCGACGAGAGTGCCCGGGGGGCGGGCGGCTTCGGCCACACTGGAACGCGTTAACCGCCCTTGAGCTCTCGAAAGCGGACGATGTCGAGATCGAAAGCCGCGCGCAGCTCCTCTTGCTCTCTGCGCGTGCGCTCGAGCGTCTGCTCGTAGAGCGTGATCGAAGCGATCACGCGCGACATCTCGAGCGCGAGATTTTCGGGCAGCGCCGGGGCCCCCTCGGCGTCGTTGCGAGGTGCGTAGGCTTTGCCCTCGTCTTCGAGCGCGACGAGGCGCTTGCGCAGGTTCGTGAGGTAGAGCTCCGTGACCTTGATCTGCGAGCCCAAGAGCTCGAGGCGCCGGTCGCGCAGGTCCTCGATGTCGGCCACGCTGAGATACGTCTCGAGCAGCATACGGTCACGACGCGCCGCGGTGTCGCGCGCGAGTTGCTCCGCGTCGGCTTCCGCCTGCCGACGCTCGAGCTCCGACCGCTCCTCCTCGGTGACTTCGCCTTCCTCGAAACCGACGGTAACGGCTTGGTCATTGAGCACGTCGCGATCCCGGTCCGCAAATTCGGGCGGGATGTGGTCGCCGTAGTGCACAACTCCGTCGTTGTCGACCCAGCGGTACAAGCGTTGCTGAGCAGACGTGCCAGTGACGGCGAGCACGAGGCCCGCTGTCGCGATCAAACTGGCGACTGAGCGTGCGTTCACGGTTATGTCAAATATGGCCGAACGATACATTGCCACATATACCAGATTTCCGCAGCGGAAAAATCTCGACTACGCCCGCTTTTCATGCACATTGTCGCGCACGTGCGCTTTTCAGGGGTCGAGTGAGACGCCGTAACGGTTGCGATAGGCGCGCACGGCCGGAAGCTCAGCGGCGTACTGCTCGTTTTCTTCCATGTGATCGACGAGATCCGTCAACGACACGATGCTGCGTATCGGTATGCCTATCTCCGCCTCCATTTGCTTGACCGCAGGCACGCGCGCTTTGCTACCGATCTCCTCGCGATCGAGAGCGACGAGCACGCCGACCGGCGTCGCGCCTGCCGCCCGAATGATCTCGATGACTTCGCGAATCGCGGTGCCGGCGGTGATCACGTCGTCGAGGATCAGTACGCGTCCCGCAATCGGCGCACCGATCGAGCTGCCCCTTTCGCCGTGATCTTTGGCCTCTTTGCGGTTGTAGGCGAACGGGTAATCGAGATCATGGTGCTCCGCGAGCGCGGCGGCGGTCAGCACGACGAGCGGAATCCCTTTGTAGGCGGGGCCGAACAGCATGTCGAACTCGATGTCGAGCGCGGCGACGGCCGACGCGTAACAACGCCCGAGCTTCGCGGCCGCATAGCCCGTGTTGAAACGTCCGGCATTGAAAAAATACGGGCTGACGCGCCCGGATTTCAAAGTGAATTGCCCGAACTGCAGAACGTCGAGCTCGAGCGCGAGCTCCAAAAACTGTGTCTTGTATGCCTTCATCGCTTCGGCTGCGAGCACGTCCTGTATCATACAGCCCTCGTAGTGAGAGTCATCAGCTTCAATGCCAACGGTTTGCGTGCAGCGACACGCAAGGGCTTTTTCCAGTGGTTCCGGCGCCAGCGAGCGGATGTGTTGTGCATCCAAGAGCTTCGCGCGCGGGACGCGGAGATCGAGGACGCGGCTTTTCACGCGCGCGGTTACCGGCGTTACGTGTGCTGCGCCGAGCGACCGGGCTATAGCGGCGTCGCGATCTACTCGCGCCATGAGCCGACGCAGGTCATCCGCGGTTACGGCGACGCCGAGTTCGACAGCGAAGGGCGCTACCTCGAAGCCGTATTCGATCGCTTTGCGATCGCAAGCGTGTATTTTCCTTCGGGCTCGTCGGGCCCGGCTCGCCAAGCGGCGAAGTTTCGCTTTCTCGCGACCTTCGGAGCGCATATGCTGGCCCTGCGCCGCAAGGGAATCCCCTACATCTTCTGTGGAGACGTCAACATCGCGCACAAGCCCATCGATCTCAAGAACTGGCGCGCGAATCAGAGGAATCCCGGCTTCACGCCCGAGGAGCGTGCGTGGATGGAGAAGCTCATCGGCGAGATCGGCTACGTCGATGCCTTCCGCGTAATCAATCAAGAGGCCGGGCAGTACACATGGTGGTCGAACCGCGGGCGCGCCTGGGAGAAGAACGTCGGCTGGCGCATCGACTACCAACTCGTAAGCCCTGCGCTGCGCGCGGCCGTGAAAAGCGCGGCGATCTATAAGAATCGCCGGTTCTCGGATCACGCGCCGCTCACGATCGACTACGACGGGAAGCTCTAGATCGTCGCCGGGACGCGCCGACGGTTGTTACGTGTGTCGTGGTTTCGGCATTATCGCCCCGTCACCGTCGCGCTTCGGAGTCAGCCCGATTGAGGTCAACGCAGCCTTCGACGCAGCTCGCCGGGTGGCGCGCCTACGTTCCTTCGTCCGTTCGGCAATACGCGGAGACCGCCCCGCTTGCCGCGCTGTTCCTCGGCGTCTCGTCCGGCGCGCCGTACGCGATGATCGCGGCGACACTGACGACGCGGCTCGCGCAGGACGGAATCGACAAGAGCGCGATCACGGCATTCTCGCTGGCTTTTCTCGCTTACAACTTGAAGTGGCTCTGGGCGTGGATCGTCGACGGCGTGCGGCTGCCGATCATCGGTCGACTGGGACAACGCGTATCGTGGTTGCTGCTCGCTGGAACGCTCGTCATCGTGGCGATACTGAACCTCGCGCTCGTGGACCCGACTACGAGCCTCGTGGCTACGGCGGTCGCGGCGATCCTCGTCGCGGTCGCGGGCGCGACGTTCGATATTGTGATCGACGCATATCGCATCGAGTCGCTCGAGCCGCGCCAGCTCGGCGTGGGATCAGGCATGTCGCAGTACGGCTGGCGTATCGGGTCGGTCGCCGCGGCATCGCTTGCGCTCGTCCTTGCGGCACGAGCGGGCTGGGAGATCGCGTATGCTGCGTGCGCCGCGTTTGCGTTGCCTGCGATGGCGGTCGGGCTGGTCCTCGGCGAGCCGGCGAGACATCGCGATCCGACGGCGCGTCGGGGCTTCGGCGCGGTTGCGCAGTCGATCGTCGGGCCCCTCGCCGAGTTCTTGCAGCGCCGCGGAGCTTCGCTCGTGCTGTTGTTCGTGCTGGTGCACAAGGTCGGCGACACGCTCGCCAATCTCACGTTCCGCCTGCTGTTCGACGATCTCGCGTACACGAACGACGAGATAGCGCTCTACGACGTCGGGTTCGGGTTCTGGGCCTATCTCGCCGGTATTTTCGTCGGCGGGGTGCTATATGCGAGGTTCGGGTTGAAGCGCTCCGTGTTGCTGAGCTTATGGCTCATGGCAGTATCCAACTTGAGCTTCGCGGGGCTCGCTGCGGCCGGACACTCGAACTGGGCGATGGCCGGCGCGATCGGCTTCGAGAACCTCGCGAGCGGCGTCGGCGGCGTCGCCGTCGTCGCGTACTTATCCGCGCTCTGCGACTTGCGCTACACGGCGGCCCAGTACGCGCTGTTGTCCGCAGCGGCCAGCGTCATCGGCCGCGTTGTGACCGGGGCCAGCGCCGGCGCGCTGATCGAGCGCTTCGGCTACGTGGACTTCTACGTGTTGACGACCGTGGTTGCGCTGCCGGGGATCGTGCTGTTCTGGCTGATGATGCGAGCGGGCTACGTCGATGGCGCGATGGGCACGGTAGCGACGTCGTCCGCGCGCAGCGGGGGAGGCACGTCGCCCTGATCGCCCGCGGCGTCCTCATGGCGGTCGCCTACGAGGCGGCAGAGCGCTTGCGATAGCAAAGGTCCACCACGTCGTTCCCGAGGCTGCGGCCGCGCCGCTCGAACTTCGTCGGCGGACGAAAAGCCAAAATGTCGCCCGACAGGTTCTCGACCGGCTCCGGCGCGAGCTCGACGCTTTCTGCGAGCACGATACGCATGTGCGCCGCGTAGTCGGCCCAATCGGTCGCGAGGTGTAGAAGGCCTCGCGGCTTCAAGATCGCCGCAAGCGCCGCGACGAACTGAGGTTGAATCAGGCGCCGCTTATGATGGCGCTTCTTCGGCCAAGGATCGGGAAAGAACAAATTCACGGCGTCGAAGCTCTCCGCTTCGAGCATGTGCGCCACGACTTCGACGGCGTCGCGCTTCACGATGCGGACGTTGCCGAGCGCGGCGCGTTCGAGGAGGACCAGCAAATGGCCGACACCGGGGTCGTGCACTTCGACGCCCAAATAATCGATTCCGGGGTTGTTGATGGCGGTCGTCAAGAGCGCCTCGCCGTCGCCGAAGCCGATGTCGAGCACGCACGGCGCACGGCGGCCAAACACTTCAGCAAGGTCGAGACGGCGCTCGCGGAAATCGATTCCGAAGCGCGGCCACAGCGTCTCGAGCGCGCGCCGCTGCGCCGCGGTAATGCGGCCCGGCCGCCTCACGAAGCTGCGGATCTTTCTAAGCGGCGGCCCGTTCATCGCTGCATTCTAGGCGGGCGCGCTCGAGCCGAGTGAAACTGCGCGCCGGCCGCCCGGCAATTCATCGGGCGGACTTGAACCGTATCGGCGCCGCGGGCAGTATCTCGCCTCCGCGTTCAGGTATCGAGAACGACCACGGGCTTTAGCGATGACGATCACGCGACGAACACTCCTTGAAATGGGCGCCGGAGCGGGTGCAGCCGCCACCTTGGGGCTCGATCCCTTGCTCGCGCAGGAAGCCCCGCTCGTGATGAAGACGATCCCGAAGACCGGTGAAGCACTGGCGCCGATCGGCATCGGCACGAACCGATATGGTGTCGGAACCTCCGCGGACGAGCGTGCGCCGCTGCGCGCGACATTAAAGCTTTTTGCGGAGCTCGGCGGGAAAGTCATCGACACGGCGGCCGTTTACGGAACGGCGGAGACCGTGATTGGCGATTTGGTTCGCGAGCTCGGCATTCGCAGCGAGCTATTCTTCGCGACGAAAACGGATCTGCGCGGCCAGGTCTCAGGTGCCGCCGGCTTGCAGGAGCGCCTGGATCGCATGGAGACGCAGACCATGGACCTCATGCAGGTGCACAACCTCGTCGACGTCGGCAACGAGCTCGCGGTCATGCGCGAATGGAAGCAGGACGGCCGGATTCGCTACATCGGCGCGACGATCTCCACGGCGAACCAGAGCGACGAAATGGCGCGTGTCATGGAAACCGAGGACATGGACTTCGTGCAGTTCAATTACTCGCTCGACGACCGCAATGCCGAAGCGCGATTGCTGCCGCTCGCCGCGGACCGCGGGCTTGCCGTGCTCATCAACTTGCCGTTCGGCCGCGGCGACCTGTTCGACAAGGTCGAAGGCCGGCCGCTGCCGGATTGGGCGGGCGAATTCGATTGCGCGAGCTGGGGGCAGTTCTTCTTGAAGTACATCATCTCGCATCCGACCGTGACGGCGGCGATTCCCGGCACGCGTCAGGAACGGCACGTCATCGACAACCTGGGAGCCGCGCGCGGCAGGTTGCCGGATGCGAGCTTGCGCAGGCGCCAGCAAGAGTTCTTCGACTCCTTGTCCTAGTTTCCTGCGCGTGCGAAGAGCGATACGCCGCACGCCAAATAGCCGACGCCGATCACCGTGAGACCGAGGTTGCCTATGGCTTCGGGGATGGGGAGGAGCAGTCCCGCGCCCGAATACAACCAGCCGGCTGTCACCAGAAGGCCTGACCACCGCGGTGCGACGGCGGCGCGTGCAATCGCGATGCCGAGCAGGATCGAGCCCAAGAGGAACGTGAGCCACGAGACGCCGACCCAGGTGGCAAGCACATCGAAATTCCAATTCGCGCACGCGGTGTCGATGAAGCCTTGCGCGGCTTGCGTCGCGGCCATATAGAACGGCGTGCAGATCAACATTCCCTGCGCGTCGGCGTTGGCCGCGAATACCGGCAGTATCGTGGTTTGAATCATGCCGACACCGCCGACGAGCGCATTGCCGAGCGACGCTAGCACGAACGCGATGAGCCCGAGCATTCCGGCTTGCACGCGCTGCGCGACGAAAAGGCCGAACAGCCCGAACAAGAGAACGAAATGATGAATCGTCGCCATGTAGTACGCGATCCACCAGTTCGTCGTGCCGATGTCCTCGAGGGCCGACCATCCGGGAATGAACGGCAGCGGCACATAGAGAATCCCGGCCGCGGCGAGCGCGAGGCCGCTCGCGCGTACGAGGCTGCGCGCATCGGTCATGTCGATTCCTCCCCCAGTGCATTAAGTCTAACGCGTTCTCGCACCGCCGTACCGCGGACCGGCGTCGCCTGGATACGTTTTCCCGGGGATGGTAGCATCCGCCGAAAAACGGAGGACGCCCATGAGCCTCAGCATGCATTGTTCGCCGGGTCTGGTCGCGGCTCTCTGGATCGGCCAAGCCGCGCTCGCGGATGAGCCGCCGGACGCTCGCGCACCGGATCGCGAGAAGCTCGCTTACCTATTCGAGAGCTGGCGCGGCCACTCCGAGGAGAGCCTCAAGGCGGTTTGGGGACGCGAGGAAACCCGCGAAGAGCGGGGTGACACGACGACGTATCTTTTCGAGCGCACCAAACGCGGCCCGGCGATCGGTTTTGGCGGCGTCACTGTCATCGGCCGCGAGGTGATTACGTGCCGCGCGTACTTTCAGATCGGCCTGGAGCGCATCGTGACGCGGGCCACGTGGCGCGGCGCGAGCGCCGACGCTTGCTGGAGCCTGTTCCGCGAAAGCGTTCCGCCCGCACCTCCAGCGGCATCCGACAGGTAGGAGCGAGCTTCGCTCGCGATTTTTCGATTCGCGAGCGAAGCTCGCTCCTACCAAGGAATCAGCGCGCCGCGAAGGTATCGCAAGCGCTCGGGTCTCACGTCGCGAGCCCGGTTTCGAGCCATTGTTGACGCTTCGCCAACCGGGACTACACCCGATTGTGACGCACTTCGGCGAGGATTGACCTCTTGCGGAGTACGGTGTCGGTCCTTAAAGATTCGCACTCGAGGGCAACGCGGCCATGGCGAACGGCGAGGAGCCTCCCATCGAACGTGACAAGGCGATCGAGCGTCTCGAGCGGGAGCTGCGCGACGCGCTTGACCGCAACTCACGAGCCGAGGCGAAGCTCGCCGACTTGAGCGCGCGCGTGCATGCGCTCGGCACCGGCCGCGAGGAAACGATGCTGCTGCTCAACGAGACACGCGCCGAGCTCAAGCGCGTCGCGGCCGAACGGGACCGGTTGCAGAAACAACTGCACGGGATCGATGCGATGCAAACCGAAACGATCGCGTTGCCCGAAGACGAGGAAGAAGAGCCCGGCATGCATGAGGCTCCGTCCATCAACGAGCTCATGTTGAGTCTCAATGCGATGATGGAGGAGGGCGGCAAAGGCCGCGCTCGCTTGAGCGGGGCCGCCGCCGAGCAACCCGAGGCCGAATGGCGCGAGATGATCCCGGCCGAAGTCATTGCGCCGGAAGAATTCGGCCGTACGCGCGACGGCAAAACGGCCGGCGCCAAGATGCAGCGCCTACTCGTGTACTTGGATGGAGCGCACCCGATCAAGTATCCGATCTATAAAGAGGTCATGACGATCGGCCGCGCGGACGACGCGGATATCCAGATCGACGGCGACTTCATCAGTCGCATTCACGCGCGCATCGTCAGCGCCCCGGGCCAGGCCGTCATCGAGGATGCCGGCAGCAAGAACGGCCTCAAGATCAATTCGAAGACCGTGGCGCGCCATGATTTGCAGCACGGCGACGTCATCGCCATCGGCAAGCTGCGCTTCACGTTCGTCGAGATCCGTGCGGATGCCTGAGCGCGCCGGTTAAGGTCCTCGCACGTCGAGCAGCTCGACCTCGAAGTAGAGCGTCGCATTCGGCGGTATGGCGCCGCCGGCAGCGCCTCTCTCGCCATAACCGTACTCCGACGGGATGAACAGCAACCGCTTGCCCCCGACGCGCATGCCGGCGACGCCTTCGTCCCAGCCACGGATCACGCGCCCGGCGCCGAGCGGAAACTCGAACGGCTCGCCGCGGTCCACGGAGCTGTCGAATTTGCTGCCGCGCCGGTTCTCGGCCGTGGGCTCGTAGAGCCACCCCGTGTAATGCACGACAGCGACTGCGCCGGGTTCCGCGACGGCCCCGCTGCCCGCCACGGTATCGATGATCGTGAGCGCGTCGATCTCACCGTCCGGCAGGGCTGCCGTGGCCGGCGCTCCCGCCCCCGGTGCCGCGGTCTCGGCCGGCGCTTCGGACGTATCGGAGCCGCAGGCCCCCAACAATACACAAGCACACAACGTGAACAGCGCTCTCATGGGTACCTCCGACTCGTTGAACCGCGCGACACAAACAACCGGGGATTTCGGGCAATGAACTTCTCTATCCACCGCTCGATGAACGACTGAGCCGGATCCACGATATACCACCAGCCGTAAACGCTGATCGTAAGCGCACTGACGGCGTCCACGGCCAAATCCCACATCGTGTCCGTGAGGCCCGAGGGGTCGCCGCGCGTGGGCTTCTGCATGTTCAAGCCGAAGGCCTGATCCATCGCGAACTCGAAGATCTCCCAGAGCGTCCCGACAGTGACCGAAAATAGGAACGCAAATAGTGCAACGAAATGCGGTCGCATGTGCTGCTCGATGCGCCGGCTTTCGTTGAGAACGTAGACGAGCAGGAAGCCGAGAACGCCGAGCAGCAAGCTCGACGTCGCATGCAGCGCGAGATCCCACCACCAAAAAAGCTCGTAGTACCTCTGAATCTCGCCGAGAAATAGCGATGCAAAGACGAACAGCAACGCAAGCACTTGAAACTCGGCGGGAATGTTGACGGGCAATCGCTCGCGGAGCAGGGTGGGCGCAAGGATCACGCCCATGATCGTGACGATCAGGAACGCCGTCATCCACTCCCCGGCGTAAAACACGAAGCCCAAGTCGATCGTCATGATGACCGCAACCACGATGGCGATCCAGTGATGAACGCGCATCGCGACGTCGGGTGCGGCGTCGGGCGCGCCCACGGAAATCGAGGCAGTCTCGTCGCGCTGATTCATTGCGTAGCTCATGCTCCTCCCGGGGCACGGCGCAGAGTATAAGCGCGCAGCGTCGCTCCGGCGGCCGCGTGGTGGTGTGGCCAGTCGTGAATCCCGGCGTTAGAATCTTCGTCGCTGCCGGCCCAGGGCGGGTGTAGTTCAATTGTAGAACATCAGCTTCCCAAGCTGATTACGTGGGTTCGATTCCCATCACCCGCTCCACTCTGCTGGACGGCGGGCGCGGAAGGGGAGAAAATCCTCGTAGAAACATTAGGTAAGCCCGCATGCAGGAAGGCACGACGCAGCCACGCAGGGTGTTCATCGTCGACGACCACCCGATCGTAAGGCAGGGCTTGACCCAGCTCATCAACCACGAGCCGGATCTTAGAGTTTGCGGTGAAGCGGCCGGTGTAAAGGAGGCGCGCTCGACGCTGAGCGACGCGCATCCCGACGTCGTGATCGTCGATCTGTCGCTGCGCGACAGCGACGGTCTCGAGCTCCTCAAGGATATCCGCGCCACGTACCGCACGTTGCCTGTGCTCGTGCTGTCGATGCACGACGAGGCCATCTACGCGGAGAGGCTGCTCTCCGCCGGTGCGAACGGCTACATCATGAAACAGGCGGCCGCCGACCAATTGCTCACCGCATTGCGCCGCGTTCTCGCGGGCGGCATTTACGTGAGCGAAAGCATCGGCGCCGGCATGATCGAGCGGTTCGCGGTCGCAGGCGTCAAGCAGCGCAGCGACCCGCTGGAACGCTTGAGCAATCGCGAGCTCCAGGTGCTCAATCTCATCGGTACCGGAAAAACGACGCGCCAGATCGCCGCCGATTTGAGTCTCAGCGTGAAGACGGTCGAGTCGCATCGCCAGCGCATCAAGAAGAAGCTCAATCTCGTGAGCTCGCCGCAGCTCGTGCAGTTCGCCGTGAATTGGTGCTCGACTCACCACTAGGGAGGTACGTTCATGAGCCGCATCCTGAAATTGGTCGGAATCGTGGCCGGCGCCCTCGTGGTGCTGGTCATCGTCGCGCTCGTCGCCGTCTCGCTCATGGTCGATCCCAACGATTACAAGACTGAGATCACGGAGGCCGTCGCCGACGCGACGGGCCGAACGCTCACGCTCGAGGGAGATCTAGAGCTCGAGGTGTTTCCGCGCGTGCGCATCGCGGTCGGCAACGCTACTTTAAGCAACGCGCCGGGTTTCGGCGATGCGCCGTTCGCGCAGATCGAAGGGGCGCGCTTGCAGCTCGCGATTCTGCCGCTGCTCATGCGGCGCGTGGAGATCGGCGACGCGAGCCTCGGAGGGTTGCGGCTCAACTTGGCGCGCAACGCCTCGGGTGCGAACAACTGGCAGGATCTCGGCGGCGGCTCCGCGGAGCCGGCCGCTGCCGATGCACCCGCCGCGGCCGAAGGCGGCGCGCCCGACATCGATTTCGGTGTCGAGTCGCTGCGAATCACGGATGCCGAGGTCAGTTGGTCGGACGCGGGCACGGGCAGCGACTGGGTGCTTACGAGCTTCGACCTTACGGCTTCCGACTTCGGGCTCGGCGAGAGCTTCCCCTTGAGCATCGACTTCAACCTCGCGGGCGCGGAAGTCGAGGTGACCGTGGCGTCGACGATGCAGGCGACGCTTGCGCTCGCAGAGAACGCATACCGTCTCGATGACCTCGAGGTCGAGATCGACGGCAGCGGCGCGGGGTGGCCGGGCGGCGAAGGAAGCGCGACTTTGAGATTCGACTCGTTCGCAGCCGACCTCGACGCCGAGACGGTCGAGCTCGAGAATCTGGAGCTCGAAATGCTCGGGCTCATGATCAACGGCACGTTGAGCGGCCGGGAGCTCCTGAGCGACCTCGCGCTCTCGGGCGCCATCGAGATCGCCGAGTTCGATCCACAGGCGCTCATCGAAGTATTCGACATGCAAATCGAGACGGCCGACCCGGATGTCTTTCGCCGCGCGAGTGCGAGCGCCGAGTTCGTCTACGATTCGACGCAAATCGGACTGCGCAACATGCGCTTCGCGCTCGACGATTCCGCGTTGCTGGGCTCGATCGGCATGCAAGGCGAGACGTTGCGCTTCGATCTCGACATCGATTCGATCAACATCGATCGCTACTTGCCCCCCGCCGCCGAGGGGGACGCTGCGAGCGAGGAGTCCGAGGGATCCGTCGACGAGATCGATTTACCGCTCGAGCCGCTGCGCACGTTCTCCGCGAACGGCAATCTCTCGCTCGGCGAGACGAAATTCATGAACTTGACGCTGACGGGCGCCGAGTTCGGCCTGAGGGCCGGCAACGGACGGCTAAGGCTCACGCCGACGGGGAACCTCTACGGCGGTACGATCGGCGGCACGATCGGCATCGACGTGCAAGGCGACTCGGCGCGCTTCAGTCTCGTGCAAGACCTGCGTGACGTCGATCTCAACGGTCTCGCGCGCGATTATCTCGCGACCGAGGATCTTTCGGGCTCAGGCAACGTGAGCCTGAACCTCACGGCCGACGGCTCGAACCTCGGCGTGATGCGGCGCGCCCTCGACGGACAGGCTTCGTTTGAGCTCCGCGAAGGCGCTTGGCAAGGCATCGATGCGTGGTACGAGCTCAGGCGTGCGCGCGCCGTCGTCGACCGGGGCCCGACGCCCGAGCGCGAGGGCGAGGCCCGCACCACGTTCTCGAACGTATCGGCGTCGGGCGTCGTCGAGGACGCCGTACTCACGACCAACGACTTCAATGCAACCTTGCCGTTCATGGCTGTGAGCGGCACGGGCACCGTCAACTTGCTGAACGACGAGATCGATTTCGAGATGACGGCGAGCTTGGTCGACGGACCGGTGCTCCAATCCGATCCCGCGATGGCGCGCATGGCCGGATCGACGTTGCCGTTGAACGTCGGCGGCACGCTCGGGGAGCCTTCGATCCTGCCCGACTTCGGCGCGATCGTGAGCCGGCGCGCACAGGAAGCCGTCGACGAGGCCGTCGAGGAGGAGCGCAGCGAGGTTCAGGAGCGTGTAGAGGAAGAGCGCGAGGAGGTTCGCGATCGTCTGCGCGAGCGCCTGCGCGGGCTCCGCGACGACGACTGATGAAACGCGCGCAGCTTGTTTGCAGCATGCTCGCGGGAGCCGCGTTCTGCTCGGCTGCGTTTGCCGCTTCGATCCGATCGCTCGACGTGTCGAAGGAGCACGGCCGCTACGCACTCGTCGCCGATACGTTCCTCGCGGCGCCGGCCGACGCGATCTTTGCGGTGCTCATGGACTACGACCGCATGAACCGTATCTCGAGCGTCTACAAGGAGTACGGCTTCCTCGAGCCCGCGGCTGACGGCACCCCGATCGTTCACACGCGCATGGAGGGCTGTCTCTTGTTCTATTGCAGGAGCATGCGACGCGTCGAGCGCTTGGAAGCCGAAGCGCCGTATTACATCCGCACGGAAGTGCTGCCGGAGCAGAGCGATTTCCGTTACGCAATGAGCGAATGGATTCTCGAGCCGCAAGGCGGTGGCACGAAAGTCACGTACAAGCTCGAGATGGAGCCCGATTTTTGGGTGCCGCCCGTGATCGGCCCATGGTTTCTCAAACACACGCTCATGAGCGGCGGCGCGCGCGCCGTCAACCGCATCGAGCGCCTGGCCAACGAAAGCGATGCGGCGGCGATCGTCTCCAACGATGTCGCGCGCGACGGCCGCTGACCCGGGGCCGCTCGCATCACGCTTGCTCGCGTGGTTCGGCACGCACGGACGCCACGATTTGCCGTGGCAGCGCGACATCGACCCGTATCGCGTCTGGGTGTCTGAGATCATGTTGCAGCAAACGCAAGTGGCGACGGTGATCCCGTACTTCGAGCGGTTCCTGGTGCGGTTTCCGAATGTGCGCAAGCTCGCTTCGGCCGCGCAAGACGACGTGCTCGCGCTTTGGTCGGGGCTCGGCTACTACGCGCGGGCGCGGAATCTGCATCTTGCCGCGCAGATCGTTGTCGAGCGCTACGGCAGTGAATTGCCCACCGATCTCGAGGCGCTCGTCGAGCTTCCGGGCATCGGCCGCTCGACGGGCGCGGCGATTCTCGCGCTCGCGACGGGCCGGCGGCTTGCGATCCTCGACGGCAACGTAAAGCGCGTGCTTGCGCGTTATCACGCGGTCGACGGTTGGCCGGGCGAGCCGGCCGTCGAGCGCGCGCTCTGGGCACTGGCCGAACGGCACACGCCGCACGAGCACGTGGCGGACTACACGCAGGCGATCATGGATCTAGGCGCGACGCTCTGCACGCGCGCGCGGCCGGCCTGCACCGTCTGCCCGCTCGTCGCCGATTGCCGCGCTGCTCGTGCGGGCACTCAGGCGAAGTTTCCCGCGCCGCGGCCCAAGCGCGCGCGTCGCCGCCGGCGCGTTGCTGTGCTCGTGGTGCTCGATTCTGCCGGCCGCGTGTTGCTCGAGCGGCGGCCGGCAAGCGGTGTGTGGGGTGGATTACATAGCTTGCCGGAGCTCGAGCTCGTCGAAAGCTCCGACAGAGCCGCGAGCTGCGAGGCTGCGCTGACAAGTGCCGCCACGGCGTGGTGCGTGCGCCAGCTAGGCGCCCGTCCGGTCGCGTCGGCTCGCGAGCTTGCGACGATCGAGCACGCGTTCACGCACTTCGACCTCGATCTCACGCCGTGGCTGCTCGAGATCGGCGATTCGCCAGCGGTCGTCAAAGACCGCGACGATTGGCACTGGTACGAGGCGGGCAAGGAACCGCGCGTCGGGATCCCGGCGCCGGTCGCCGCGCTCTTGAGCTCGCTCGACGATCGGATAGGATGACTGGGAATATGGCAAGGATGGTTCACTGCGTCGTGCTCGGTGCCGAGGCCGAAGGCCTCGAGCGCGTGCCGTACCCCGGCGAGATCGGCAAGCGCATCTACGACAATGTCTCGAAGCTCGCTTGGCAACGCTGGCTCAAGCACCAGACGATGCTCATCAACGAGTACCGTCTCTCGCCGATGGAGCCCAAGGCGCGCGCGTTCCTCGAGAAAGAAATGGAGAAATTCTTCTTCGGCGAAGGCTCCGAGCGCCCCCCCGACTACAAACCCGACGACGCCCCGT
>DATCIQ010000121.1:0-15053 GCA_036507635.1 Gammaproteobacteria bacterium
ATGTCGGAGGCGTACATCTCGTATTCGCAGCCGGCATCGACGAGCACGAGGTCGCCGTCGGCAAGCGGCGCGTTGTTGTCGCGATAGTGCAGCACGCAGGCGTTGGCTCCACCCGCGACGATCGGCAAGTACGAGCAATCGACGCCGTGCCGCTTGAATTCGTGCAGGTATTCCGCTTCGAGCTCGTACTCCATGAGCCCCGGCCGGCAGGCGCGCATCGCGCGCCGATGCGCTGCGACGGCTATCTGCGCGGCTTTTTGCAGCGCCCCCGTCTCCGCCCCGCTCTTGAAGAGACGCATCTCGTGCAGCAAATGGCCGAGCGCGACGATCTCGCTCGGCGCGTGCCCGCTTTGGCGCTTGACATTGAGCGCATTGATCCAGCCGAGCAAGCGCTGATCGAACTCGGTCGCCACGCCCATCGGGTAGTAGACTCTCTCGCTCTGCTCGAGCAGCCGCGGCAGGATCTCGTCGATGTCGCCGATCGGAAAAGCATCATCGCAACCGTAAGTCGCGACGGCTGCTTCAGGCCCGCAGCGAGCACCATCCCAAAGCTCACGCTCCGGACTGCGCTCGCGACAAAACAGCAGAAATTCGCCCTCGGCGCGCCCCGGTATCAGCACGGCCACCGCTTCGGGCTCGGGGAACGCGGTCAGGTAGAAGAAATCGCTGTCCGGCCGGTATTGGAACAGGGTGTCGCGACTGCGCACGCGCTCCGGCGCGGCCGGCAACACGACGATGCCGCCCGATCCGACGAGCTCCATGAAGTGCCGGCGCCGCCGAGCGAACTCCTTCTCCTTCAAGCCGTGAACCTCACTCAGTGAAACAGTGGACCGTCGCCGCCCCGCATCGGGGCGATTTCCTCGAACACGATTTGCACGCCGACGCGCACGAACTCGGCAACTTCCGCGTACGACGACTCGGCGTTCTCGACGTCGCTTTCCGCCTCGACGTCGACATCGGCTTTGCCGATCTCGATGAAGTCCCCCACGATCTCGAGGATTTCCTCGTAGCCTCGCGTGTCCGCGTCGAGGTGCAGCCCGCCAAGACCGAGCCCCACGACGAAGCCGTTACACCATGATGCAAGAGCTTGAACCCGCGAGGCGAGCGCCTCGCTATCGTGCGGCAACAACGGCGCAAATTCCATTTCAGTTCCCGTCAATGCGCGCCAACTTTCGCGGCGCAGCGCGTCAAACAGCTCGCGAAACGCCGCTTCGGAGTCGCAGTCGTGCGCGCAGCGATCGAGCCACGCAGCGCCCGCCTCCGGTCCGCCCGCGCACAGCACGCCGCATAGGCCGCCGTGCAGCTCGGCCGCACCGAGCGGCGATCCCGCGTCCGCAAGCGCACTCGCCAGCACGTTGAACCGTTCGTCGCTGCGAGTCATGCGGTGAGTCGTGCATCTGCTCGAGGGTTTTCCGCATGCTATCACTGCGCGCGGCGTTGTTGACCCCCGTGGGCCGGCGGTTCTATAGTCCAATTATGAGCACCGATCATACGAATCAACGCTTCGACGTCGAATTGAAGCGGCTCGAAAAACGGCTCGACGAGCTCGTCGTGATTTGCAGGCAGCTCAAGGAGGAAAATGGCTCGTTGCGCGACCGCCAGGATAACTTGATAGCCGAGCGCGCATCGTTGTTGCAGAAGAACGAGCAAGTCCGCGGCCGAGTTGAAGCCATGATTACCCGCCTCAAAGCTATGGAGCAGGCCTCATGAGCGACATGTTTGCCCACGTTACCGTGCGGATCCTCGAGAAGGAATATCACGTTGCTTGCCCGGCCTCGGAGAAAGCCGATTTGATTTCATCGGCCGAGCTCCTGAACCGCAAGATGCGCGAGATTCGAGACAGCGGCAAAGTCGTCGGGCTCGATCGCGTCGCGGTCATGGCTGCGCTGAATCTCGCGGCCGAGCTGCTCAAGACGCAAGGTCATGACCAAGAGCTCAAGGACATCGTGGGCCTGAGAATCAAGGCGATGCGCGAACGGTTGGATTCGGCGCTCGGGCCAGCCAAACAGCTGAGCCTCTGACTTTTTTTCGGTGCTCCCTGCTGTGTACGACGTGGATTGGATAGTCTTTCGACCCTAAATCATGATCCTGGGGTTGTGCTCTGTCGGTAGCGTTGTGCAGATCCGGCACGACCGGAAAGCCTGCAACTATCACGGCTTACCCCACCTTTTGCTCTGGTTCGAGAGCAACCATCCGTGACGGCACGAGCGGGGAGCACCACCTCCCGCCAACGCGCCGTAATCCGTCGAGAGTTGCGTGAGCGCCGCCGCGCGCTGCCGCCGGAAGCGCGCCGCGCCGCAGATCGCACGCTTTGCCGGCATATCCTCTCGCTGGCGGCGTTTCGCGCCGCGCGTCGCATCGGGATCTTCGTCGCGTTCGACGGCGAGCCGGACTTGAGCCCCGTCGTCGTCGCCGCTGCGCGCCGCGGCAAGCGTCTGTTCGTGCCCGTCTTGAGGGGTCTCGACATGACCTTCGCGGCGTTGCCGGCCGAGGGGCTCGTGCGCAATTTTTTCGGGATTTTCGAGCCGCGTCACCCGCGGCGCATCGATGTGCGCGCACTCGATCTCGTGCTCACGCCGCTCGTAGCCTTCGACGCGCAGGGCGGTCGACTCGGCGTCGGGCGGGGCTACTACGATCGACGTTTCGCGTTTCTGCGGCTGCGCCGGGCATGGTTCCGCCCGAAGCTGCTCGGCGTCGCCTATAGCCTGCAGGAGATCCCGCCCTTCGTTCTCGAGCCCTGGGACGTTCCGCTGTGGGGGGTCGTCACGGAAGAAGGCGTGCGCAGGTTTGCGGGAACGCGTCCATGAGCTTCTGGCTCATGAAATCCGAGCCCGAGGTGTTCAGCATCGACGACCTCAGCGCCCGCCGCGGCATGACGACCTGCTGGGACGGTGTCCGCAATTACCAGGCCCGCAATTTCATGCGCGACGGCATGCGCATCGGCGACCGCGCGTTCTTTTATCATTCCAATTGCCCCGAGCCCGCCATCGTCGGCATCGTCGAAGTCGTGCGGGCGGCATATGCGGATCACACGGCCTTCGATCGGCGGGATCCGCACTACGATGCGAAGAGCAATCGAGAGCATCCGACCTGGTACATGGTCGACGTCAAGCTCGAGCGCAAGCTCGCGCGACCGATCACGCTCGATGCGCTCAAAACACACGCGGCAGGCGCGTTAGCGGGGTTCTTGTTGCTCCGTCGTGGTAATCGATTGTCCGTGATTCCGGTCGCCGCAGAGCACTGGAAATTCATCCTTGCGCTCGAGTAAGAAACATCGCTGCGATCACGCGCGTCGCGTGTGAATCGTGCTCGAGAGTGTGCTGTCAGTCACAATCCATGCACAAAGCGCGGAAGTGAACATGCGCAAAAATCTCTAACGTGCTGGAAATTTTGATTCTTTTATATATACTCAACGCCGTTCAATCCGACACGGAGACTACTCATGGTATCGAAGAAGAAGTCCTCGAAGAAAAGAATGGCGAAGAAACCCGCCAAGAGGCGGCGTAAAGCGAAGCGCAAAGGCAAGAAGCGCAGAGCGAAGAAGCGAGGCGGCAAGAAGAGAGCGAAAAAGAGAGCTCGCAAGAAACGCTAGATCGTTCAGCGTGTTATTCGAGCCGATTTTTGGCTCTTCTCGAATACAGTGCCCGCCCGTCGCGGGCACTGTTTTTTAGGGCCCGCGCAATGAGTCAGAACGAGAAAAAAAAGCGCGCCGCGCTCGCAGCCCTCGAATTCATCGAGGACGGCATGACGCTCGGCGTCGGGACGGGGACTACCGTAGATCATTTCATCGGCGCGCTGGCCGCGCATTCGCACCGACTCCAGTCCGTCGTGTCGAGCTCCGACCGCTCCACGACAAGGCTGCGCGAGCTCGGGATCGAGGTGACCGACATGGCCGCCGTCGGCGACATCGACCTGTACGTCGACGGTGCGGACGAAGCGACCAAGCGTCTGGAGCTCATCAAGGGCGGCGGTGGTGCGCTGACGCGTGAGAAAATTCTCGCGGGAGCGGCGCGCCGCTTCATTTGTATCATCGACGACTCCAAGCTCGTGGGCCAGCTCGGTAGGTTTCCGCTACCGGTCGAAGTGCTGCCGATCGCGCGCGCCTTCGTCAGCCGGCAACTCCTAAAAGCCGGCGGTCAACCGATTTGGCGCGAACAATTCGTGACCGACAACGGCAATCACATCGTCGACGTGCATGACCTGCGCATCAGCAATCCGGCGGAGCTCGAGACGCGTATCAATCAGATCCCGGGCGTCGTGACGGTCGGTCTCTTCGTGCACCGGCGTCCCGACGTGCTGCTCGTAGCGAGCGATACCGAAGTACGAACGATGCGCTGAGCGTGTGGGGTGGCTGGGGGACTAGGATTCGAACCTAGGTTCTCGGAGTCAGAGTCCGATGTCCTACCGCTGGACGATCCCCCATCCGCGTGCCTCAAGCATACCTATTTTGAAGGGGAATTAGCGCTTCGAGAATTGGGTCGCGCGCCGCGCTTTGCGCAGGCCGACCTTCTTGCGCTCGACGGCGCGCGCATCGCGCGTCACGAACCCGGCGCGGCGCAGCGGTTGGCGCAACGTGGCATCGTAGACCATGAGCGCGCGCGTGATCGCGTGACGGATAGCGCCGGCTTGGCCGGTTGTGCCGCCGCCGCGAACATTGACGTAAATATCGAACTTACCTTCCAAGGCCGCGGTTTGGAGCGGCTGGCGCACGATCATGCGCGCCGTTTCGCGGCCGAAGAACACGTCGAGGGAACGACCGTTGATGCTGATTTCGCCGCTGCCGGGCCGCAGAAACACGCGCGCGGCCGAGGTCTTGCGTCTGCCGGTGCCGTAATACGATTCAGTGGCCATGGGAGGCTATAGCTCCATGTTGACGGGCTGCTGAGCCTGGTGCGGGTGATTCGGGCCGGCGACGATTTTGAGCTTCTTGAGCATGCGCCGACCCAGAGGATTGCGCGGCAGCATGCCCTTGACGGCGAGCTCGAGCGCTCTTTCGGGCGCCCTCGCGAGCAGCTTTTCGAGCGACTCGGACCGCATGTTGCCGATATAGCCTGTGTGCTGGTGGTACATCTTGTCTTTGAGCTTGCGGCCCGTGACCCGGATCTTCTCGGCATTGATGACCACGATGTAATCGCCGGTATCGACATGGGGCGTAAAGACGGCCTTGTGCTTGCCGCGCAGGCGGTGCGCCAAAGCGGTCGCCAACCGACCGAGGGTCTTGCCGTCGGCATCGACGACGTACCAGTCGCGACGTACCGTTTCTTCCTTGGCGATGTAGGATTTCATGGTCTCAACTTGCCGAACGAGGGCCGGGGGACCGGCGAAAGAGCCGGAATACTACTGGGCCCGGGGGGGCTGTGCAAGCTCCCCACTCGGCGCGCACGGCGCTTAGAAGGCGTACTCGAGGGCGATCGACGAGAACCGGTCGGTCTTTTCCGTGCCCGGCAGCACGTCGGAGTTGTGCTTGACCCGATACGAAAGCACTAGGGCCACGTCCCCGAAAAGGCGCGCCCTGAGCTCCGACACCGACACCGTGCTCGTGTTGGACGAGCCGCTCTCGATGGTCACGTCCTGATCGAAACGCGTGGTCTCGCTGATGATCCAAGCGTAATCGAGGCCGGCTCTCAAGATCGCGTCGCGCTCGCTCGTGCCGTCAATGCGCTCGAGCTGCCGCGCGCCCGCGCCGATCTCGGTGTTGAGCATGTGCTCTTCCGTGTCGATAAGGCGGCGCCCATAGCCGATCGATTCCGAGATTTTGCTGTCGTAGCTCGAGAATCGGTCGCTTTCCCAGTCCAATGCCGTGAACAGGTAACTTTTCTCGTTGAAGTCGTGCCGCGCTTCGTACTCTGCCGTGTAGGCCTCCGCCGTCGTGACCTCCGCGCTGGTCGCGGCAATCGCTGTCGCGTTGAACTCGTGCGTCCACGTGGCGCGTGCGAGCATGATATTGAGGGCCGCGTTGACGCTCCTGCTCTCGGTGTTGCCGCCGGTCGCAAGGTAGCCCAAGGCAGCCTTGCCGCTCATGCCCTGTTCGGCCTCGTCCTGTGCGGCCACCACGTTGATCGCGGCAAGAGATATCGCAAAAGCCGCGAGACGCTTCTTCATCTCCAGGGTCTCCAAACCAGGAAGGGGGCGACTTGAGCACTAACGTGCGTATAATCGCATACATGGGCGAACAGATCGGCCGGCTCGATCGGCTTATCTCGATTGCGGACCAAGGTCTGCGTGCCGTCGCCGGCAAACCGGCAGCGCGTCGGCCGTCCCCGGCCATCGATGTCGCGGAACATACGTTGCACGCCCGAGACCGGAACACAAGCGCGGCGCTCATGCGTGTCAATCGCGCGGGGGAGATTTCCGCTCAAGCTCTTTATCTCGGTCAAGCGCTGTGCGCGCGCACGCCGACGACGCGTCGCCACTTGCTCGAAGCCGCCGCCGAGGAGCGCGACCATCTCGCGTGGTGCACGGAACGGCTTGCCGAGCTCGGCGGCCGGCCGAGCTTCTTCGATCCATTCTGGTACGCGGGCAGCGCTTGCATCGGAATAGTCGCCGGCGTCGTCGGGGATCGAACGAGCCTCGGTTTCGTCGGCGAGACGGAGAGACAAGTCGAAGCGCACCTCGACGATCACTTGCGGCGGTTGCCCGCGGACGACGCCAAGAGTCGCGCGATCTTGACGCGAATGGCCGCCGACGAGGCCCACCACGGCACAATGGCCACGCTCGCCGGGGGGCGGACGTTGCCGGCGCCGGTGCGCGGAATCATGGCGTCCGGGGGCGGCTTCTTACGGCGCCTTGCGTACGTCGTGTGAAGCGCGTCACAGCTCTAACATAGATGTTTTGCGCCCGTGCGCCGAATTGATTAAAACGGCATTACGTAAAACCGGAGTCCCGACGATGGAAGAAACTCTCAGACCTTTGAGCGATGTGCCAGCGATCAACCGCTTCCTGAGCTACTGCAGGGTGCGGACGATTCCGGCGAAGACGGTCATGATTCACGCCGGCGACTTGCCTGACGTGCTTTATTACATCGTCGACGGCTCGGTCGAAGTCATGATCGAAGACGAGGACGGCAACGAGATGGTGCTCGCCTACCTCAACAAAGGTCAGTTCTTCGGCGAGATGGGGTTGTTCTACGAGCAGCCGACGCGCAGCGCTTGGGTTCGAACGCGAACGGAGAGCGAGATCGCAGAGATGACTTACCCGAGGTTCCGGCAGATCGCATCGGAAAGCCCCGGGATCGTCTTCGAGCTCGCCACGCAGCTCGCGAGCCGCTTGGACCGCACGAACCGCAAGCTCGGCGACCTCGCGTTCGTCGACGTCACGGGGCGCGTCGCGCATGCGATCATGGATCTCTGCCGCGAGCCCGACGCCATGACCCATCCGGACGGCATGCAGATCAAAGTTTCGCGCCAGGAACTGTCGCGACTCGTCGGTTGCTCGCGCGAAATGGCCGGCCGCGTCCTCAAGGTTCTCGAGGATCAGGGTCTCGTCAGAGCGACGGGCAAGACCATCGTCGTTTTCAATGCCCGCCGCGAGCTGCCGCGCGCGCGTCCGCAAGCGTTGCGCCGGCCCGCTTAGCAAAGGGCGCCGCGGACCAGGAAGATCGCGAGCGAAGCTCGCTCCTACCTGAATCCTCGCTGCGCCTTGATGCGCTCGTACGCGGCGCGAATCTCGCGCGTCTTCTGCTCGGCGAGCGCCATCATCGATGCCGGCAAACCCCGTGACACGAGCTTGTCCGGATGGTGCTGGTTCATGAGACGCCGATACGCCGTCTTGACGTCCTTGTCGCCGACGCTGGGATCCACGCCGAGCACGCGATAGGCGGCGTCGAGGGAGATCGTGCCGCCTTGCCCTTGGGGCGACCGTTGCGTCTGCGCGCGCACCAGCGCCTCGATCTGCGCGAGCTCCACGCGCCCGATACCGAGAGCTCGCGCGACCTCCCACAACAGCTTGCGCTTCGCGTTGGCGATTTCACCGCTGCCCACGGCCGCCTGCACTTGAATCTCTACGAATGCCCGGCAGAGATCGCGGCGCCGGCCGATGCGCCGTCCGAGCTCCGCGAGCCGCTCGCCGAGGGGATACTCCGCTCTCTTGCCGGTCGTGAACCGGTCGATCGCGACACGCACTTGCTCCGGCGACAGGTGCATCGCATGCATGATGCGCCTCGCGATCGTGATTTCCTCTTCGCTGACGCGCCCGTCCACCTTGGCGAGGTGACCCATGACCTCGAACGTGATCTCGAAGAACAGGTTTTGCGTCTCAGCGTACGCGCCGCTCGCTTGGCCGGTGAAGCCTGCGTCGAACTGATGCCCGAGCAGAGCGCCGAGAACCGAACCTACCGGGCCCCCGATGATGAGACCCAGGGCAGCGCCGACGGCCTTGCCGAACCATTGCATCGAACGGCCTAGCGGTCGGCCGAGCCGGTCGTGCGTCCGGGCTCGAAACGCCGCGCCGAAGTTGCTGAGCTGCCGCCTCTCAAGCCATCATTGATCATGAATTCGTATACGCCGCTATTCGAATCGAATCTGCATGGCCTACGCTTGCTCGCGCGCGGGAAAGTCCGCGATATTTACGAGATCGACGCGAAACATCTCCTCATAGTCGCGAGCGATCGTATCTCAGCGTTCGATGTCGTTCTACCGGACCCCATTCCAGGCAAGGGAATCGTGCTCACCGCGATCTCGAACTTCTGGTTCACCAAGCTCGCCCACGTGGTGGAAAACCATCTCACGGGCACCGACCCCGCCTCGGTGCTGAGCGACGCACGCGATCGCGAGATCGTGCACCGTCGCGCCGTCGTCGTCGAGCATCTGAAGCCGCTGCCCGTAGAAGCCGTCGTGCGCGGCTTTCTCATCGGTTCGGGATGGAAGGACTACTGTGCGACCGGCAAGGTTTCGGGCGTCGCATTGCCGCCCGGCATGGAGCTCGCCGAGCAGCTTCGCGAGCCCATCTTCACACCGAGCACGAAAGCAGCGCCCGGCGCCCACGACGAGAACATTTCTGAGCAGCAGGTCCGCGATTTGATCGGCACGGAGCTCGCCGACCGCGTGCGCGACGTGTCGCTCGGCTTGTACGCGGCGGCTACGGGGCACGCGCGCGACCGCGGCATCATCATCGCGGATACCAAATTCGAGTTCGGCATCGACGACGACGGCAACCTCAAGCTCATCGATGAGTGTCTGACGCCCGATTCTTCACGCTTTTGGCCCGCAGAGAGCTATCGCCCCGGGGCGTCGCCGCAGAGCTTCGACAAGCAATACGTGCGCGACTATCTCGAGACGCTCGATTGGAACAAGACCGCGCCGGGGCCGCATCTGCCGGCCGTCGTCATCGAGCGCACCGGGCAGAAGTATCAAGAGGCGCTCGAGCGCCTCACGGGTTAGCGGCCGACGCCGATGGAGACCCTGCATCGCCGCCTAGACAGCTTCTTGTGGCCCGAGGCGGGTCTCGGCACCGGGATACGTGCCCGCTCGCTCTCCGTCGCGCGCTACGTCTACGCGCTGCTCAGGGATCTCGCCGGGGGTGAGCTCAGCCTTCGCGCCATGAGTCTCGTCTACACGACGATGCTCGCGATCGTTCCGCTGCTCGCTTTCAGCTTCGCCGTGCTCAAGGGCTTGGGCTTTCATCGCCAGCTCGAGCCGTTGCTGCTGCGCGCGCTTGCGCCCATTGGACCCCGAGCGGGGGAAATCGCGGCCAATGTCGTCGGCTTCGTCGACAATATCAGCGGCTCCGTCCTCGCGGGCTTGAGCGTGGGCTTTCTATTGTACGCGGCGTTGTCGATGGCCCAGAAAGTGGAGGCCAGCTTCAATTTCGTGTGGCGCGTCGACCGGCCGCGCAGCTTCGCGCGCCGCTTTACCGAGTACTTGAGCGTCATGCTCGTGGGTCCCATCGTCATGCTCGTCACGATGGGCGTCATCGCGACGCTCGCAAGTACGACACTCGTCAACAAATTGCGCGGTATCCAGCCCATCGGCGCGTGGATCGCCAATTTGAACGACCTCATGCCGTACATGTTCGTCATCGCGGCGTTCAGCTTCTTGTATATGTTCATTCCCAACGCGCGCGTCCGTTTGCGCCCCGCGCTCGCGGGCGGCCTGTTCGCGGGAACCGCATGGGCGGCCGGCGGGCAAGTTTTCGCAGGTCTCGTCGTCGGCGCGTCGCGTTACGAGGCGATCTACTCGGGCTTTGCCATCGTCATCGTCGTGATGATCTGGATGTACCTTTCATGGCTGATCTTGCTTGCCGGCGCGCAGCTCGCCTTCTACCTGCAAAACCCCGAGTACCTACGGTACGGCCAGCGCACCGCCGCGATGTCGAACGCGTTGCGCGAGCATCTCGCCATCAGCACGATGCTGCTGGTCGGCCGGGATTTCGATACGCCCTCGCACGGCTGGCGTGCCGAAAGCCTTGCCGCGCAAATTCGCGTGCCGAGGCACCTTCTCGAGCCGCTCATCGCGGCGCTCAAGGACGACGGGCTGCTCACGGAAACAACGGAGCAGCGCCTCATACCGGCGCGCGATCCGCGGCGCATCGCGCTCACGGACATACTCGCGACGGTGCGAACCAAGACCGGGGAGCTCCGGTCCGACCGGAGTCGCGGTTGGAATCCGACGGTCGAAGCGCTCACGCAGCGTGTCGAAGACGCGATTGCCGCAGCACTCGACGATTTGACGCTGGCGGAGCTCGTCGATCGGGACGCGGCGGAGAATGAGGGATCGCGGCCGGAGGCCGCTCCTACGGGGGCGGCTGCGGCTACCGGCCCGCGATCGTAAGGCCGTCCACGAGCACGGACCCGCAACGCACGGCGCCGCGCAGATCGACATCCGATCCGATCGCTTCGATGCGCAAGAAAATGTCGCGCAAGTTACCCGCGATCGTGACCTCGCTCACCGGATAGGCGACTTCGCCATGCTCCACCCAAAGGCCGGCCGCGCCGCGCGAGTAATCTCCGGTCACGGTATTGGCGCCTTGGCCGAGGAGCTCCGTCACGACGAGCGCGGTGTCGCAGCCGGACACGATCGACTCGAGCGGCCCGGCGTTCGGCGTGATGACGAGATTGTGGATGCCGCCGGCGTTCCCCGTCGTCGGCAGGCCCAGTCGTCGCGCCGAGTAGCTCGACAGCACGTAGCCCTGGAGCACGCCGTCTGCGACGAGGTCACGCGCACGCGTCGCGACGCCTTCGCCATCGAAAGCCGCGCTCGCCATGCCGCGCGGAATCAGCGGATCCTCGCGGATATCGAGCCATTCCGGAAACACTTGCCGCCCCGCGGCGCCGACGAGGAATGACGCCTTGCGGTACTGCGCCGTGCCGCGGATGGCGGCAACGAAATGGCCGAACAAGCCGCGCGCGAGCTCGGGAGTGAACACGACGGGCGCGACCCGGGTGCCGATCTGTCTGGATCCCAAACGATCGAGCGCGCGGCGCGCGGCGCGCTCGCCGATGGCCTCGGGCGATTCGAGATCGTCGGCGGCACGCGCGGCCGAGTACCAATAGTCGCGCTCGAGCAAACCGTCCGCTTTTGCGACGACGCTCAAGCTGATCGAGTGGCTGCTCGTGGCATAGGCGCCCCGGAACCCATGACTGTTCGCGTAAACCCGTATTCCCGCGCCCGTCGAAACGGTTGCGCCCTCCGAATTGTCGATGCGCCGATCGAGCTCGCGCGCGGCGGATTCGGCGTGCGCCGCGAGCTCCGTCGCGCCGTCTACGTCGAGCTCCCAAGGGTGGTACAGGTCGAGGTCGGGAGGGTTCACCGCCATGAGCTCGGCGTCGGCGAGACCCGCGAATTCGTCGGCGGCGGTAAAGCTCGCAATGCTCAACGCTTTGCGCACGGCGCCGTCGATGCCGCGCTTCGAGAAATCGCTCGTGCTCGCGCTGCCCTTGCTTCGATCTCGATAGACGGTGACGCCGAGTCCACGGTCTTTTTGACGCTCGACCGATTCGAGCGCACCGAGACGAACAGTGACAGTCAAGCCTTCATCGAAACTCACGCCGGCCTCGGCTTGATCGGCACCCAAGCGAGTCGCGAGATCGATCGCTTGGGAAGCAGATTCTGCGAGCGCATCTTTGGTCGCTGCTGAGTCCATAACCGCATTCTAACTGCTGTACAATGCGGCGATGAAACCGTTGATCGGCGTCGTCATGGGCTCGAATTCCGATTGGGAGACGATGTCGCACTGCGCCGAAACGCTCGACGCGCTCTCGATCCCGTACGAGGTGCGCGTCGTTTCGGCGCATCGCACCCCGGACCTCCTGTTCGAGTATGCGGCGGCGGCAGGGGGCCGCGGTCTCGAGGTGTTGATCGCCGGGGCCGGAGGCGCGGCACACTTGCCGGGCATGACGGCGGCCAAGACGCGCCTGCCCGTCCTCGGCGTGCCGATCGCATCGAAAACCTTGAACGGCATCGATTCCTTGCTGTCGATCGTGCAAATGCCGGCGGGCGTGCCCGTGGCGACGTTCGCAATCGGCAAGGCCGGCGCCGTCAATGCCGCGCTCTTCGCGGCCGCGATTCTCGCCGCCAAGCACACGTCGATCGCAGCCTCCTTGGACGACTATCGCGCGACCCAAACAGCTCGAGTATTGCAGCGTCCCGATCCGCGCAAGAGCGAATAGCTCCGTGGGCCGTCCAGCCGCGACCTAAGCAATGAGCGCAGCGCGCGTAGGCATCGTCGGCGCCGGTCAACTCGGACGCATGATGGCGCTTGCCGGCTATCCGCTCGGGATCGAGTGCCGCTTCGTCGACCGCGAGGCGCGATCCCCCGGAGGCCAGGTGGCGCCGCTGCGAGCCGCGCCGCTCGACGATCGCGATGCGTTGGCCGCGCTGGCGCGCGAAGTCGACGTGCTCACATTCGACATCGAGAACGTTGCTGTCGATGCGCTCACTGAGCTCGCCGACATCGTGCCCGTATACCCGCCCCCGCGCAGCGTTGCGATCGCGCAAGATCGCCTGGCCGAGAAGCAATTGTTCCAATCGTTGTCGATTCCGACTGCGCCATTTGTCGCGATTGACGGAGTCGCGGACTTGGCGCGTGCGGGCGAGGAGCTCGGTTGGCCCGTCGTGCTCAAGGCGCGGCGTCTCGGTTACGACGGCCGCGGCCAGCGCATCGCCCGAAGTCGCGACGCATTGCTTGCGGCTTGGGACGACCTCGGCCGCGTCCCCGCCATCGCCGAAGGCTGGGTCACATTCGAGTCCGAGTTGTCGCTGATCGCCGTGCGCGGCGCCGAGAATGCGCAGGTCTACTATCCACTCACCGAGAACAAGCACCGCGACGGCATCCTGATCGAGTCGCTTGCGCCGCATGAGAATCCCGCCTTGCAGAAGTCCGCGGCGAGATGGCTCGATCGGCTCATGCGCGAGTTCGACTATCGCGGCGTGCTCACGGTGGAATTCTTTCTGACCCAGGGCGGCCTCGTCGCCAACGAAATAGCGCCGCGAGTTCACAACTCGGGACACTGGACCATAGAGGGAGCCGAGACGAGCCAATTCGAGAATCATTTGCGCGCCATTCTCGGCTGGCCTCTCGGCGAAACGACATCCCGCGGCCACGCCGCCATGCTCAATCTGCTCGGAGCCTTACCCGCCGCGACGCAGGTCCTCGCGATCCCAGGCGCTCACTTCCATGCTTACGGCAAGGAACCGCGGCCGGCGCGCAAGCTCGGCCATTGCACGCTCGTCGACGTTCGCCGCGACCGTCTGCTGACTCGTTTGCAGGCGCTGCGCAGCGTCGTCGGGCGTGCGGATTGAGCATCCAGGGTCGAATCAAACCGGCGTTTGTATTAGGCTTGCGGCGTTTCTCGCTCAGGGTGTGTTGATCGATGTATCTCGAGTTGTTCGAGCTCAAGGAAATGCCGTTTCGGTTGACGCCGGATCCGCATTTCTTGTTTGCAAGCAAGCAACATGCACGCGCGAAAGCTTACATGGAGTCGACAATCTGGCTCGCCGACGGCTTCGTCGTCGTCACCGGCGAGATCGGCTCGGGTAAGACCACGCTCATCGAGACGTTCCTCGCCGAGCTGCCCGACGACGTCGTTTTGGCGCAGATCAACCAGACGCAGCTCTCTCCGGTCGAGTTTCTCCAAGCCCTGCTGGTCGAGTTCGGCTTCAAGCCGTTTCGCAAGAAGAAGATCGAGCTGCTCGCGATGCTCAAGGACTACATGATCGAGCAGTATGCCGCCGGCAAGACGATGCTGCTCGTCATCGACGAAGCGCAGAACTTGTCGCGTCGAGTGCTCGAGGAGCTCAGGATGCTATCGGGGATCGAATCGCAAAAGGAAAAGCTGCTGCGCATCGTTCTCGCGGGCCAACCCGAGCTCGCCTATAAGCTCGACTCTCCGCGTCTCGAGCAGTTGAGCCAGAGAGTGCGGCTACGGTTCCACCTCACGGCCCTGTCCAAACGCGAGACGCGCGAGTATGTGGAGCATCGTCTCGAGGTGGCCGGCAGCAACCATCGCAAGATCTTCGAGGACGAAGCCTTCGACATGATCTTCCGCTATTCCGGGGGCATACCGCGTCTCATCAACATCCTCTGCGATACGGCAATGCTGTGCGCCTTTGCCGAAGAGAAGAACGTCGTCACGATCGAGCTTGTCAAAGCGGCTGTCGAGGAGCTGCAATGGACGCCGTACGCGAACAGGAGGTCGGCGAACGGCTCGCCCTTCGAGGACACCGGCGAGTTCCACCCCGCCAAGTCGCAGCTCGCGCGATTCGAAGTTCTGTTTCGCGATCAGGTCATCACCGAGTTTCCCGTGTCCGCGGGACGCGCGATCATCGGCAGAACGGCGGACAACGACCTGCAGATCCGCAGCAAGTTCGTCTCGCGGCATCACGCGCAAATCATAACGACGGCGAAGAACTGCGTCGTCGAAGACCTGAATAGCACGAATGGAATCTTCGTTCGGTCGCAGCGTGTCAAGCATCACGAGCTCGCCGAAGGAGATGTCATACAGCTCGGAGAGCACAAGCTCGTTTATCACGACCTGCGCGGCAAGTTCGACGATGAAGCCGACGATCTCGACGAAGAATCCGACGATGAGTCGGAATAGAATTGTAGGAGCGAGCTTC
>DATCIQ010000122.1:0-14188 GCA_036507635.1 Gammaproteobacteria bacterium
TCGAGTTTTGCGGCGGCTATCACGAGGACGTGCGCAGGCTCGTTCACGGCGGCAGCATGATGGGTTACGCGCTGCCGAGCGACGACATCCCCGTGACCAAAGGCACGAATTGCATCATCGCCGCGACGCTCGACGAGGTACGCGCAGACTACACGGAGTGGCCATGCATTCGCTGCGGCGCGTGCGCGAACGTCTGCCCCGCTCGGTTGCAGCCGCAGGAATTGCTGATCGCGGCGCGCGCTCGCGACTTCGCGGCGCTCGACACGCTCGGGCTCATGGAGTGCATCGAATGCGGATGTTGCGACGTGGTCTGCCCGAGCCACATTCCCCTCACGGAGATTTTTCGCCGTGCGAAGACCGCTTATCGCGCGCACGTAAGGAATGTCGAGCTCTCGGCGGAATCCGAGCAGCGTCACCTGCGCCGCGAGGAACGCCGGCGCGCCGAAGCAGAGCAAGCCAAGCAATTGCAGGAGCAACTCAAGGGCGGCATCGAAGCGGCCGTCGAGCGCGCCCGGCGCCGGCGCGAACGCGGCGGCGATACGGATTGAGCCATGGAATTCGAGGTCGCCCCTGCCCCGCACAGCCGGCCTCTGGAGAGCGTGCCGCTCGTCATGCGGCGCGTGCTCTATGCGTTGGCACCGGCCGCAATCGCGTACGTGTGGTTCTTCGGCACGGGCTTCATCGTCAACCTCGCGATTGCGTCGTTGGCGGCGCTGCTCACCGAAGGGGCCATTCTCAAGCTCCGCGGGCGATCGACGCGGCACTCGTTACGAGACGGCAGCGCGCTCGTTACCGCGGCCTTGCTTGCGTTCGCGATTCCACCGTTCGTGCCGTGGTGGATTCCGGCCTTCGGCAGCGTTGCGGCTATCGCGATTGCGAAGCAGCTTTACGGGGGGTTGGGCAAGAACTTCTTCAATCCCGCGATGGTCGGCTACGCGCTCTTGTTGATCTCGTTTCCCGTCGAAATGACGCAATGGGTTCCGCCGCGCATGGGCGACATCGATTACGTGCGCCTGACCTCCATGCAGAACCTCACGTACAGCGTCACGGGCGAGCTGCCGCCGGAGCTCACCATGGACGCCGTGACGCGCGCGACGCCGCTCGATCTCGTCAAGGAAGGCGTACGCGGCGGCCAACCCTTTCGGGCGATTCGCGGCGGCTCGTTGTTCGGCGACTTCGGCGGCCGCGGCTGGGAATGGATCAACAACCTCATCGCGCTAGGCGGCTTTTACTTGCTCTACATGGGCGTCATTCGTTGGCATATTCCCGTTGCAATGCTCGCGGGCGTGCTGATTCCATCCACCGTTCTCTATCTCGTCGATCCCGACGGCTTTGCGTCGCCAGGCTTTCACTTGTTCAGCGGCGCAACGCTGCTCGGCGCGTTTTTCATCGCCACCGACCCCGTCTCCGGCGCTGCCAGTGAGCGCGGGCGCCTCATATTCGGCGGCGGTATCGGGCTTTTGACTTACGCGATCCGCACCTGGGGCGGCTACCCCGACGGTGTCGCGTTTGCGGTGCTGCTCATGAACGCCGCCGTGCCGCTCATCGACCGCTATACGCGCCCGAGGATCTACGGACGTGACTGAAGGCAGCCTCTGGCGCACCTTGTCGCTCGTCGGGCTCATCGCAGTGGCCGCCGCGGCTCTCGTCACGACAAGCTACGAGTGGAGCAAAGACCGCATCGCCGCGAACGAGCGTGCGCGCCTGCTGCAAAGCATTTACGACGTGCTCGATCCGGCTCTCGCCGACGAAGAATTGCAGCCCGTGTTGGTGAGCGCAACCGATGAAGCGCTGCTCGGCTCCGAAGATCCCATCGATGTGTTCATCGCGATCGACGACGGCCGGCCCGTCGCCGCGGTCTTCGCGACCATTGCGCCCGACGGCTACAATGCCCCGATTCGCTTGCTCGTCGGAATATCGGTCGAGGAGCGAATCACGGGCGTGCGCGCCGTGCGGCACCGGGAGACGCCGGGGCTCGGCGACCTCATCGACGTCATGAAGTCCGACTGGATCCGGCAGTTCGACGGCCGCAGCCTGCATGATCCGGAGGCGGCGCTCTGGGCCGTCGACAAAGACGAGGGCGCGTTCGATTCGCTCACGGGCGCGACCGTGACGCCGCGTGCCGTCGTCAAAGCCGTCAAGAACACGTTGCTATACTTCTCGGCGCACAAGCAGGAATTGTTCGAGGCCGCCGCGCGCGCGGCGGCCGAGGGCGACGGCGGAGGCGCATGAGCGAGCTCAAATCATTGCTGGTTCAAGGTCTTTGGCGGGATAACCCGGCGCTCGTGCAACTGCTCGGCCTGTGCCCCTTGCTCGCCGTGACGACGACCGTCGTCAACGGCCTCACGTTGGGCGTCGCCACGGCCGTCGTGCTGCTCGCCACGAACACGCTCGTATCGCTGATGCGCCGGTCACTCGTGCCCGTCGTTCGCATTCCGCTGTTCGTTCTCATCATCGCTTCGTTGGTCACCAGCGTCGACCTCTTGACGAACGCGCTCCTATTCGAGCTTCACGAGATATTGGGTATCTTCATTCCGCTCATCATCACGAATTGCGCGATACTCGCCCAAGCCGAGACGGTGGCGAGCCGGCAGCCCGTCGGCCGAGCGGCTTTCGCGGGATTCTCGGCCGGCCTCGGATTCTGCGGCGTGCTTGTCGTGCTCGGGGCCTTGCGCGAGGTATTCGGCGCGGGCACGTTGTTCGCCGGCATGTCCCTGTTGTTCGGCGACATCGCCGCGGCGTGGCGAATCGACTTACCTTTCGACGGCATGCTCGCGGCCGTACTGCCGCCGGGTGCGTTCTTCGGGCTTGCCGTCCTGCTCGCGTTGCGCAACTGGGCGCGCGAGCGGCGCGCAGCCGCCCGCGGCGGCGCTGCTTTGCCCGTGGGGGACGCGGGCGCGTGAACCCCGCAAAGCGCGTCGCCATCTATCGCCGGCTGGCCGAACGCAATCCGCATCCTGCGACGGAGCTCCAATACTCTTCGCCGTTCGAGCTCTTGATCGCGGTCATTCTGTCCGCGCAAGCGACGGATGTAAGCGTGAACAAAGCAACGCCTAAGCTCTTTGCGGTCGCGAATACGCCGCACGCGATGCTCGAGCTCGGTGAAAGTGGCCTCAAGGAGCACATCAAAACGATCGGGCTCTTCAACAGCAAGGCCGCGAACATCATGAAGACGTGCCGCGCGCTCGTCGAGCAGCACGGCGGCAAAGTACCCGATAACCGCGAAGCACTCGAAGCATTACCCGGCGTCGGGCGGAAAACGGCCAACGTCGTGCTCAACACGGCCTTCGGCCAGCCGACGATCGCCGTCGATACGCATATCTTCCGTGTCGCGAATCGCACGGGTCTCGCGCCCGGCAAAGGCGTGCTCGAGGTCGAGCGCAAGCTCGTGAAGTTCACACCCGACGAGTTCAAGCGCCACGCGCATCACTGGTTGATCCTGCACGGACGCTACGTCTGCAAAGCGCACCGGCCGAATTGCCCCGAGTGCGTCATCGCCGATCTTTGCGAGTATCGGGCGAAAACCAAGCCGATGTGATTGCCCTCAGGGTCCGGCGGCGCCCTGCACCGTCTCGTAATGCGACACGACGGGAAACGGCTCGTAGAAGTGGTGCAGCAACTCGCGCCACTCCTGATATTGCGGCGAAGTGCGAAAACAGACCTCGTGCGCTTCGAGCGAATCCCAACGCACGAGCAATACATACTCGTTGGGACGCTCGACGCAGCGGCGGAGCTCATGCGATCGGTAGCCCGGGATCGAGGCAATGATGCGCTGGGCGCGCAGGAACGCCGCCTCGAAAGCCGGTGCTTGGCTGGCACGGATGGTCAACGGTGCGATTTCGAGAATCACATTATTCAACGTTTTTCTGCGGCAATAGACTGAATCCTACACGCGAATGCCGCGTGCCCTGTAGCATCAACCGGTCGATGTCGCACCACCGTGCTCGCGGGATCATTGCCGAGGAAGTTGCCCCCTTTCCAGTCTCTCGAAGGTCGAATCGGCCTCGGCACGAACCCGCCGCCACAATTGGGGCACACGTTCAATAGGATCCCGTCCACGCATGTCGCACAGAAGGTGCACTCATAGCTGCAAATACGCGCTTCGGATGAGTTCGCGGGGAGCAGCTTACTGCAATGCTCACACGTGGGCCTAAGTTCGAGCACGCGATCCTCCTTACTAAGAGGCTGCCTTGACGATCGAATAACAGAGACAGTCGCGCGGTGAGTCGCTCACGTTGGGGTGCACCTCGAACTCGCCTTTCTCGGCGCACCGAGTCCAATGCTCGACGACGTCGAGATCGCGCAAGATCACATCGACCTTTTCGCTTCCGGACCGAAGCCAGGCACCCCCGTTCATCACGCGCCCCCACGAGCCCGGAGGGTGCACGACACCTCGTGCTGCTAGGGCGGTCAGATCGATTGCGCCACGATAGTAGACACCGAGGTCCCAATCACTGCCCGTTTCCTTGGACCCGACGGCACGCGAGCCGCCGAGCACGACGGCGACCGTGCCTGGCATGGCGGCCAGCACGTCGACGAGCTCGGCGACGGGTTGCGGCAGATCTTTCATAGTTCATCGAAGCCTCTGATGTCGTCAAAGTAGTTGGTTAGCTGCCGCCTTGCGAGAAACGAGTCCACCTCGGTTACGAAGCCTGGGTTGAATCCGATCCGACCGACGGTTTGCCACCATCTTCTCGTTCGCGGGATGCCGAGATGGAGACTGATGACTTCGTGATACGCCTCGTAGACGTCTTTCCCAATAACACCGTCCTTGTATTGAAACCACTCCCACTCTCGTTGCCGCATGGCGGCCAGCAGAAAGTAGTGAACGGTCTCCTGTTCATCTTGGGATAGCGTGGTTTTCTTGACAAAGCAGCTACGTAAGGCCGGATCGTTCTTCCATTGATAGAGCTTTTCGTGAGTCTGCTCGACCATGCGTTGACGGGCTTGAGACTTGGCAAGCAAGTTTCCTTGCCTCACTTGACGCGAGAGATAGATCAATGTCACCAGAACGCCGATGGCGGCTAGCAAGTTGGCAATTGTGCCCAGGTCAGTGATGGTCATTTGACGATACCTTCATGCGATGCGTGACACTCTGGTCATGGCCGCGGATGCGCGTCGCGAAATGCGCGCAGCGCTATGCGGTCTAGCCGCGGGAGATCGTCTGCAATCGTGAACCACGGGGATTTGCGCTCGACAAAAACGTGCTTGTCGGGACGCAGACGTGGATCGTCATCCAGAAGGCCCGCGGGTATTTCGAACCAGCTCAACGTCGAGGACGGATTCGGTACCGGTGATCCGCAGTGACTACAGAAAGACGTGCGGTAAGGCGGCGGTCCCTCGCGAATCGGAGCTTCATAGGATTGAATTAGCTCGCGCCCCTGCAAAAGCTGAAAGTCTTCGCGGAGCACCCTTAGTCCAGCTACGAAAGCGGACCCGCTGACCTTTCGGCAGCGCGTGCAATGGCAAAGCTCGAGAGGTCCGACAGCGTGCGCGATCTGGAACCTGACGCCGCCGCACAGGCAACTACCTTGAATCATGCGGTACCTCCCCGCGTGGAACGTGCGCCTAGCATCGGTCAGCTCCACTCCTTGCACGAGACCCGCGCACAGATGGTTTGGCGCCTCGGCTCCATTGCGTGTTAGGCGGCTGTGCCAGGTCGGGACTTTATCGCGGAACTCCCGATGGCAACAGCTGATTGAGTACGTCGCCGTCCGCATCCAGAAACGTCAGGCTCGAGGAACCGTCCGCCTTCACTTCCATCACGATGCGTCTCCGGCCTTGCGTATCCATCAATGCGACGGTTGCGGCTCCATCGTCGGTATTGCCTACCCATACGCGGTTGTTGTTGGGACCGCCGATCGCAGTGTCCTTGACTCGCAGCCCCGCGAATCGATTCTCGTTGTCGCTGACAGCCGCAAGCTGGAGGGTCTGACCGCCCACCCCGTATTTGTCGAATGACAAGCTCACACCCGCATCCACAATCCTTCCATTGGCATCGCGACGGCCGCCAAAGATCAAGCCACCATTCTCCGTGCCTTCGTCGTTGTAGAAGAGGACCCCCGCCCGGTCGCTGATTTGTGCCTTCCCGGTTGCCCCGCCCGTCGCGTGGGAGCCGCAGCGTGCCATCAGGCTCGACAACCCTGATGCGGTGAACCGTGATTTCGTCGAAGTCCTGGTTTGTGGGAGCGCCTCTCATGACTACCGTCAAGCCCAGAAGTCCTGTTACCACAACCGCGTAAATCACGAGCAGCCGTGTACCGTGTTTCCCAGCCATGATTCAGTGATCCTTCCCCCAATCGATAGAGTGACGGTCGACCGCCAACGTTGTGGATTACTACGACACCGTATTTCTAGAGCCGATCCGTGATTAGCACCCGACCTTTCGCGCCCTGGGTCCAAGCACGCTGTCGACCGATCTCGATCTTGCGTCACGAACGCTCGTCGGTCGTGTGACACCGACCTGCTCACCTGCCGCGGTTGATTGGATCGCGGTCCCGCTCCGCCACATCGGCATTCGCTTCTCGTTGTCTGCCCCTCGCCGAAGCCCGCCACGAACTGGCTCCCATGAGCCTGACGGTATGACTCGGAACGGATGAGGGCACGAAATCGTTTCCAGGCCGGCCGTCGACTACGACGACCATCGTCACTCACCGACGACAGAGCCTCGATAGGTGTTTGGTGCAGGCGACGTCCTGACACCGCAAGGGAAACCAAGCCAGAGAACGACCGCGGCTGCCCATACAACGGCGAACCAAGAATCGCCGCCGCAACGTTATCGCCTATTGACAGGCAGAGGCCTCATAAGTGTTATGCGACCTGCGACCCGACAGGCGTCCGTAAGCATCTACATAACCCCAGGTGTCACGTCTGGCTCGACTTCGCCTACCGTATCAGTGCGCCAAGGACCGCGCCGATTATGAGGAGCGCAAAGAGGACGCTGCCTGCCGTCGTGGCAAAGAATCGGAGCGTGAACGATCGGAACGCGAACATGTGGCCTGCGACCGCCGCCACGAAACCAAGCCAGAGCGTAAGCGCAAGGAGAATCCCGTCGAGGATCGTGTGCATGCCGGTGCGAAACATGATCCACGCGAGCAAACAGGCGAAGCCGATATCGCCAACGTGTTGCAAGAGAGAAACCGTAGACGGGGATAGGCCATCGGCCGATGGCAGGCGAAACAACACCCTGAACCACAAGAAGCCGGCCAGCCAGGTTGCCACAACACTGACGACAACGGGCATCACGTAGGTTTTGATGACGTCCAAGTATTACTCCTGCGTCGCATAGCCGCGCGCCACAGACACCAAGCCCGCAAGGCGGCCACCGCATTCAACCGCGTCGGCTACAACTGCTTGTTATGCGTCATTGCAACGCTACTGGGCGCAACTCGTAGACTCGTGACATGGTGGCCGCGCGCCTAATGTCCCCACGACGCAATGCCTCTCGGACGTCGTCCAACTTGCAGGCATCCTGCGGCGACAGATACGGAGACCAGCCTGTCTCGTCTTCGAGGAGCTCGACCTCAACTTCTGCAACGTAGCGCCCTTCGTGAATGCGCTTTACTCGCTTGCGTGTGTTCATTTGAGCCTCTCCCGAAAATCGGCCGACCATCTCTTTGGGTCCGGGCGATAGGCCGTAACCAGTACAGCTGGGCTATTGTGCCCCTTCGGAATGCCCCAGACCACGTGAATTGGCCTCGAGTCGCCGTCGAATTGTAGCGCCAGCACCGTTGGCCCCTTGGGAAAGTCAGGATAATCCTCTACGGCAACAGCATCTGCTACGCCGTCCAATATATCTCTGACGAAGATCCCATCTTCGGATAACTCGTCATAACCATGCTCGGAAATGCGCACGTCACCCGCGCCAACGAGAGGTTTGACGGCTGCGAGCGTCTCGCTCAAACGGATTTCTACCAGTGCTTGGTCAATGACGTATAACGTTCGCGTTGAGCGACGCGCTGCCAACGTCTCAGGAAATGCACTTTAGCCATACCGCGTTCGCTCCAACGCGTTGTTCGGCGCCGAGCTACGAGGCTTTGCGACGCTTTGCGATCAGCTCTCGGACAGTTGGAACGAGTTCGCTCGGCACTTCCATGAGCGTCTGACCCTTCTGCTCCGCTGCAGCCTCGTCCTCGGCCACCGCCTGTTCCTCGCTCTGAGATTCGTAGTGCTCGAGCACCCGTTTCACGCGAGCCTCATCCCAGCCTTCAGGAAATTTTGTGCGTTTACTCATCGCTTTCTGCGCCTACGGCGCCGGTATGCCAAGAGAGGTTTCCCCGTTAGATCGTATGCTGTGATAACGAAGACACCGCTGGTTTCTGCCACGTAGATTACTCGCAAGTACCGGCCGGCAGAAGTCTGACCAAGCGCTACTCGAGTCCCTTCTGTTCCGGGCCGATCCTCGCCGGGTCGAGCTAGGATGTCCTCGACCTCGGATTCGGTGACGCCGTGGTTATGTATATGCGGCGCACCGGTCTCCGGATCGATGTAGTAACGGATGTTCAATCGGGCGGCGACGTTTCAGAAGGTGCCGAACTTTGAAATCTACGCCGAAGTGTCCGATATTCCCGATATTGGCGAAAGGAAACGGCTACAGAGATCATCGCAGACCATTGCGATTCCAGAACGCGGCCAAACGATGCGCCCTACCCCGGCGGTCCCGCGAACGTCGCAATCCCCTTGGGCAGGTGGTGCCAGCTCTGCATCTCCGCCGTATAGATTGCCATTTGCGGCCCGTCGAAGATCGTGGGGTCGTCGAGGGTGCCGACTTTCAGGATGAAGATGCCCGGCGCATTTGGCGAGCGCGTACCGATGTGCGTTCCGCATTCGGCGCAGAACTCGCGTGTCACGGGATTCTCGAGGTCACGGCGCCGAAACTGCTTCGGCTTACCGTCGGTGTAGCGGAAACCGGCCTCGGGCATGCCGAGCACGACGTTCGGCGGCCCTCCCGAGATGTATTGGCATTCGCGGCAATGGCACTGGCCCTTGAACACCGGCTCGCCCTCGGCCGCGTAACGCAGCTCGCCGCAATAACACCCGCCTTGGATCGCCATGTTAGTTCTCCTCTTGTGATCCTTAGTTCAGCCACCCAGCTGCAATTTGCTTATCGTGTGCCGCGATCGCGTTGCGCATGAGCATCGCGACCGTGACCGGGCCGACGCCGCCCGGCACGGGCGTCACCCAGCTCGCGACCTCTTTGACGCTCTCGGTATCGACGTCGCCGACGATTCTCGCCTTGCCGCTCGCATCGATCACGTGGTTGATGCCGATGTCGATGACCGCCGCCCCGGGCTTGACCATGTCGGCGCGCAGGAAATGCGGCTTGCCCACCGCGATGAGCACGGCATCCGCGCGGCGTGAGTGCGCGGCCACGGAGCGCGTCATGTGGTGGCACACGGTCACGGTCGCGCCCTCGGCCATGAGCATGAACGCGGCCGGCTTACCGACGATTTCCGAATGGCCGATCATGACGACCTCGAGCCCTTGGAGGTTCAGCCCCGTCTCCTTGATCAATTCGACGGATGCCGCCGCCGTGCACGGTGCAAGCGCAAGATCATTGTAGACGATGTTGCCGATCGAGGCCGGGTTCATGCCTTCGACGTCCTTGAGCGGATGAATCGCGGATTGCAGCGAGCGCACGTGAATCTGGCTCGGTACCGGCCGCTGCAAGATCACGCCGAGCACGTCCGGGTCGTCGTTCATCGCGACGATGCGCGCCTTGCATTCTTGCTGCGACAGCGTGCTCGGCCAAAACTGCTGATCGAACGGAATGCCGGCCTTGGCCGCACCCTTGGCTTGATTGCGAATATAGACGGCGACCTCGGGCTGATCGCCGATGCTGATCGAGACGAGCCGTCCGAGAGGATGCTTCTTTTTCGCGGCGGCCACGCGCTCGGCCACTTCGGCGAGGATCCGATCGCGCACACGCGTGCCGTCCAGCAGTCGATTGTCTTTCACGAGTTCCGCCTTTTCGCGGAATGATATCAAGAGGTCGCGGCCAAGGCGGCCTCTACCACCTTAGCCGCTTCAGCCAGGCGCGTGCACCAATGGCCACGCATGCGGCAGCGATCATGTACGCAGAAATCGCCAGCGGCAGATACTCCTCGGCGCTTTGGCGCCTAACTAGATTATCGGTCTCCTTCTTGTTCCTCTTCTTCTCGCTCCGAAACCTCGTGCTGTATCACTGCGCCTGCTGCGCCTGCGGCCACGTATCCGCAGCTCGATTGCAGCGCCGACGCACTCAGCATGAGCGTCAGCAAGAGCCATCTAGTCGAGTCTTTCACCGTTCGATCCTCGCGTTCATCCGACTGGGCAAGTATGTGAGGACCAACGTGCTCCGTCTGTGCGCTGACGTACAGAACCCCGACGTGCATGGTGCTGCTGGAGAATGTATACCGGCACAAGACGTGTGCCGCCGAAAACTATGAGCCGCTACACAGCCCCCGCGCCGACCATTTGATTGCGCTCGAGTGGCGCCTGCTCTTCGGTCCGCGGCAAGAGCGGGGGAATCAGTAGATTGATGTATTCTTGAGCGTCCGCCAACGTCGCGACCACGGTTGCACCACAACCGATGCGTTCTTTCGCCTTGTTTAGGTCACCTTGTGCGTCCCACAATCCCACGACCAGATTCAATTTTGGGAAGCGCCCGCGGAGACGTTTGCACAGGTAACGACCGTGCATTGCGGCGGCGGGAGGCGTGGCGGAAATGCAAACCACATCGGGTTTGTGTTCCTCGACATGTTCGACCCCGCTCGCCAAGGACGCGAGCGAGACGGCTTGCACGAGGCAGCCTCTCGCCTCCAATACTTGCGCCAGCAACAGCGAGGCGATTTCATCCGCCTCGCTGCGGGCCGGCAGACAGAGGATGCAAACGCTTGGCGAATCCGTCTGATCGCCGGCTTGGGAACCATCCTCGGCGTTTGGGATCGCGTTGGTCCGCATTTCCACCTGCCTTTCTTGCTGGCGCTCAGCGCGGTCTTGAATCATCTCCTTCAAACTCTGCATGATGAACTTGTGCTTGCCATCGTTGAGGTCGCCGAGCTGCCAATGCGTCTCGGCCAATGCCAGTGCCGGGATCAGCACCGAGTCGTAGACTTCGACGAGAGGCCTCCGCTCGAGATAGTCCTCGAGCAACTCGGTAGCTTCCTCCGGATCTCCCGCCAGGAGGCGCTGATAGATGCGCTTCTTGGGCTCAAAAACAGGCTCGTTTCCGAGCAGAATACCCAGGAAGGAGAATTGGGGCACGTGCTTGCCGATCACGAACAAGCAGACGGTCAACGGGGTCGCCAGCAGGAGCCCCACGGGTCCCCACAACCACATCCAGAAGACAGCCGCCACCAGCACCGCGACCGCCGACACGCCGGTATTCTTGCCGTATAGCCAAGGCTCCAGGACGTTGTTGCTGATGAGCTCGAGCACGACGAATAGCCCGATGGTCAGCAGCGGCGCTAGCCAACCGGTCGAGACGGCCAACGACAGACTAATCGGCATCGCGGCGGCGATCCATGGGCCGACGTAGGGAACAAACCGCAGCAGGGCGGCCAGGATGCCCCACAGGACGGGACTGGGCACGCCTATCAGGTAAAGCGCGATGGCGATGGAAACTCCAAAGATGACATTGATGAGAAACAGCATCGAAAGGTAGCGGCTGACCCGCGCACCGGCCTCTTCCAGCATCTGCGTGGTCACGGTCACGTGGCCTCGTCCAACGAGGTGGATGAACCGATCGCGTAGATCCTCCCGCCGGACCAGGAAGAACACCACGAGAACGATGACGATGCCGCTGGTTCCCAACACCTGGAGCAACGTGCCGAACATGCTGCCGAAGACTTGCAGTGGACTCATCGGCGAGGAAAGTACGCGGACCGAGAAAGGCAGTTCGTCGGTCCCCCGCGGCTCGTCAGCCTGCTCGGATGACGAGAGACCCTGGTCTATTCTTTGGGAGGTTCTCGTTACTTTGCGCAGCGCGGCGACGGCATAGTCGTTCGCCGCGTCGAGCTTCGCCTCGAGATTCTTTTCGTATTCAGGGATTTTGGGGACCAAGTAGCTCATCTGCAGGGTTGACGTCCAGGCGGCGGCGCCGAGCACGGTGAAGCCCAGAACGGCCGTCACCAACACGGCTGGAACCCGGCCAAGCCTCCTCCGCTCCAGCCAGTCACACACCGGGCTCAGCAAGAAGCTCAATAGCACGGCCAGCGTCAACGGCACCAAAACTCCTTTGGCCAAGTAGAGCGCCGCCACCAGCACTGCGATCGACGCCAGCGTCAATATGTCCGGGCGTGCCATAGGATTCTCTCTACTTTGCACGTCTCTTTCCGTGTTTGTGGCGTTGATGGTGGGGGCTCTCCCGCGCGGCGGCCGAGACCGGCGTGTTGACGCCTATCCAGCGCTTTGGCTTAGCGCTGAACCTGAAGGTCCATTTCAGCCGATCGCGGAACGCTTTGTGAATGTCATTCCTGACGTATCAGCAGGTTTTTCAGAAAGACGTTACAAGCTTTTCAGATATCGGACAAGATCCGCAACGGTCAGTCCAAGCGCCTTTTTTCTGTTATAGGTTTCTACAACCGCATCGAGCGTGAGGGCGCTGCCGTTATGGAAGTAGGGAGAGTGCTGCCACAGGCCCGACGTTTCATTTCATCGTCCGACGCGAATGGTGCCAGACTCGATCGTTTCGCCACCCGCCACGGCAGATTCCATCCGTGCGTTGTAGGTCACCGTACCCGCGACCGTGAAACAGAGACTGGCGCTGTCCATCGGCCTTATGGTGGTCGACTCTTCGCGCGCTCCCCGCAGATTCGTGAGCCCCCGTCTGGAAAACCCCCGCTCGCAGGACACCGAGTCCAAGGCGCCTTCGAGGAACTCCACCGTAACCGGCGAGCTTCGCTCATTTATCCATCGGACTTCATCGCCCGGCTCAACGCGTAGATTGTCCGGCGTCATACGTTCCGCGAATCTCACTTCATGAATCCTGCCGGTTCTCGTGGTGCTCTCGACACTTGCGCAGCCGACAGCCAGCAGCGCCGCACCGATCATCATTCTCTTCGTGCTAAACATAGTGATCATCCTCTCGTGTCGTACCGGCGCGGGCTCCGCCTGCGCCACCTACGGCAACGTTACCGGCGTCTTGCGGGAGAGTCTGTGCGCTACCGTACGGACCTCGGGCCGGCAGAGAAACAAGGTTTCCAAAGCACACGCACAAGTCAATCGAGCGGCAGCTCCTGTCCGTACGCGGGCAGCATCGCCGTGACGCCGTAACGTTGCCGCAGGGCCGCCGCGAGAGCTTCCCGCGCTTGCGGCTCGCCGTGAATCAGACACACCGGCGGCCGCTCGACGAAGCCGCCGTACCAGTCGAGCAGGCTCGCCTGGTCGGCGTGCGCCGACAGACCGCCGACGGTGTGGATCCGCGCGTTGACCTCCACGGGTTGTTGCCACAACCGGACCTCCTTCGCTCCCTCGACGAGCCTCCTGCCGAGCGTGCCGATCGCCTGAAAGCCGATGATCACAACGTGGCACTCCGGCCGCGACAGGTTGTGCTTCAAGTGATGGCGGATTCTGCCGCCGCTGCACATCCCGCTGCCGGCGATGATGATCGCGCCGCTTTTCACGGCGTTGATCTCCATGGATTCCTCGGGCGTTTTTGAGGCGATGAAATTCGGCAGCGCCGAGCTCAGGTTTTGAAACACCGACGTCTTGTACAGCCGCGGATAGCGCCGGTAAACCGCCGTTGTCTCGATCGCCATCGGGCTGTCCAAATAGACGCGCCAGCGGTCGATCCCCCAGTCCTCATAGTGCTCTGCGAGCAAATACAGAAGGTCCTGCGTGCGCCCGACCGCAAACGCCGGAATCAAAACATTGCCGCCGTCCGCGGCGGCACGCGAGAAGATCGACTCGAGCTCGGCGAGCGTGGCAGCCATCGGGCGGTGATTGCGGTCGCCGTAGGTACTCTCCATGAGCAGCAAGTCCGCGCGCTCGATCCGCGCGGGAACGTGCATCACGGGCGCGTCGCCAAATCCCAGGTCGCCGCTGAACGCTAGCTTGGGCCGTCGCTCGCCCTCCTCGCACCAGAGCTCGACGATCGCAGCACCGAGGATGTGGCCTGCGTCGCTCAAGCGGACAGTGATCCCGGGCAGTACCGTGTGCTCCTTGCCGTAGTCCAAGCCGCGAAACTGGTCCATCACCGCGCGCGCGT
>DATCIQ010000123.1:0-12387 GCA_036507635.1 Gammaproteobacteria bacterium
AGGCAATCTGCTCGACCATTCGTTCGTGCTGTACGGCAGCCCGATGAGCAATTCGAACGCGCACGACCACTATCCGCTGCCGGTCGTCTTCTTCGGTCGCGCCGTCGATCGCTACGAAGGCAACAGGCACATCATGGCCGCCGAGCGCACGCCGATGTCGAACCTCTTCATGAGCATCGCTCTCAAGCAGGGTATCGAGCTCGAGAGCCACGGCGACAGCACGGGTCTGTTGGAAGTCTGAGTCGAATCGTGGAGCCCGCCGCGCGGGCACCTCATTGCCCCGTGTAGAATCGGGCGCCGCGTGCGTCCGCGGAGAAGGTTTGAGTGTCAGTCGCTCCGTTCATGATCCGTCGAGTCGTCCTCGGGTGTGCAGCGCTCGCGCTCGCGGCTTCGCTACTCGCGGGTCTCGCTGCGTACGGTCAATCCGAAAGTCGTTCGATCCGCGACGGCATTTTCTCCGCGACCCAAGTCGAGCGGGGACGCGCGTGGTTCGACTCCGTGTGCATGGAATGCCACGAGATGGAGGAGTACACGGCCGCGGGCGGCTATCTCGAGGAAATGGAGGGCAGGACGCTGTGGGAAGTCTTCGAGTACGTGTCGCTCGAGATGCCCGAAGACGACCCGGCATCGCTCGCGCCTCGAAGGTATGCGGATGTTTTGTCCTATATTTTTAGCGTCTACGGAATGCCGGCCGGCGACGTCGACATGCCGATCGACCAGGCGACGCTCGAGCAGATCGTGATCGAAGCGCCGGATCTGCCGGGCAGCTGAGGTATTTTCGGCGTCTCTGGCGCCTCTTGTGGGAGCGGCGTCTCGCCGCGATTGAAGATCGCGAGCGAAGCTCGCTCCTACAAGTCCGGCAATGCAAGCACGACGAGCATGTTGTCGCTGCCGCGAGCCTGCGCGTCGGGTGTCAGCCTCGCGAGCGAGCCCGTGAGATTCGCGCGCCCCGTGCTGACCGCCACGTACTGCCTGCCGTCCACGGCGAACGTTACGGGATGGCCGCTGACGGGTGAGCCCAAGTCGATCTCCCAGAGCGGCCGGCCCGTCGTCGCGCCGAGCGCGAGCAGCTTTCCCGCTACGTCGCCGACGAAAATCAAATCGCCACCCGTCGCGAGCAGGCCCATGACTCCCGCGCGCTGCTCGTAGCGCCAAGTCGTTTTTCCGGTCGTCGCCGAGATGCCGTAGATCGCGCCGACCATGTCCTTGCCCGGCGCGATGACCGTCTCGTTGTCGATCGCGTAGGTCATGTCGGGAGTTGCAACGTCCGCGATCGAGCTCGAATTCATGCATGTGTTCGCCATGGGAAAATACATCGTGCCTGTGCGCGGGCTGTACGCGCCCGCGGGCCAGTTCTTGCCGCCGTTACTCGACGGGCACACGAACACGGTCTCCCCCGGGCCCGTGAAGAGCGCCTCGGCCGCGATTTCGGCGCGACCAGTCGCGCCGTCGATGGCGGCGATGACGTTCTGCATGACCGTCGGGCGCGCCCAGAGGAACTCGCCGGTCAACCGGTCGAGCGTGTACACGACCCCCGTCTTGCCGGGGATACCCGTCACGACACGTCGCATCTCGCCGCTTCGTAGACGCGGATTGATCCACGGCACCTCGGCCGGGTCGGGCGCGACCGCCGCGTCGAGCAGAATCCGCTCGTAGGCGTGATCGAGATCCCAGTGGTCCACCGCGTGCTGGTAGTGCCAGGCCATCGCGCCCGTGGCGGGATCGAGCGCGAGCGTCGAGTTGTGATAGAGGTAGGTTTTGTCGTTGCCTCCGAGCATGTATTTCGGTGCCGGCGCGGTCACCGAGGTGCCGATATAGACGAGGTCGAGCTCGGGGTCGTAGCTCGGGACCATCCACGAGCCGACCTGCCAGCGCTTGTCGTCAGGGACATCCCCCCAACTGTCGCCGCCGGGCTCGCCGGGGCGGGGAATCGTGCGTATGCGCCAAAGCTCCCGCCCGGTGAGCGCGTCGTGGGCCGTGATGACGCAGGCGTCAGGCCCACCCTGGGTCGCGCAATGGCGGCCCGAGATCGCGCGTCCATCGACGATGAGGGGCCCGGAGCCCTGTTTTGACGAGTTGACGCGGTAATCGAGCACCCGGGTCTCCCAGGCAAGCTCGCCGGTCACGGCATCGATCGCGTAGACGTAGTCGTCCGAGCTGTTGTCGATGATGAGCCGGCCGTAAATCCCCAAATTCCGGTTAGTGTGCGGAAAAGGTATGTATCTGCCGACATCTTCGGGTAACTTGCGCCTATATTGCCAAATCTGGTCGCCGGTGGCTGCGTCGAGCGCATAGGTCGTATCGAGGGGGCCTGGGAAGTAGAGGACTCCGTCGTAGACCAAGGGAATACCTTCCTGGGACGGGGCCTCGTCGAGTGGCATGGACCACACGATTTCGAGCAGAGCGACATTGCGGGTGTGGATCTCGTCGAGGGGGCTGTAACCCCAGCTGTCGAACGTCCGCCGCCACATGAGCCAATCGGCGGGGTCCGGATTGCGCAGCATCGCAGCGCTGACCGGCACGAACGAGTTTTCTTGCGCGGTGGTTGGCGCTCCTTGAAGAACGGCGAGTACCAGCAAGGCTACGGCAAACGAACGTTGCATGGCGGCGATTATACCTGGCGAGCTTTACACATGTAGGAGCGAGCTTCGCTCGCGATCTTCATGCCGGGATGCGAAGAATCGCGAGCGAAGCTCGCTCCTACACAAAGAGGCCGTCGCGTTATACTCGGCCGCCGACCAGGTCGCTGCAGAATTTCGGGGGTTATTTCATGGTCAACAAGACGCTGCTCTTGGCCGTCGGCGTGGCTTTAGGCGCCGGTGCCGCACGGGCTCAGGTCGGGGCCGATGTTTACGCCGCGAACTGCGCGGTCTGTCACGACGGCGGCATGGAGCGGGCGCCGACGCGCGACGTGTTCGCGGCCATGGTTCCGGAGCGCGTCCTCTATGCGCTCGAGGGGGGCTCGATGATCAGCATGGCCGTGACGCTCTCGACGGCGCAGCGCCGCTCGGTCAGCGAGTACCTCACGGGCAAGGCGTTCGACGGGCAGCTCTCTATGACGCCGACGCCTGCCGCGATGTGCGGAGCCGATGTCCGCAGGCAGTTGGCAGCGACGGGGCCGCGATGGGTGGGCTGGGGCGGTTCCGGGACGGCCAACACGCGCTTTCAAGCGGCCGGCGATGCTGGTCTCACGGCTGACGACGTCGCGCAGCTCGAGCTCAAGTGGGCTTTCGGGCTTCCGGGCCACATTCAGGCCTACGGCAACCCGTCCGTCGTCGGCGGGCGCGTGTTCCTCGGCAGCCAAGGCGGCATCGTCTATTCGCTCGACGCCGAGACCGGCTGCGTGCATTGGTTCCGCGAGGAGGGCGCGACCGTACGGGCCGCGTGGAGCTTCGCCGAGATCGAAAGTGCCGCGGGCTCGCGACTCCTGGCCTTCTATGGGGACCTGCGCGCGAGCGTGCGCGCCGTCGATGCCGAGACCGGCGAGCTCGTCTGGCAGACGCGCGTCGATGAGTTCCCCGTGGCGCGCGTCACGGGGTCGCCGGCCTACCACGACGGCCGCCTGTACGTGCCGGTCGCCTCGGGCGAGGAAGCGGCCGGCGCGAATGCGAATTACGAATGCTGCCGATTCCGCGGCAGCCTCGTCGCTCTCGATGCGGCGACCGGCCGGCAGATTTGGAAGACCTACATGGTCGACGAGCCGCGCCCGACGAAAAAGAACGCCGTCGGTGTGCAGCTATGGGGGCCCTCGGGTGCGCCGATCTGGTCGAGCCCCGCGATCGACGCCGAGCGTAACGCCGTCTACGTTACGACGGGCAACAATTACACGGATCCGACGAGCGATTTGAGCGACGCGTTCGTCGCGCTCGATCTCGACACGGGCGAGATTCTGTGGGCGCGGCAGATGACCGAGAACGATGCGTACGTCGCCGCGTGCCGCCTCGAGGACAAGACCAATTGCGCCGACTCGAACGGCCCCGACGTCGACTTCGGCGCGTCGCCGATCTTGGTCGAGCTCGGACCCGGCCGGCGGCTGCTCATGGCCGGGCAAAAATCAGCCGTCGTGCATGCGCTCGATCCCGATCGCGACGGCGCCATCGTCTGGCAGCGGCGCATCGGACGCGGCGGCAGCATGGGCGGCGTCCAGTGGGGCTCGGCGACGGACGGCGAGAACCTCTACGTCGCGCTCTCGGACATTGTCCGACTCGCGGTGCCGCACTCGTGGGCCACGGAAGCCGACCCCAACGTGGGCGGCGGCATGTTTGCGCTCAATGTCGCCGACGGGCGCATCGTCTGGTACACGCCGCCCGCAAGCTGCGGCGACCGCGTGCGCTGCAGCCCCGCCCAATCGGCGGCCGTCACGGCGATTCCCGGCGTCGCGTTCTCGGGTTCCGTCGACGGCCATCTGCGCGCGTACTCGACGGACGACGGACGCATCATTTGGGATTTCGACAGCGTGCGAAGCTACGACACGGTCAACGGCGTGCCGGGGCAGGGCGGCTCGATGGACGGCCCAGGTCCCGTCGTCGCGGGCGGCATGCTGTTCGTGAACTCGGGTTACCCGACGGCGGGCGGTCTGCCCGGCAACGTGCTGCTCGCGTTCGCCTTAGCCGGCGATTTGTAGGAGCGAGCTTCGCTCGCGAATTGTGGGAATCGCGAGCGAAGCTCGCTCCTACAGGGGTGGCGCTCGTCGATCAGCGGAAGTTGTACCGGAACATCAGGCCGTACTCGCGTGGACGACCGCGGCGTTTCCGCGCTGTTCCCGCCAGACGCCGACCTTGCGCTGCACAACTTCGTCCGAAGCGCTGAAGACGACCACGTCGGAGTCCACTTCGATGACGAGCGGCTGCCAACTCGGCACCGCCCAGATATCGCGCGGACCGAAGGGCAGGGTCGTCACGCGCCGACTGTGGCCGACGTGCGCTCGGCCGCTGCCTTCGACGACCGCGTAGATCGCGCTCGCCGTGCCGCGATGGGGCTCGGTGCGAAAGCCGGCAGGCAGGAGCGCAAGGAACGTCGATAGCGTCGGGATCGCAGGCTCGCCCGTCGTCGTATCGAGGTATTCATTCCTGAAGCCGTGGCAAGGGTCGGAAGCCCCGCGGGCCCGCAAGCTCTCGAGCTTTTCACGGGTTTGCGCATACGGATAGGCGAACGCGGGCGGCGCACCGGAGCCCCGCGCGGGCGATACGCGCTCCGGGAAATGCCCGCCGGGGTAGTGCTCCGAGAATCCCGCACCGAGAAACCTGAGGAGCGCGACGTCGAGCACATCCATCCATACGGTCGGCCCGCTGCCCTCGTTGCCGTGCTCGTGCCACGCCCACGACGGCGTGACGATGAAATCGCCGGGCTCCATGTAGGCGCGTTCGCCGCCGACGGCCGTGTAGGCACCGCGGCCTTCGATGATGAAACGCAATGCCGCCGCCGAATGGCGGTGCGCGGGCGCGAGCTCACCTGGGACGATGAGTTGTAGGCCGGCGTAAAGCGCGTCGGTCGCCAAACGCCGTCCCGGCAAGCCCGGGTTCTCGAGCGCAAGAACGCGGCGCTCGGCGTGCTCGGCGCTGATGAGAGCGGCGGCTTCCGTCAAGAGCGGGCGCAACGCATCGTAGCGCCAGAGGTACGGCACGGCCGAGACGGTAGGCTCGGCGGGAAACCAGTCCTTGAAAAACTCCCACAGCGGCGTGAGTCGTTGCTCGCGAGCGCGCACGCCGTAGCGCTCGAGGGCGGAGGGATGTGACGGCTTGTCGCGATGAGCGACCATGCGCGCAAGTCTAGCGTGCTGCGTTCACGGGCGCGAACACGTATCATTGCAGGGCGTCTGACTCGGGGGAAGCATCGATGACGAATCGACGACAGTTTCTGCAGATCGGCATGACCGCCACCGCGTGGCCGTTCGCGTCGAGCGCAGTGCGCGCCGCCGCGCAGATTCCGGCAACGGAGCCGCTCGCTCTATACAAGGTCATCTACGACCGTCGCTTTGGCGCGAGCGTCGCGTTCGCCGAGCGGGCTGCGGCGCTCGGTCTTGGCGTGCACGCCATCGAAGGCGATATGACACGCTTTTGGTATGACGAGCTCTATCACGAATGGAAAAAGGGTCCTGTCGCCATCGCCGGGCTTACCGCGCACGGCGCGATGTTTTGCTTCGAGCAACTCGCGCGCGACCAGAGCATGCGCGTCGTGTTCCGCGCCGAGCACAAATTCGGCGCCGCAGGCGTCGAGCACGCGTTGACGGGACCGCTGACGATGCTGCGCGACGGTCTTGCGCTCAACGATCGCGGGGCAGAGTGGGCGGCTTGCATGGCCGACGTCGTCGCACACTGTCCGCAAGGGCGCGCCGAGATTTCGCACGCGGCCGCAGCGAGCGCGACCGTAGCTCGCGACGCTCAAGTCGACGCCGAGTCGCTGTACTCGTGGGTCATCGCGCCCGCGGTCAAAGCCTAACGCGGCACCGTCGCCGCCCCGCAACGGAGAGTAAGTATGAGTGTGCCACCGGGCATCAGCGAGCGCGTCTTCTCGCAGGCCATCGGCCAATTCGAACGGGCTGTCGGCCGCGAGTGGGTGTTCACGAGCGACGAGGACGTGGCGCTCTACAGCGACGCGTACACGCCGCTGTGGAACGAGGCCGAGGCGAAAACCGCATCGGCTGCCGTTGCGCCCGCGTCGGCCGAGGAAGTCCAGGCGGTCATGCGCGTCGCGAACGAGCACGGCATCCCGATGTACCCGATCTCGACGGGGCGCAATCTCGGTTACGGCGGCTCGGCCCCCGTCTTATCGGGCAGCGTCGTGCTCGATTTGAAGCGTATGAATCGCATTCTCGAGGTCGACGAGCGCAACGCTTACGCGCTCGTCGAGCCCGGCGTCAGCTACTTCGATCTGTATCGACACATCCAAGATAACGGCCTCAAGCTTTGGATCGACTGTCCGGACCCCGGGTGGGGCAGCGTCATCGGCAATGCACTCGACCATGGCGCCGGCTTCACGGCCAATCCCTACCGCGATCATTTCGACGCTCATTGCGGGATGGAGATCGTGCTTGCGAACGGCGATCTCGTGCGCTTAGGCATGGGCGCCTTGCCCAATGCGAAGACCTGGCAGCAGTACAAGTACGGCTACGGGCCCTATCTCGACGGCATTTTCTCGCAGTCGAATTTCGGCGTCGTCACGAAGATGGGATTCTGGCTCATGCCGGAGCCGGAGGCCTATCTCGAGGGCACGGTCAACGTACCCGGGCACGACGACGTGATCCCGCTCATCGACATCATGTCGTACCTCATGAACTCGGCGATTCAGAACGCGGGCACGATGTTGAGCTCGCCGGTTCGGTTCGCGGCGGCGCAGGACCCGCAACTGCGCACGATGCTGACCCGTGCTGACGACGAAGCGAAACAGGCGCTGAACCGGTTCGCGGCCGAACGAGGCATTCCGTTTTGGTCGAACATCCTCAAATTCTATGGGCCCGAGGAAGTCATCAAGGCGCAATGGGCATACGCGCAGAGGCGTCTCGGCAAGATCCCCGGCGCGCAATTCGTCGACGGTCCCACATATCGCTTCCCGCTGACGCCGGAGCAGATCGCAACGGTGCGCGACGAAGGGGATTTCGGTATTCCGACGCTGTCGATCTTCTCGATCGGCGCGCGATCCGCGTTCAACCCGACACCGACGACGGGGCATTTGTGGTTCTCGCCGGTGATACCCATGTCGGGCGAAGCGGTCATCGAGTCGCAACGTGTGCTCGCAGGCGTTTTGCAGGAGCTCGGCCGCGACACTTCGATCGCCGTGTTCCCGCAGTCCTACCACCAGCGCACGTTCGTGATCCTCGTCGGCTTCCCCGTGCTGCACGATGTCGACGCCAATCGACAAGTCCGGGACGTCTTCCGACGCCTCATCGACGTCGCCGGCGAGCATGGCTGGGGCGAGTACCGCACACATACCGCCTTCATGGACGATTGCGCGCGTGTGTATTCATACAACGATCATGCGCTCCTGCGGCTCCAAGAGACCTTGAAAGATGCGATCGATCCGAAAGGCATTCTTTCGGCCGGGCGCTATGGAATCTGGCCGCGGCAGCTGCGTCGGAACAGGGCGTGAGCCTCATGCGCAAATCGATTCTGCTTAGCATGCTCGCGCTCGCAGCGCTCCCTGTGATCGCCCAGGACTCCGCGCGCGTGCAACGCGGCAACGAGGTGTTCCAGTATTGGTGTGCGCCGTGTCATGCGCCCGGACCGAGGCACCCCGGCACGCAGGCGCTCGATGCACTCTACCAGGGCGCGAAACCCGGCACGCTCGAAGACCGCACCGATCTCGTGCCGGAGATCACCGCGACGTTCGTGCGCACCGGTGTGTCGATCATGCCGCCGTTTCGCAAGACCGAGATCAGCGACGACGATCTCGCCGCGCTCGCGGCCTATCTCGCTCCTTGATCCGGGATTTTGCTCGCCCCCTTGATCGGGGTTTTTGTAGGAGCGAGCTTCGCTCGCGAATTGAAAGAATCGCGAGCGAAGCTCGCTCCTACAGGCGAGCAAGGAAGTTCGTACCATAAAATAGATTAGCAATGATTTATAAAGCATTGATAAATATTGATATAGGAGGCGTGCCGGAGCACTTCAATCTGCCGTGGTTGCGTTTGCTCGAAGCGGGTACGCCGCGCGCCGACGGCGTCGCGGCCCATTGGCAAGATTACGCCGGCGGCAGCGGCGCGATGGTCTCGGCGCTCAACGATCAAACGCTCGATATCGCGATACTGCTGACCGAAGCGGCCGTCGCCGGCATCGGCCGGGGTGGAGAGTTCCGTATCGTGAGCCTGTATACGCGCTCACCGCTCATTTGGGGCATCCACGTACCCGCGAAGTCGAGATTCAAGACGGCGGGGGCGCTTCGCGGCGCACGTTACGCGATCAGCCGATTGGGTTCGGGCTCGCATTTAATGGCCTATGCGTTCGTGCGCGCGCAGGGGTGGCCGACCGAGACGCTTGCGTTCGTGACCGTCGGCAGCTTGGACGGCGCGATCGACGCGTTCGACCACGATGCGGCCGACGTATTTCTGTGGGAGAAGTTCATGACGAAACCCGTCGTCGCCGCCGGCAGATTTCGGCGTGTCGGCGAGTTCGTAGCGCCGTGGCCCGCGTTTGTCGTCTGCGCTTCGCAGCGCGCGTTGCGCGACAAGCGCGATGGCGTCGCGGCATTGCTTGCGCACATCTTTCCGCTTGCGGCCGCTATTCGGGCAGACCCGCGCACGCCGGCATACATCGCGGAACGCTACGGCCTGCTGCCCGCCGACGCCGCCGAGTGGCTCGCAGCGACCGAGTGGGCCACGCAGCCCGGCGTCGATCCGGCCGTCATCGACTCGGTCGCGGCGACGCTCGCGGAGCTCGGGCTCGTCGATGCGCATTCGCAGGGCACCTTTACGGCGCATGCGTCTTTGTAGGAGCGAGCTTCGCTCGCGATTTTGCCAAGAGTCGCGAGCGAAGCTCGCTCCTACACAGGTCGTATGTGTGGGATTTCCATCTCCGAGCTCCGACTACGAGTCTTTGCGCAACAAGAGCGTCAGCAGGAACAGCGCGAGCCGCCAACCGATCAGGCGCAGCCCGTTGCGCGCCTCGCTCGGCTTGAGCCTCGCCGTCATCGGCATCGTGCCGAACACCTTGCCTTTGATGAGCAGCTCATTGCCGCTCTGCTCGATCGCGTTGATTTGCATGAGCGCGGTATTGTCCGGAGAGTAGAGAGTCATCATCGGCGTTCACCGACTTTCGCAAAATCGATGCCGAGGTCGTCGCAGATGCGCATCGCCGCGGCGCGGCCGGCGCCGAAAACGCCGCCGCCCGGATGTTGAAACGGCCCGACGAGATACAGGCGATCGCAGCCGGGAACCACGTTCTGGCCGAGGTCGGGCGTCGGGCGATGCGCGCCGGATTGGTAAGTCGTGGCGGCGATGCCGTGCAGATCGCCGCGCCGAAAGCTCGAGGACGTGCGCTCCATGTCGACGGGGCTGTCGCTGTGATACGCAATGAGATTGTCGCCGCCGACATTGGCGATGAATTTGCTCATGTGCCCGAGCATGCGGCCCACATAGTCCCGCTTGCCGTCGTCCCAGGTCCGACCGTCGGCACGCTCGAACGGCACGTAGTCCCACGCGTGCATGGTCGCTTGCCCGGCCGGCGCACGCGACGGATCGAACATCGTCAAGCTGCCGAGGCCGACGAGCGGATACCCCGAGAATTCCCCATAGCGCAAATTATCGAAGGACTTGCGCACGGTCGCATAGTCGTTCGGCAGTAGCTCGATCATGACGGCGCGCACGTGCGGCCCCGCGCGGAATTGCAGCGGCGCCTTGAGTGCTGCGTGGATCGTGATGCAGCCGATCTCGGAGATTTGCGTGGCGTTCGCGGCCTGCACGACCTCCGCATCGAGACCCGTGACCATGCGGCCGAGATCGTGCGGGTGAATCGCGCCGATCACGGCATCGCGCGCCGCAAACTCCCGGCCGTCGACCGCCTCCACGCCGACGGCGCGGCCGTTGCGAACGGCGACGCGCGCGACGTCGACGCCGCTCAAGACGTCGCCGCCGTACGCTTCGATGCTCGCCACGAGCGCATCGGTGAGGCGGCCCGATCCGCCGATGGCCACACCGATGCCGTATGCTTCGAGAAAGCCGACGAACACGAAGACGCCCATGCCCGTCGCCTTTTCGTCCGGCGAGACGAGGTTCTCGCCGGCGACACGCGCGAAATGCATGCGCACTCGATCGTGCTCGAAGATGCTCGCGAGGAGGTCGTGAGAGCTCATCTGCATGTAACGCCAGAGCTCGCGGCCTTCGCGGCTTTGATCCATGAACGCATGGGTCGCGCCGAGCGGAGCGGGGGCCGTATACAACGATGCGACGACCATGGGTAGATAGGCCGCCGCCTTATCGGCGAGCCAGCGATAGGCGTCGGCGTCGCGTGTCGAGAACTGCGCGATCTCCGCGCAAGTGCGCTCGCGATCGCGATAAAGCCCGAGCGTGCGGCCGTCCTCGAATACGGACATCATCGGCAACTCGGGAAATACGTAACGCAGGCCGAATCTCCGTTTGAGCGCGAGCTCGTCGTTTTCGAGCAATGGGTTCGCTTGGATGAAAATGTGCGCCATCGAATGCTGGTCGTGGCGGAATCCCGGTACCGTGAGCTCGCGCGTCACCACGCCGCCGCCGAGCCAGGCGTTGCGTTCCAGCACGAGCACTTTCTTGCCGGCCGCCGCAAGGTATGCTGCGGCGACCAAGCCGTTGTGACCGGAGCCGATGGTGACGACGTCGTAGCTCTTAGGCATGCGTCAGCCCAGCTGCTGCAAAATGTAGGCCGTGTCCATGTATTCGCGCAGCGCAAAAACCTTGCTGTCCCTGATCTCGACCACCCACGCATAGCGATTGTGATAGCGCTTGCCGTTGCTGAGCGTGCCGATCGCTTCGGTCTCGGCCGCGACCCATTCGCCTTTCGAGAACAGGCGCTTGATGACGATCTTCGGGTCGCCGGGCACGAACAAGCCGCGGACGGGGGCAAGGAATGCGTCGATGATCTTGTTGCGGCCGCGTGTGATGCCGGCGCCTGGAATGGTCCGTCCCGTCGCTTCCCAGCTCGCGCGCGCGTGAAGCTGTGGACGCAACGCTTCGAGGTCGCCCGTCGAGAGCGTCGCGAAGAAGTTGCGCACGAGGCGCTCGTTGCGGGTTTCCCCCATCATGCTCCCCCTGGCGATCGCCGCCGGCTGCGCCGCATTGTACCCGGAAGGAATGACGTTGAGGGTGTGTTACGATTGCCGCGCCTCCGAGCCCCCCACGCCGAAAGGAGTATGTCGATGCCGAAAGTCTTCCGCTCAGGGACGGCGATGTTATTGGCGATGTGTGCAGCGCTGACGCTGAGTTTTCCGGCGCAGGCCCAAGTCAATCTCGCCGGTCAGTGGGCCGGCCAGTATCACGAGGATGAGCCGGATCGTTTACCGGGTCCCGAGCTCGGCGATTACGGCGGGTTGCCGCTCAATGACGCCGCCCGCATGCGCGCACAGGCCTGGAGCGCGTCGATCCTGTCCCTACCGCTCTATCAGTGCCGCGTTCATCCGGTCGACTATGCGAGCAGCTTTGCGCAGATCCGCGTGTGGGAGGACGTCAACCCGACCACCCAGGACCTCATCGCAATCCACGTGCAGCATTTCGCGTGGAACACGGTGCGCACGATTTGGATGGATGGGCGCGAGCATCCGCCCGAATATGCGCAGCACACGTCGATGGGATTCTCGACGGGCGAATTCGTCGGCCAAACGCTCAAGGTCAGGACGACGCATCTCAAGGAAGGGTGGCTGCGCCGCAACGGCGTCCCGCGCAGCTGGAACGCGATCGTCACCGAGCACTTTACGCGCCACGAGGAC
>DATCIQ010000124.1:0-9344 GCA_036507635.1 Gammaproteobacteria bacterium
GTCGGCCGTCACCTCGAGGCCCGTCCAAACGAGCTCGCGTCCGTTCACGACGGGCTCGACGGGCGCGCCGTCGAGGCGCGCGGATCCTTCGACGTAGCGGAAGCCCGGCGGCACGCGGTCGACGACGGCGACGTCGGCCAAATTCACGCCGATCCCGTTCGTCAGCGTGATCGTGTACGGCACGAGCTGACCGCGCGCGACGTACACGACCGGAGTGGTCTTGATGACGGTCACCGACTCGTCGAGCTCGAGGTCGAGCGGAATATGGTTGTTGAAGATCTGGCTCGAGCCCGGCAGGAAGTTGTCGTCCAAGAGCAAGTGCAGGTGATAGTTCGTGCCGGCCGTGCGCGGCGGAACGGAGGCCGGCGGCGCGAATTCGGACGGCTGTGCTTCGCAGTGCAGCCCTGTGCCCGGCACGGCGTCGTCGATCGATCCCGGGCAAGCGGGCACGGAGAATGCCGCCGTCGTCTCGGAGGAGAGCGGCGGGATGATCTCGGAATAGCCCGCGATGTAGGCCGACGATGGCGGCGTGACGCGGATCAGGAAGCTGCCGCCGCTCGGACACGCGGCGTCCGAGAAATCGAGGTCGAACTTGTAGTAGCCGTCGGCGAGCGTGACCTGATCCTGCATGGCCGGATCGTAGAAGCAGCTCGCAGGCACGGGCGTCGCGGCGCCCGCTTGCAGCAGGGTCAGCGTCGCGCCCGCGATCGGCGCCCGCGCGAGCGAGTCGTACACGACACCGTTCGGATCGATCGGCAGGTTGAGGTTCAAAAGATTGCTGCCCGACATGACGACGATGTCGCTGATCCGTTGCAAATCGTTCGTGAAGTCGGAATGGGCCCTGCCGAGCAGCGCCGTGCTCGCGCCCGCGCCGGGCCTTAAGAACCTAAGCTCGTATTGATCGGTCGTCCCGTAGTTCGGTACGACGCCGTTGATCCGATAGACGCCGTCGACCCCGGTCAGCGTCGAGTAAGCGAGCGCGTCGTTGCGATAGAGCTCCACGCTCCAGCCTTCGAGCTCGAGCTCGGCGGCGTCGTGGACCGTGTCGAAATCGGCGTCGTGCCACACCTGGCCGTTCAAGATGCCGACGCCCGGCGTACCGCCGACGTCGATCGACACGCTCGCGCTCGCGGTTTGCACCGGATCGTTCCAGTAGACGGTCGCCGTGTTCGTGACTCGCGTGCCGATCGCGAGATTGGGATCGAGCACGGCCCGGAAGCGCAGCGTGATCGCCCGGCCGGGCTCGAGCGCGCCGTACGTCGCGAAGTAATCGGCGGTCAGCAACGAGCCTACGACGGTGATGCCGTCGGTGGATCCGTTCATCGTCCACGACTGGGCGACGAACGTGAGATAGCCCGGCATCGGCACATCGATGTCGTCCCGGATCAAGACGTCGTAGGCCGGCACGGCGCCGATATTAGTGACGCCGACGATGTACTCGAGCGTCGCGCCCGCGAGCGCCGGTCCGCCGCCGACGACCGCGACTTGCTTCGTGATCCTAAGCTGCTGAACGTTGCCGACGACCACGATGGTGGGCTCGGGTCCCGTCGCGGGGTTGCCGTCGCCGTCCGTCAGGACATCCGGCAGCTCCACGCTCATGACGAGGGCCTGGTTCGTGATCAGCGTGCCCGGCGCAACGCCGTCGTTGACGCGCAGAGCGAACGTAACGACCGCCGATTCGCCCGCGGACAGCGTGCCTTCACCTTGGCCCGGCACCGGCGGCGTGAGATCCGAGGAGCTCACGGCGAAGCCCGCCGCGAGCGGCGAGCTGCCGCCGTCGGGCTGTCCCACGGGCAGCCCGTTCAATGTCGTCGAATCGGCGACGTAGGTCGTGTTCGCGGGCACCGCGTCGCGGAGCACGACGTCGGTCGCCGGAATCCGGCCGTTGTTGTAGATCGTGATCGTGTAGCGGAGCACGTCGCCGGGGTCGACGATGCCCGGCGTGACCGCGTCGTACTCAAGTGCCGCGGATTTCACGGCGAACAGGAACGGCAAGTCGCCGACGAGGTCGCGCGTCGGATCGTCGACGGCGGGCGTCCGTGGGTCGTCCGACGGCTGGTCGAGGATGCCGCCGCCGGGCGCGCGGAAGTACGCCTGATTCGAGATGATCGTGCCGTCGACGGCGTCGGCGTTCACGCGAACGTCGAATACGACGGTCGCGACGTTTCCCGCCCCCGGTGACGCGTCGGCCGGCATGAATCCCGGCGTCGGATTGAGCGGGGTATTTAGCGCAATGCCTTGATCGAGCGGAGGCGAGCCGCCCGCGTCGTCCGGCACGGCCGCACCGTTCAGCGTCGTGCTGCCCGCCACGTACGTCGTGTTCGCGGGAATCGCGTCGCGAAGCTCCGCGTCCGTCACGTCCGACGTGCCGATGTTTCGCACGGTGATCGTGTAGCGCAGCCGCTCGCCTGCGAGCAGCAGGTTCGGATCGCCGTCGATGTCCGCCGAAATCTTGTCGATGTCGAAGAGCGGCGCGGACTGGATCACGACCCGCGTCGGGTCCTCGTCGCCGACGACGTCGGGATCGGCCTGACCGTTGACGTTGGGGTCGTCGCTGTCGGCGAGCTTGACCGCGCCGATCAGGTCCGCCTGGTTCGTGACAACAGTGCCGTTCGTGATGCTCGCGGCGAGCGTGATGTCGAACTGGATCTCGACTTCGCTGAAGGCTGGGAGATCGAGGTTGCGGACGTCGAGAATGCCGGCTGCGTTCGTGCCCCCGTTCGGGTCCATGTTCGACGCGTCGGCGCCGGCCGGCAACGTGCCCGCCACGAGCGTGAGCGTGCCCGGCGCAAACACGGCCCCGGCATTCATGACGCCGAGATCGTCGTAGAAAGTCAGATCGTCGAGCGGGACGTCCGTGCTCTGCAAGCGCAACGTGTAGCGCAGCGTGTCGCCCGGAGCGGCCGTCGTCGCCGGGCTCACACCGCTCGTGAGATTCGCGACCGTCTTCTCGAAGAAATAGCCGTAGAGCGCGACGGTAACGGTGTGGGCGTCCTCGTGATCCGCCACGCCGACGGTGCCGTTGGTCAGCATGCGCGTGTAAGTCACGCGGTCGACGTTGCTACTGTCGCCGTTGAACCACTGCGTGGCTCCGGCGACGTTCGTGAGCGTGATGCCGTCTTGGCTGTCCGCGTCGAGCCGGGTCCGGTAAGTGACGATGAGGCGCTCATCGGCCCCGATCACCGCGGCGGCCGTGAGCATCGTCAGCGTGAGATCGCACGCGGGCGCGTCGTTGTAGCTCACGGTGAAATCGGCGCCCGGCGTCAGGGGCCCCTTGCCCGGAACCGGGGTGACGCCGTCGGCCGCGAAGACCTGCGCGCTTAAGACTTCGGGCGTCTGGTCGCACATGCCGCCCGTGGCGCCGTCGGGCAGGCGGTCGAGGATCGTGACGTCCCAAGCGTCCGTGAGCCCCGCGTTCTCTACGTCGATGCCGAACTGGCCCCACTGCCCCAGGTTGAGCGTCCTGCCGAGCGTCGCCGGGCCGGTCTTCGTCACGACGAGTTGCGGCGCGGCGATCGTCATGGGCAGCGTGACGCCCCACTCGCCCGGGAGAGGCTCGTAGAAAACGCCCTCGATGAGCCTGCCGAAATCCCACTTGGCGGTGTTGACGAACTGCGTCCCCGGCGCGTTCGCCGGCGTGTCGTCGAGCACAACGGTGATCTCGATGACGAACTGCGATTCGGCCGGGACGATGGGAACGTTGTCGAACGTGAGCAGGCCGCCCACGTTCGTAAACGTGTGCGGCACCGGAGCGCCGCTGCCGAGCCAGTAGGCGGTGTGGCTCACGTACGTGAGATCGGCACCCGTCGCGTTCAGATCGTCCCAGACGGTGATGCCGTGCAAATCGTTCGGCGACCCGCTGAAGTTGATGACGTTGCCCGTTGCCGGGTCGAATAAGACCGGGATCGTGAGCGTGTACGTGAAGGGCACGCCGATCGTGGCCGTGGCAGGGCCCGCGGGATTCTGCTTGTTGATCTTCTCGACGGGTATCAGGAGGTTCTGGCAGTTCTCCTGAATCGTGCTCGACGAGCCGTTCGTGAACCAGATCTTGTGGCCCGCGACGGAGTTGCACGCCATCTGGCCCGTGTGCACGACGTTGTCGAAGATGATCAGCCACCTTTCGTCCGTTTGGCCGGGCTGGGTAAGAAAGCTGAAGTTGGTGATTAGCGGGTTGGACGCCGGAAAATTTCTGATCGTGCAGAGACCATCGATCTGGACCTGAGAAGGAGGCACCGGGTTGACGTTGCCGTCGATGAGGCCGCCGTACATCTGGCACGCGAGGACCTTCGAAGCCGGTCCGGCCAACAGCGCGAACAGGAGCAGCAGCCGGAGAGCTACCCTGCTCCTGCGCGCGTCTGATGTGATCTTCCCGCTGGAAGGCATGAGTACCCTCGTTCCGTTCGCCTGCGATCGAGTCGCCAAAGGGACCGAGGGAGCCCGCTGCCGTGGGGCTCGATTCCGGCGGTCCCGCTGTCATGGAGCCATCGTCGCTCGGTAGACCGGTGACTTTGCGTCACCACCTTTCGGTGGTTTTGCCTCTGTCTGAATCGCGGCGAGACTATTGCTCAAGATGCGCAAGCCGGGGGTGACGCGCATCACACTTGTGACGCCCGTCGCAAAAGTGGGCCGATATTTTGTGAAGTCGTCGCTCGACAAACAGGCGCGACGACGCTCTTTGGCGCCGCGTGGAAACGTCGCGCCGCGACGCCGATCAGGCCGCCGGCAGAAAATCGATCGGATAGACGAACGTGATCGCCGCCACGTCCTTCGCACCGAAGTCGAAGGTCCGCACGCGCTCGAGGACCTGCTGCACGAGCGCGGGCGCGTTCATGTCCGTGGTCTCGAGCTCGCACATCGACACGGTACCGTTCGGCTCGATCGTGAGGCGCAAAACCATTTGTCCGCGCAGCGCCGGATCGTTGCGCAGCTCGCGGTTGTAAAGGCGATACAGCGACGCTTTGTAGCGGTCGAAGACGATCTGTATCTCTTCGTCCGTGCGGCCGGCCAAAGCGCCGCTTCCACCGCCGCCGCCCACGAGCCGACCGCCGCCACCCGGGCCGATCGAGCTCGCGACGCGGGTCGTTTGCACGCCCGCCATGAGCGGCCCTCCGCCGTCTCCGCCGCCGCCCACGTCGCGACTCAACGAGCCGAGATTGATGCCGCCGCTCGACCCCGGTGCCTGCGTGGTCACCATGGCGCGCTCCGGACGGCCCACGGCCGCGTCGCCGGCATTGCTGATGCGGGCCTCCGAGCCCAAGCGTGCCGAAGGCCGATTGTCGGCAAGGGTCGAGAAGCTCTCCCGGAAAGCGAGAATCCCGCTTGCCGCCGCGCGCTCGCGCGGCGCTTGCTCGGGGACCGGGGCGGGCCCGGGCGGGGCTTCCTCGGGCGGAGGCTGCTCCGCCACGAGCGGCTCGGGCTCCGCTTCGGGCGCGGGCTCGGGCAACGGCTCCGGTTCTTCGGGTCTCAACTCCTCGAGCATCGATTGCGCCGGCGGTACGGGACGTTGTTGCTCCCGTCTGATCAGCTGCACGACACGTTCGGGCACCTCGAGGATTTCCGCAGGTTCCGGAATCGGCAGATCGACGAGCGGCATGAGCAGCCCGAAAAGCACGGCGGCGGCAAGTGACCAGCCGAGCGACTTGCGGAAGCGGCGATCGTCCTCGCCGCCTCGCACCCATGGCATCGTCTCGGGACGCTCCGGCAGCGCGCCGACGTCGCGCTCGATGACCCATTCGCTCTGACGCTCTTCCTCTTGCTCGTGCAGCTCGAGCAGGTCGTCCTCGAGGATCGCGAGGACCTCCCGCTCTTGCGCGAGCTGCTCGAGCACGGCGTAACGGCGATCCTCGACGCTCGCCACATGCTTCCGAAAGCCGTCGATGCGCTCGCGAGCTCGAGAAATACGCGCCGCCGCCTGGCCGCCGTCTTGGTCTTCCGCCCAGAAGAGCTCCGCGGCGCCGAGGGCTTGCAGCTTCTCGAGCGAGCCGCAGGCCTGCTCGAGCAGCCCGTACTGCTCGCGTTGCGCTGCAAAGCGCTCGAGCTCGCCGTCGATTGCGCGCAAGTCTTGCTCGAGCCCGCCCAACTGTCCTTGGGCCACGTCGATCTGCGCGCGCAGCGGCTGTAGTTCTTGAGAGCTTGCGGGATTCATGAGAATCGTCGCGTTAGATCTGCGAGGTTCCCGACTCTTTCTGGATCACGGCGAGCGAGATTCGCTCGTACCCCTGGGACGTGCAGGACGACATGACCTGCTTGACGACGCTGAAAGGAATCGATTTGTCGGCGAGAATCGTGACTTCCTTGCTTTCCGCCACCGCCTGCGTGCGCACGCCGATGACCCGGTCCTGAAGCTCCGCGAGCCGGGTCATGATCGGCTCGATGTCTTGCCCGTTCATGGTGAGAATGTCCGCGATACGCACGACCGGTTCGCCCTGCACGAGGACCTCGTCCTTGTTGACGTAGATGACCACTGTCTCGCGAGGCTTCATTTCCACCACCGATTCCGGAAGAATCAGCTGTCGCGGCGCCTCGAGCAGCTCCGAGCCTGAATTGATGAGCAGAAAGAACACGAGAATCGTGAACACGTCCATGAGCGACGTCAGGTTGATCCCCGGTAGCTTCGCTCGGTAGCGCGACAAACGCTGCATTCGGCGCGAGCTCCTCATGGCGCTTCTCCGACCGAGATCGCCGTGAACAGAGCGACCCGAGTGAACCCGCCTTCCGCGGTCTCGTCCGGAACCTCCGTGGTTCTCACCGCGTCCATCACTTGGATCAGATAGTCGTATGGGATCTGCGGCTCGAGCAGCACGGACATATCCTCGACTTCCGCGTAGTCGAGCTTGAGCGAGAGCATGTACTCCGACAGCGTCGCGAGATCGTACTCGCCGTCGAGCTTCGGAATCGCGGCAATCACCGACGTGCCGTTGGTGACCTCGATGCCGCCCTCGCGGACGATCACCTCGGGTTGGAACCCTATCTCGTCGGGTGCGGGGCCGCCCGTTGCGCTCGGCAGGTTGAGCTCCACGATCGTCATGCGCGAGAAGACCGCGGTAATCAAAAGAAACGGCACCAGCACCACCATGAGGTTCAAGAAGGTCGTGACGGAAAGCTCCGCCTCCTCCTGTGTCTGTAACTTGTAGTGATGCTTCCTCATGCCGAGTCCCTTGCGATCACCCGCGCGGGGTCAGGCCGCCACGTCGAACTGACGTTTCGCCGTCGAGTAGATCGCGTTCAGCGTCTTGACGGACGCCATTTCGAGGGCCGCCACGATCTGGCCCGTCTTCTGCGCGAGCACCGTGTGCGTCACGAGCAGCGGGATCGCGACGATGAGGCCGAAGGCCGTCGTGTTCATCGCCACGGAGATACTGGCCGACAGCAGGTCGGCCTTCTCCGCGGGATTGGCGTTCGCGACGGCCGTGAAGGCTTGGATCAGGCCCATGATCGTTCCGAGCAGACCGAGCAGCGTCGCGATATTGGCCGCGAGGCCGACGTACGACGTTCGCTTCTCGAGCTGCGGCAGGATTTCCATCATGCATTCCTCCATGGCGATCTCGATGTCGTCGCGCCGCCGCACGGCGCCCTGCCTCTCGAGTCCCATGTTCAGGAGCTGCGCGATGGTGGAGTCGTCCTTGCTCGTGATCTCGCGCGCTTTGTCGAACTCGCGTCGCGTGAGCACCGGCTGGAGCTTGGCCCACATCGCCCGGTTCTTCGACGTCACGAGGCTCAGCGTGACGTACCGCTCGATCGCGATCGCCGTTCCGACGGCGCACACGAGCAAGATCGGATACATGAAAATGCCGCCCGAGACGAAGAAATTCACGATTGCGTACATGGCGTCCATCATTCAATCCTCTGACGCACGGAAGTGCGAACTGTCGAAGCGCGCCTAGCCTAATAGCGTCGGCACCGATGAAAATGTGATGCAGTCCACGATCGGAATGTGACGTGTGACCGCGAATTGTCGCTGTTTGGCGACGCTATCAAGCCATCACTCGCGCGAGCAAAGCGTCGATGCACGGCGCTACTGCGTCCCGCTCGCCCTGATCTGGTAGTACCGGAGCTCACGCATAAACACTTCTTTGTCGACGGGGCGGATGCTCGTGTCGAGCGCCCTCGACACGCCTATCCCTGAGCCGATCTCGGAGCTCTTCCAGGGCACGATCACGAGCGATTTCGGCGCTTCTTGATTGCCCAAGATCGACATGCCGGCCAGGGTTTTCGCCTCGCCTTCGGACGGCTCCGCGGGTCTCGCGGCCGGCGTCTCAGCGGGCGTTTCAGCAGGCGCCTGAGCGAGCGCCGGGCCTGTGAGTAAGAGCAGCGCCGCGCACGAAAGGATTGTTCTCAACATGGTTCCTCCCTACGGATTCAGTCGGCTGCGAATATCGGCGATCCAGATAGCGGCTTGCGCATCCTCCGGAACCAGCGCGCTGTACGCCTCGTAATTCTCGAGAGCGCAAACGAGATCGCGCAGGTACAGATCGCAAAGTATGGCGAGGTTCTTGCGCGCGAAGTGCAACTCGGCGTAGGCGGCGAGCGACTGCTCGTAGCTCTCGCGCGCGAGCGCGAAACGTCCCCGCCTGCGATAGATCAAGCCGAGCTCGTTGTGCGCGACCGGATGAGCGCCGCTCAAATCCAACGCCTTCACGAGACTTGCTTCGGCTCGTTCGAGATCGCCGGCGCGGCTATACGCCATGCCGAGCTCGATGTAGGGGCTCGCGAGCTCCGGGGCCCGCTCGGTAACTTGCACCAGCGCGGCGATGCCTAACTCGTATAACCCCTGCTCGAGGTAGCGGAGCGCGCTCTCGTATTGCGTGCGGACTTCGGCGCCGATCCGCCCTTGTTCCGTGATCGTGAAACCGGTCCCCTCCGTGACCTCGAGATGCGCCGTGGTCCCCTTTTGAGTGCCGCCACGGACCCGCCGGCCAGCGCGCCCCGCCGTCTCGACGGGCTGCGCGGCGTACGCGCCCGCCTCGGCGAGAGCCGCCACGGCCGGCGACACGTATGTGAAGCTTTCGAGCGAGCCCAAGAAGCCGAAGCTCTCCTCCTCCTTCGCATAGCGTCCCGGCATGAGGTCCGCGAGCCGGCCGACACTGTTCTCGATCCAGCGGTTGTATACGCCTGCGGCGGTCAGCTCGAGATTCTTTTCATGGACTTCGATGGCGAGATCCTCGAACGGAAACGCCTCTTCCTCGATGACCTCTTCGTACTCAGCGAGCTCGGCGGCATCCAATCCCGTCGGCCGCTCGGACTCAAGCAGCGAGCGGGCGAAGTCGTAATACACCTCCGCCATATAAAACGTGGCGGCCGCCGTCACTTCGGCAACTTCGTAGTCGATGAGCTTTTCGAGCTCC
>DATCIQ010000125.1:0-5371 GCA_036507635.1 Gammaproteobacteria bacterium
AGAGCGCGAACGACAAGTTCTGCCGTTTGTTGTTTTTCATAGGTTCGCTCAAGGACGCCGCGGCCGCCGAAGTCACCGCGATCGTCCCTTATCTTGCCTATTCGCGTAAGGACCGGCGCACGAAAGCGCGCGATCCCGTGACGACGCGCTACGTCGCGGCTCTGTTCGAGGCCGTGGGTCTCGACACCATCGTAACGATGGACGTGCATAACGTTGCAGCGTTCGAGAACGCATTCCGGTGCCGGAAAGAGCATCTCGAGGCCGCGCCCCTCATGGTTGCGCATTTCAACGCGCGCATAGCGGCCAAAAAGCGCGTCGTCGTGCTGTCGCCCGATGCGGGCGGCGTGAAACGCGCCAAGGCGTTTGCGGAATTGCTTGCGAGCTCGGCGCGGCGCACCGTCGAGCTTGCGTTCATGGAGAAGTATCGCAGCGAAGGGCGCGTGAGCGGCTCGGCGTTCGCGGGCGACGTGCGCGATGCGGCGGTGATCATCGTCGACGATCTCGCGAGCACCGGCACGACGATTGCGCGCGCGGCGCGGGCGAGCCGCGAGCGTGGTGCGACGGAAGTGCACGCTGCGGTGACGCATGGAGTCTTTACGGCGGACGCGGCTACAAGTCTCGGCGGCGCGGACATCGACTCCATTGTCGCGACCGACACAATCGGCGACGTGCGGGCGCGCTGTCCCGCGCTCGGCGCGAGGCTCGTCGTCCTCGAAACCGCCTCCCTTTTCGCCGCCGCCGTGCGTCGCATCGCGCGCATGCCGTCTTTGTCTTTGTAGGAGCGAGCTTCGCTCGCGATCTTGAAAAAGAAAAAGGTCGCGAGCGAAGCTCGCTCCTACAGTGTACGCGCGATGGCGGCGAGCGCCGCTTCGAGATACGTCTTCGCACGCTCGCGCCAGTGGTGTCGCAGCGGCTCGGACAAAGGCTCGCCGAGATGCCAAGCGCAGAGTAGCGCGCGCACGAGCGCACGGCGAACGTAGTAGAAGTCGAACAGGCGCTGCGGCACAGGGTCGTCGCAAAGCTCGCGGTAAATTGCGACGACTTCGCGGGCCAAATCGGCTCTTCCGAGCTGTGTGCATTCGAGCGCGAGGAAGGCGATTTCCTCCGCAGTGTCGAGCAGACGGAGCTCGGCCGAAAATTCCAAGCAATCGATGACTTGCGGCTCGTCGCCGAGCAGGATGTGCTCGGGGCGCAGGTCCCCATGCGCATCAACGACGCGGCCGCGGGTGCAGCGCGCCTCGAACGCTGCGGTTCCGGTGCGCAACGAGGCGAGCTCTGCGGCGACGACGCTTTCGATGCGGCCGGCACCGAGCAAGGACCGGTACGTGAGCAACTGCTCGCCCTGCGCTCGTATGTGCCGCTCGAGATGCAGCCGATACTGCGCACCGTCCCAAGGCGCGCGGGACGTGCGCGAATAGAAGGCGGCAAGTTTCGCAATGAGCTTGCGCAGCTCGTCGCTACCCACGGGGCCGGCTGCCGCACGTGCGTCGAGCATGCGCTCGCGCGGCAAGCGATGCATCTTGACGAGCCAATCGACGACCGGCCCGCGGTCCTGGGTCTCGAGGACCAAGCCGGAATCCGCCATGCTGAGCGGGACGACGTCGATATAGATCGCCGCAGCCAGCCGCCGGTTGAGCTTAAGCTCGTAGTCACAGTTGGCGCGCCGCAAATCCACGGTGGTGAAGTCGATCTCGTGAAACCGGATGGGCTTTTTGAGCTTGTAGACGAGCGGCCCGGCGAGGAAGAGACAAGCGAAGTGGGTCTCGATGAGCTCAACGTCGTCCGGTCGGTGCGGATACGAATCGGCGCACCGCAGGAATTCGAGTTTCGTCGCCAGCGTGACTTCAGGATGCGGCACGGCGTGATCGTCGGTAGCGAAGATACTCAATCATATACGTACGAGCCGCATTTGCATCGCAGGAACGGCGCCGCATACTGCGGTCGTGCAAATATTCAGAGATCGTCGCGATGCCGGTCACCAGCTCGGCGAATGGTTTCTGCGTCAACCCCCGACAGGTGACGTGATCGTATTGGGATTGCCGCGCGGCGGCGTGCCCGTCGCGTACGAGTTGGCACAAGCCCTGAACGCACCGCTCGACGTGTTTCTCGTGCGCAAGCTCGGTGCACCGTTCAATCCGGAGTTCGCGGTGGGCGCGATCGCCGGCGGCGTGGTCGTTTACAACGACGAAGCACTCGCCGGGCTTGCGCTCAACGAGCGCGACCTCGAGCCGATCATTGCGCGGGAGCGGGCGGAGCTTGCGCGGCGGGACCGCGCTTACCGGGCCGAGCGTCCACCGCTCGTGCTCGACGGCAAGATCGCGATTCTCGTCGACGACGGCATTGCGACGGGCTCGACGATGCGCGCCGCCGTCGCGGCGGTCAAAGCGCTGCGGGCGCAACGCATCATCGTTGCGGCGCCGACGGCTTCCCGGGAGGCCGTAGCCGAGCTCGAGCGCAGCGCGGATTTGGTCGCCGTCCTTTCGGTGCCGGAGCCGTATATCGCCGTCGGCAGGTGGTACGAGCACTTCCCACAGATCGATGATCGCGAGGTGGTGGAGCTCTTGGCGGCGCACAGGCGACAACGCGAGCGGCAACTTCCCGAGCAACGGCGCGAGACTGGCCGACCCGGAGAATAGCAGCGCTCAGGCGCGGCCGGCGCCGAGCTGGCGATGAATCGCCTTGAGCAACTCGTCTCCATGCAACGGCTTCGTCAGCAACTGGGCGTTCGACACACCGTGCTCGGCGACGGCTCGTGCCGTATCGCCGGTGACGAGCACGACGGGTATCTCCGCGTGCAGTGCGTGGCGCACAGCTGCGACGACGGAGGCGCCCGTCTCGCCGCCGCGCAAGTGATGGTCGCTGACGATGACGTCGGGCGCGCGGGCGGCGGCGCTCGCGAGCGCCTCCTGCACCGAGGTCGCGACAGCGACGTCGAAGCCTTCGATCTCGAGCAGCAGGCTCGTCGCGTGCGCGACGGCGGGCTCATCATCGATGACGAGCACGTGTTTGCCGCGCGGCGCGGCAGTCACGGGGGGTTGGGAGCTGCGTTTCGCGGGCATTCGGCCGGCAGGCACTGATACCGTGAATTGGGATCCCCGGCGGGGAACCGATTTCACATCGAGGGTGAAGCCCAAGAGCCGTGCGAGCCGCTTGACGATCGACAAGCCGAGACCGAGTCCCTCGGGCCGGCGTGTGCCGCGATCGACCTGGTAGAACTCGTCGAAAATGCGGTCGAGGTCCGGCGCGGCAATTCCGACGCCCGTGTCCGCGACCTCGAGGTCGATCCTGTCTGCATTGCGCCGACCGCGCACGACGACGCGGCCCTCGTGCGTATAACGGAGAGCGTTCGCGACGAGGTTCATCAATAGCTGCTCGAGAAGGCCCCGGTCGGTGTAGGCGGCATGGCCCGAGTCTTCGATAATGAGCTCGAGGCCGCGCTCGCGGGCCTGGTCTTCGAAATCTGAACGCAGCGAACCGAGCACCTCGTCGATCGCGAAGTGGGTGATCTCTGGCACCACAACGCCCGCGTCGAGCTTGCTGATATCGAGCAACGAGTTCAACAAACCCGACATCGAGTCGAGCGCGCGCTGTTGGCGCTCGACGATCGTTCTGAGCAAGGAACCGTCGGTCGTGTTTCGCCGCGCAGCGCCGGTGAGGAGATTCAAAGCCTGTAGGGGTTGGCGCAGATCGTGGCTGGCCGCGGCGAGGAAGCGGCTCTTGGCGCGATTCGCCTCGGCGAGCTGGCGCTTCGCCTGTTCTTGGCTCGTCACGTCGCGAATCGCGCTGATGACGAGCAAGCCTTGCCTCGTCATGATCGGGCTCAGACTGATTTCGACGGGAAACTCGTGACCGTCCTTGTGCAAGCCATAGAGCTCGAGGCCGGCGCCCATGGGGCGCACCACGGGTCGCGCGAAGAACCGGTCGCGGTGCGCAGGGTGCTGACCACGAAAGCGCGGCGGCAACAAGCACTCGACGTTGCGGCCGACGAGGTCGGCGGGCTCGTAACCGAAGGTCTCGCGGACCTGCGCGTTGGCAAACGCAATGATGCCGTCCGCCGCCACGACGACCGTGGGATCGGGGGCGGCGTCCAGGAGATTGCGCGCGCGTTCGCCTGATAGGTCCATTCTTTCGCCCGATGGATAGTTCGAGGGAACCGCCGTGAGAAAGGATTGTACGGCTAATAATCCCTTTGTGGAATCGAGCCGTGCGGCGCGTGCGTGACGGCATGCAACCATTTGTCGATCGCCGTGAAGCAGGTCGTAAGCGTATGCTAACCCAGCGTCAGCGCTGCGGTCAGTGCGGCCGCGATCAGCGCGACGGCAAGCGTTAGCGTTGCCGTGCGCAACATCGGAACGCCTCCCAAAGCCGCCGCCAAAGCGGCCTTGGATGCGGTATTGACGAGGAGCGCGATGACGATTCCCCGTTGCGCCGTCGCTTCCTCGATCGTACGCCCGGCGCCGCGCGCCAGCAGGACGCTGATCGCGTCGACGTCGACGAGGCCGGCGACGGCCGCCGCCGCATAGATACCCGCGTCGCCGAGGTGCTCCTGCAATGCAGCAGCCGCAATGAACAATACCGAGAGCAGTGCGCCGAATGTGAGCGCCGTGCGCAGCTCGAGCGGATTCGAGAGCTTGATGTCGGTTTCAGCGTGCGTGCGGCGTTTCCTGAGCAGGACACGAGCCAACGGCACGAGCGGAACGATCGCGAGGACGAGGAAAGTCGGCCACAGGCCGGCAAGTAGACCCGCGTTGAGCACGGCAATCGCCGCGGCGATCCGCGGGACCATCGTCGCCGCGGCGAGCGCGATGCAGGCACCGAACAGCCAAGCGTGGTCGGCCACCGCGAGCGAGCGTCGGGCGTAGGCGACCGTCACGGCCGTCGAAGAGCTCAACCCGCCGAACAACGCCGTCAGCGCGAGACCGAGATGCGGTCCCAGCATGCGCGCGGCGAAGTAGCCGACATACGACAAACCGGCGATCAGCAGTACGAGCATACCGATGATCCGCGGGTTCACGGCCTGCCAAGGCCCGAGATCGCGCGCCGGCAGCAGCGGCACGAGCACTGCCGCGATGAGCAAGAGCTGCAAGGTTGCGACGAGCTCGTGACGTTCGAGACTTTCGACGACGCGATGAACCTCGGTTTTGAACCCGAGAAGCAGCGCCATGACGATGGCGCCTGCCGCCGCTTCGAACGGATATCCGAGAGCTGCGGTCGCACCGAGCACGTAGGTCGCAAGCAGCGCAAGCTCCGTGGTCAGCCCGAAGTCATGCGTCGCCCGCACGTTCTGCAAATACCCGGCAACGATTAGAGCGCCGAGCGCGATGAGCCCCGCAGCCAACGGAACGGCCGGATTCGACGGCGCGAGCGCGGC
>DATCIQ010000126.1:0-16525 GCA_036507635.1 Gammaproteobacteria bacterium
CGATTCTTAAAGAATTCGCGAGCGAAGCTCGCTCCTACAGGAATGGCATTGCTGCTCGCGGCTTCCGTGTCCGCGCAGCCCGGCGCTTCGGAAGGCCTCACCCCCGACGAAATCCTGAACCCATCCGCCGACTCCTGGCCGACCTACTCCGGCGACTACTCGGGACGCCGCTACAGCACGCTCGACGAGATCAACCAATCGAACGTGCAGAACTTGACGCTTGCGTGGGCCGCGCGCGTGACGGCCGGCCCCAACGATCGCGCCGTGCCCGTACAAAGCGGCGGACCCGGCGACGGCGAATTGTTCGCCTCTGTCCTTGCGAACATCCGCGGCTCGATCCTCATGGTCGACGGCATCCTCTATCTTTCGGCGCCCGACAACGCGTGGGCCGTCGACGCGCGCGACGGCCGCGTGCTCTGGCACTACTGGTGGAAAACGCTCGGCGGCACGCACATCGGCAACCGCGGCTTAGGGATGTGGGGTAAGTATCTCTTCCTCGAGACGCCCGACAACTTCTTGGTCTCGCTCGACGCGCGCACGGGCAGGGAACGCTGGTACGTCGAGATCGCGAGCCTCGACGAGCAATACTTCTCGACGCCCGCGCCCGTCGTCGTCGGTGATCACGTGCTCGTCGGCACGGGCAACGATCTCGATGCACCGGGCTTTCTGCAATCGTTCGATCCGGAGACCGGCGAATTGCAGTGGAAGTTCTACACGGTGCCGATGAACGAGGGCGATCCCGGGCTCGATACGTGGAAGGACTTGGATGCCGCGCGCCACGGCGGCGGCAACCCGTGGGTGCCGGGCTCGTACGACCCGGAGACGAACCTCTATATTTTCGGCACCGGTGAGCCGAAGCCCGCTTATTTCGCCGAGCCGCGCGGCGACATGGAAGCCTTGTTCACGTGCTCGCTGATCGCGCTCGACGTCGACACGGGCGAGATGGCTTGGTACTACCAGACGTCGCCGAACGACACGCACGATTGGGACTCGGCGCAGACGCCGATCCTCGCCGATATCGAGATCGACGGAGAGCTCCGCAAGGTCGTCATGACGGCCGCGCGCAACGGTTACTTCTTCACGGTCGACCGCACGAACGGCGAGCACATCGTCACGGGCAAATTCTCGAACACCGTGAATTGGGCAGAGGACGAGCTCAACGAGCTCGGTCAGCCCGTGCGCATCCCGGCCAAGGACCATCACGTCTCGGGCGCGCTCGTCTCGAATGCTAATCAGGGCGCGTCGAACTGGCCGCCGCCGAGCTACAGCCCCGACACGGGCCTCTTCTACGTGACCGTGGCCGAGGCCTGGGCGATGTATTACCAGACGGAGTTGGATCCGCGCGGCGCGATGGGCCTCGGCGGCAAGGAAGAGATCCAGGTCGAGGCACGCTCGTACCTCAAAGCCATCGATCCGACGACGGCCGAGATCCGCTGGAGCGTCGAATATCCGTCCGGCGGTAGCCTCGCGAACGGCGTGCTGACGACAGCCGGAGGCTTGCTGTTCGCCGGCGACCGCGGCGGCAACATCGTCGCGCGCGATCCCGCCGACGGCCGGCCGCTCTGGCATTCGCGCATCGGCAACGTCTCGAACGCGCCGCAAACCTATTTACTCGACGGCGATCAATACATCCTCGTCGCAAGCGGCGACATGCTGTACGCCTTCAAGCTCTACTAGTCGCGCTCTAGACACTCGTACGGCTGCACGCTCATTTCGGGCTTCCACACGAAGTAGCGCGTGAGATCGAACGGCTCAGTGAAATACACGGGATCGGTGACCGTGATGCGATAGTCGAGCCGATCGTACGCGGCGTTCGGCGTGAAGCGCTCGACCGTCTGCATGCTCTCGCTCTGCGGCACGCCGTCCGGGTCGAAATACTGCGCTTGAAGGTGATCGGTCTCGATAACGAGCGTCTCGCCTTCGAAACGCCCGCGCGAAAAGCCGAACTGCGTGTGCTCCGCGGGCGCTACCGCGTCCGCGTTCATCTGGATGACGCGCAACGCATCGTATTCCTCGATCTTCATGAGAATGGTGTCGCCGTCCCGCACGAGCTCGATCGGTGCCGGCGTGATCATGATGAGCGGCTGGCCCTTGGTGCCGCAGTGCAAAAGATCGTTGTCGAGCGGATCCCACTCGGCGACGACGGCTTCGGCCGCGGCGTTCAGCGGGTAGCCGCCCTTGAACATCGGAAACGCGGCGGGGTCGGTCATGTTCGTGGCCCAGACGCGAAAGATGCCGTCGGCTTGGGCGATCGCCTCGTCGACGTTCGAGTCGTCGTACGAGCGTCCGATCAAGTTGCCGTTCTTGCCGGCCGGAAAGTACGGCGTGTTGTCGCCGAACGCGAGCTCGTAGCCGCTCGATAAGAGCACGTTGCGTGCGTTCATCTCGGGACCGCCGCTTCGCGCGGGAAGACCCGCGATCGTGATGCGGTCGCCGGCCGCGATGAAGTCCTGGCCTATACCCAAGATGCGCAAAATCACGATGGCCGGCATCTCGACTTCCCACTCGACGGGGGCGCCGGCCTCGTCCGGGGCGCGCAGTAATATCCGTCCGTGCGGATTGCGCCACGAGATGTCCTCGACGACGCCCGTGACCTCGATCGTCCGGCTTGAATCGTAGATCGCGACGGTGCTGTGATGCGCGGCGGCGCCGGCCGCCGCACCCATCGCGACGATGAGCGTGATCGTTCGAAACATGGCGACTCCCCGAGTGATCCTTTTGGTCGTTGCGTGCTGATTATCGCGCGAATCGTCGCGCGGCCGCACTAGCCCGAGGCCCTCAAGGCTCCAAGGTCGGCAGGAACTTAGGTCGCGGCAGCGGCCCGCGAGCTCGCTCGAACACGGCCGCGATCTCGATGACCGCCGCCTCGCCGAACGGCTCGCCGACGAACGCGATCGCGACCGGCAGCTCGCCGACAAGCCCGGCCGGAACGGCGATGCTCGGCCGGCCCGACATCGCTGCCATGCTCGAGCTCGAAAGGTGAAACGTGTCGCCGTTCGCCCAGTCCGTTTTCCACGCGGGCGTGTTGACGGGCGCGACGAGCGCGTCGAGATCGTGGTCGGCGAAGAGCGCCGCGAGCCGCTCGCGCATGACCTCCTGACTCGAGGCGACTGCGACTGCGTGCTCGGGCCCCGCCAAGTCGCCGCGCTGCGCCGCCATGACGAACACCTCCTGGCCGAAATGCGGCATGACCTCGCTCGCGCGTGCATCGTTGAAAGCAATCAATGCTTCAAGCGAGCCCGGCTCGACGTGCGCGGCCGCGAGATACGTGTCGATGCCGGCCTTGAACTCGTAGAGCAGCACTTGGAGCTCCGCGTCACGCACGCCTTCGGGAAGCGCAAGCGCGATCGGGTCGACGAGTGCCACGCCTGCTTCGTCGAGCCGCTCGAGCGAGCGTGCGAACAGCGCCTCGACTTCGGCGTATTGCCCCGCACCCATGTAGTCGCGCACGACGCCCAAGCGCACTCCGCGCAAGTCCGTGCGCGCGGTCGCGTACGTGCTTGGTGCGTCGGATACAGTCTGCATCGCGGCGAGCAGCAACGCCGCGCCTGCCACCGTGCGCGCCATCGGCCCAGCCGCGTCCTGGCTCGCTGCGATCGGAATGATGCCGCGTTGGCTCACGAGGCCGAGCGTGGGTTTGATGCCGACGACACCGTTAGCGCCGGCCGGGCACACAATCGAGCCGTCGGTCTCCGTGCCGACCGCAAGCGGCGCAAGACCCGCGGCGACGGCGACGGCCGAGCCGCTCGACGAGCCGCAAGGATTGCGATCGAGCACGTAGGCGTTGCGCGTCTGCCCGCCCAAGCTGCTCCAGCCGCTCGTCGAGCTCAGCGAGCGAAAGTTCGCCCACTCGCTGAGGTTCGCTTTCGCGAGAATGACCGCGCCGGCCTCACGGAGTCTGACCACGAGATCGGCATCGACGGCCGCATGGTGCCCGACGAGCGCGAGCGAGCCCGCGCTCGTCGCCATGGAATCGCCCGTGTCGATGTTGGCTTTGAGCACGACCGGCACGCCGTGCAATGGTCCGACGGGACCTTGCGCCGCGAGGCGGCGATCGAGCTCGCGCGCGATGTCGATCGCGTCGGGGTTGACCTCGATGATCGCATTGAGCGTCGGGCCTTGATCGTCGAGCGCGGCAATGCGCTCGAGCGCCGCGCGCGTGATCGCTTCGGCCGAGACGCGTCCCGCGGCAAGCTCTTGCGCGAGCGCCGGCGCGTCGAGATCGAGCAACACCTCGGCGTCGGGCGGCGGCTCGCGCGTGCAGCCGAGCGCCGCGATCATCGCGGCAAGCACGCCGATAGAGCGCGAGCTTCGCATACAAGGCAGTATAGCCTTGACAGGGGTAAGGCTATTCCTTACCGTAAGGATTATCCTTACCGAACGGGGGCCGTATGATTACGAGCAAGCTGACCAGCAAAGCGCAAACGACAATTCCGCAACCCGTTCGTGCCGCCTTGCATCTCAAGGAAGGCGATGAATTGATATATCAAATTGAAGAAGAAAGGGTGATTCTCACTAAGGCACGCCGGGAAAAGGCAAGCGATGATCCCTTCCGTACATTTGGTGAATGGAGCTCGGAGGCGGACAAGAAGGCGTATGGCAAGCTTTAAGCAAGGTGACGTCATCAAAGTGCCGTTTCCCTACACGGACCGCGCAACGCGCCAATATCGGCCCGCCCTCGTGATCTCGACCGGAGGCCTGGAAACGGCGCACGGACTTCTCTGGGTCCTCATGATCACGAGCGCCGAAAATCGAGGCTGGCCCGGGGACATGACCATAAGCAACCTCGCAACCGCCGGATTGCCTGTGCCATCGGTCGTTCGCACCGCAAAAATCGCGACGATCGAGGTCGCCGATGCGACCAAGCTCGGCAGGATCTCTGCGGCTTCACTCAAGCAGGCGATCGGCAAAGTCGGCCGGGAGCTCGGCCTGTAAGCGGCCGTGCATCCGAGTAGAATCAAGCGATCAGCCGGCGCGCCACAGGGAGAACACTAATGCCGCACGCGCAACGCTTCATCGTTCTTGGCTCTTCGTTGCTGTTGTTGTGCGCTTGCTCGCCGAGCGAGCCCCCGGCCGGCTCCGAAGACGAAGCCTCCGCGCCGTCGAGAACGACGGCCGAGCTCGCGCAAGGGCTCGTCGAAGCGATGGGCGGGCGCGCCGCGCTCGAAGCCGTGCAGGCCATCGTGCTCAGCGGCGACGGAACCCGCACGCGCATGGGGCAGATCGCGGTCACGGGCGGCGAGGACCCGATGGGCTCGCTCGCGGGCGTCACCGAGACGCTCGATCTGAGCCAAGGGCGCGCGGCTCTCGACTACGATGTTGTGAGCGGCGGATTCATGCAGCACCGCACGGAAGTGCTGACGACCTTCGAAGGCGAGCCTGTCGGCTGGGCCACGGGACCGAATCGCCCAAACATCGTGACCTCGCCGAACGGCCTCTTCAGCTGGGCGACGCAGAACTCGCCGGAGATGCTGCTCAAGAGAAACGTCATCACGGTCGCGCTCGCGGCCGCGGCGACGGCGTCTGCTCAACAAGTCGCGGAGGAACGCGCGTTCAATGGCGGCACGAGCCTGTACGGAACTGCGCAGCTGCCATCGGGCGAAAACGTCGAGCTCTATTTCGATGCAGCGACGGAGTTGCTTGATGGGTTCGTGACGCTCGATACGGAGACCATGCTCGGCGACGTCGACGCCGAGTACATATTGGCCGACTACCGCCCCGTGGGCGAGCTCGTGCTGCCGCATTCGGTCACGATCCGCAAGGACGGCCGGCCCTATTCGTCGATCGACTACGACTCGATCACGATCAACGATCCCGCCGCGCTCGGGATCTTTACGATCCCCGAGGACGCGCTCGAGCAGGCGCGCCAAGTCGTTGCCACCGAAGGCGGCGTCGCGCCGCTCGTTTGGAACGAAGTGACGCCGAACGTCTATCACGCGGTCGGGTACTCGCACCATAGCATGGTCGTCGAGTTCCCGACGTTCGTCGCCGTCGTCGAAGGACCGTACACCGAAGCGCAGAGCGAGACGCTCGTGCGCCGCATCGAAGAAGAGATCGGCAAGCCGATCCGCTATGTCGCGCCGACGCACCCGCACTACGACCACACGGGCGGCATTCGCGCGCTCGCGGCCGTCGGTGCCACCGTGCTCGTCGCCGCCGGCCACGAAGCGGAATTGCGCGGCATCGTCGAAGCGCCGCACACGAATCCTCCGGACCAGCTTGCGCGCGCCGCGGGCGGTGGCGGCGAGGTCGGCGCCGTCGAAGTGTTCTCGGGCATGACCGTGGTCGAGGAAGGCGGTCAACGGCTGGAGCTCCATGAGCTCACGACGATCCCGCACGTCAATCCCAAAGTGATCGCCTATGTGCCGAGCACGGGCGTCCTGTTTCAGAGCGATTTGTTCTTCGGCGGCCCAAGCCCGGACGCGACTGCGCTCTACGCAGCGATCGGCGAGCTCGGCCTCGAGGTCGAAACGATCGTCGGCGGCCACGGCGGCGTCATCCCGTTCGCGACACTCGAAACCGCCGCGACTGCTTCGTCGGCGGCGCCGTAGGAGCGAGCTTCGCTCGCGAATGTGAGAATCGCGAGCGGAGCTCGCTCCTACAAAATCTGGATCGCGAGCGAAGCTCGCTCCTACCAGATTAGCGTCCGGGTTGGGTAGACTCGGGCACGGGTAGACCCTGCTCGGCGAGCAGCTTACGGAGCAGCGCCGCCGCTTCCGGATAGCGCTTGAGCACGGCCGGCGTGTACTCGACGCCGTCGGCGACGGTGAGCGGCGTCCAGCCGTGGCTGTTGACGACGTCGAGCTTGGCGCCGTGCGCGGCGAGAAACTCGATGATCGGGATCGCGCCGCCGCGATAGACGGCGCCGTGCAGCGCCGTCTCGCCGTTCGCGTCGACGTCGTTGACGGCGCCGCCGCCGACCTCGAACGCGAGCTTGACCGCCGCGAGCGCTTCCTCGTGCGTGCCGGGATTCTCACCGGGTGCCCAGATGCCGACACCGGCCGCGGCCATGAGCGCGGTCGTGCCTTGCTCCGTCATGATCGCGGGATCGGCGCCGAGCCCGAGGAGCGTCTGCATGTACGGCACGTCGGCTGCTTTCGCGGCGAGCAGGAACGGCGTCGCACCGATGCGGCTCAATTTGTTGCGATTGCCGTCGGTCGGCTCTTTAGTCTGACGCGCATTCACGTCCGCGCCGTGCGTCACGAGCCGGTGCGCAAGCTCGAGACTGTCGAGGTTGCCGGTCTCAACGGGCCCGGGCAGATTGAATCCCATGTTCCAGCGCCGTGACCACGCGATCTGATGCAACGCGGTCCAGCCCTGGGCCGCGGCGTTTGCATCGGCGCCGCGCTCGAGCAGGAGCGCCGCAAGCTCATAGTGCGCATTCGTGACCGCGAGCACGAGCGCGCTCGTGCCGTCGGCGAGCGTACCGTTGACGTCGGCGCTCGCGTCGAGCAAAGCCCGCGGCGCGTCCATCGCGCCGCCGCGCACCGCGAATAGCAGGGCCGTGAACTCGCCGCCATTCGAGCGCGCGCCGATGTCGGCGCCGCCCGCGATGAGCGCCGTCACGGCCGCCGCATTGTTTTCGGCGGCCGCCCACATGAGCGCCGTCTGCCCTTTCCACGTTTCCTTCGCATTCACGTCGGCGCCGGCCTCAAGCAGCGCTTCGACGGTCGCGACGTCGCCCGTGCGCGCGGCCGTCATGAGCGCGGTCTCGCCTTCGGGCAGCGCCGTGTTCGGGTCCGCGCCGCGATCGAGCAAAGCTTCGGCGATCGCCGCGTGGCCGTTTTCGCTCGCGAGATGGAGCGGGGTTACGCCATAACGGTTCGCGGCATCGACGTCCGCGCCTTCGTTCATGAGCACGACCGCGCGCTCGAGGTCTCCGTCATGCACGGCCCAGTGCAGCGGCGTCGTGCCGTCGGCGTCGGCGGCGGCCGTCGCGCCGAGGCCGGAGGCGACCGCGACCAAGACGAATGCTCTCATGACGAACGCGCGGCGCGGGCGCTATACGCCCGCCAACGGCTCGATGTCGAGACGGCCCGTGCTGTCGCCGAGCGACTCTGCGGGCACGCCGGCCGCATCGAGCAAGCTCAAGAGCAGATTCGTCATCGGCGTCTCGGGCGGGAACACGAGGTGGCGGCCGCCCGCATGCCGGCCGCTGCCGCCGCCGACGAGCGTCAGCGGCAGATCGTAGTGCGCGTGCAGGTTCGGGTTGCTCAAAGATGCTCCATACAGGAACAACGAATGATCTAGCAAAGTGCCGTCACCGTCGGGCGTCGCTTTGAGCTTGCCGAGGAACCACGCGAAAAGCGCGGTCTGATACGCATTGAGCCGCGAAAGCTTTTCGAGCTGCTCGGGCCGATCTTGGTGATGCGACAAGCCGTGGTGTCCCTCGTTGATGCCGATCTCGGGATACGTGCGGAAATTCAGCTCGCGGCCGAGCATGAAGGTCACGACGCGCGTCATGTCGGCTTGAAACGCGAGCCACTGGAGCTCGTACATGAGCTTGACGTGCTCGTCGAAGCGTTCCGGGATCCCGCGCGGGCGCTCGAGCGCCGGCAACCCCGAATCGACGCCGAGCGTCTCGACGGCCTCGATGCGCCGCTCGACCTCGCGCACGGCCGAAAGGTAGTCATCGACTTGGCGTCGATCAGCGGGTCCGAGCGTTTGCGTCAAGCGCGCGAAGTCTTGGGTCACCGAGTCCAAGATGCTGCGGTTCTCCTGCGCGAGCGCGACGCGCTGCGCGGCCGTGCCGCCGTTGCCGAACAAACGCTCGAATACGAGGCGCGGATTGTTCTCGGTCGGCAGCGGCGCCGTCGGTGAGCGCCACGCGAGCGTGTTCAAGTACACGCAGCTGTAGCTGTTCTCGCACTGACCCGCCAAGAAGTTGAGATCGATCGAAAGCTCGAGCGACGGCAGCACGGTGTCTCGCCCCAAAACTTCCGCGGCGATCTGATCCGTCGAGATCCCGTTCTCGACGTCGGCGCCTTCGGTGCGCTTACAGTGCACGCCCGTGAGCCACGAGCTCGTGGCGCGCGTATGGTCGCCGTTCGCGCCGTCGTCGTGCGCGTCGGCCGCGTGATGCGCAAGGCCGCTGATCACGCTCAACTGGTCGCGGAAAGGCTCAAGCGGCGTCAAGATCGGCGAGAGCGCAAAATCCGTGCCCTGCCCCTTCGGCGTCCAATAGTTGATGCCGGAGAAATTCATCGCAACGCCGTTCGGGAGATAGATGAAGCCGAGCCGCTTCGCGGGCTTAGGGATAGCGCCGAGCGCCGGCACCATCGCATCGAGCAGGGGCAGCCCGATCGCTACCCCCATGCCGCGGAGAAACGTGCGTCTCGGCAATACGCGTTTCGTGACGATCATGATCGCCATCTTCTCACTGCGACTTCCTCATTTGGAAAGGCGTGCTCCTCACGATGCCCAAGATCAAGGCCGAAAACCGATAGTCGCTCGCGGCCGCATCGTTCACGATCCCGCGCACTGCCGGCATGTCGTAAGGCTCGATGCCGCGGCCGAGCGCGTAGGTCAGAAGCTTCTCGGTTAGCGTCGTGACGAACCCGTCCGAGGACAAGAGCGCCGTCTTGAGCCCGGCGACGCCTTCGAGCGACGTGCCGTCGGGCAGCGCGCCCGACGCGTCGATGGTCGTGCCCGCTTCGTCGATCGTGCGCCACCGGCCGACGGCATCGAAGTTCTCGAGCGCGAAGCCGAGCGGGTCCATGAGCGCATGGCAGCTCGCGCAGTTCGGATTGTCGCGGTGCGCGGCGAGGCGCGCGCGCATCGAGACGATCGAGCCCGCGCCGTCGGTTTCCTCGAGCTCCGGCACGTCCGCCGGCGGCTCGGGAGGCGGCGTGCCGAGCAGATTCTCGAGTATCCACTTGCCGCGCACGACAGGCGAGGTGCGATCCGGATACGAGGTGACCGCAAGCACGCTGCCGTGGCCGAGCAAGCCGCGACGCGGATCGTCCGCGGCGAGGTGCACGCGCCGGAAATGGCTGCCTTTGATATTCGGAATTCCGTAGTGGCGTGCGACGCGCTCGTTCACGAACGTGTAGTCCGCGTCGAGCAGATCGAGGGCGCTTCGGTCCTCGCGCACGACGCTCGCGAAGAAGAGCTCGGTCTCGCGCCGCAGGCCCTCGCGCAACGTGTCGTCGAAATCCGGGAAATCGCTCTGCACGGGCACGATCGCGTCTAAGTTGCGCAGGAACAACCACTGGCCCGCGAAGCTCTCGACGAGCTCATCGGCTCTCTGGTCGGCGAGCATGCGACGCACTTGACGCTCGAGCTCTGCGTCATCCTTGAGGCTGCCTTGCGCGGCGACGGCGAGGAGCTCGTCGTCGGGAATGCTGCTCCAAAGAAAAAACGACAGCCGCGACGCTAGCTCGAGATCCGTCAGCGCATACACCGTGTCCGGCGCGATACCCTCGGGGTCCTGCTCGATGCGGAACAAGAACTCGGGCGCGACGAGCAAGCGCTTGAGCGCAAGCTGAATGCCGGCGTCGAATCCGTCCGCGGCGAGCCCTTCACGATAGAACGCGAGCAGCGGCTCGACGTCGGTGCGGGTCACGGGACGCCGATAGGCGCGGCGCGCCAACGTCGCGAGGATCGTCGCCGCACACTGCTCGTCACCGTCGGCGCTTTGCGGCTCGCAGACGAAGATTCGCGCGCGGCTAGGCGACGTCGGCGCTGTGCCCGTCGCAGCGTAGGGTCCGCTGATCTCGACGCTCCGCAAGTAGGCGCCCATGCGCGTCTCGGGCACGTTGACGCCGGCGGGATACGGCCGCAAGAACGGCAAGCGCGCCGTCTCGTCGAGCGCAGCGGTCTTCGCGATGAACGTCACCATCACGTCGCGCGGGCCGGCATAGACCGGCACGCGCACTTCCCAATTATCGTCGGCGTGATTGCGCTCCACGCGCTGCTCCGGTGTGATGCGCAAACGTTGCGTGATCTGGCTGATCATGGGCTCGATGAGCTCGCTCGCCTGTGCGCGAGGGTCGGACGCGGCTTCCACGGGCACGGCATCGAGCGTGAAGAGCGCGACGCGCTCGCCGTCGATGCTGACCTCGAGGTGCTGCGGCTCGGCGAAGAGCGGCACGCTTTCGTTCAAGTCGCGCGCAAGCTTCGTCGAGATCGTGTACTCGCCGTCGACGGGAAACGTGTAACGAATGGCCGTGCCGCCGCGTGTGCCGAAAGGCAGCCCCGACAGGCGATGGTCCTGAGAGCGGTCGTCGGGAACGCGGAAGTAATCGATGTTCGTGAACGGCGCGGGGCGGCCGACGGCGAGGCGGCTCACTTTGTCGGCGGCAGTCAGGTAGCGCTCCAGCAGCGTCGGCGATACTTTCAAAACGCCTGCGATGTTGTCGAAACCGTAGCTCACGTCGTCGGCCGGCAAGAGCTCCGCGACGTCGACCTCGACGTCGAGCAGATCGCGGATCGCGTTCTGATACTCGTTGCGGTTTAGGCGGTGAAACGGCTCAGTGCGGCCCGGATTCGGCGCGGCCGCGGCCGCACGGTCGAGCTCGCCCTCGAGCCATGACACGAACTCCACGCGCACGTCGCGCTCGGGCCGCGGACCGCCGTCCGCGGGCGGCATCAGGCCGCCGCGGAGCTTGCGCACCACCTTCTCCCAAGCGGCGGGATCGTCGGTGACCGCGGCGAGGCTGCGCGATTCGAGCGTGAGATCGCCGACCTGCTCCAACTCGTTGTGACAGTCGAGGCAGAAGCGCGACACCGTCGCTTCGTGCCGCGCGATCTCGTCGCGCGACCTCTCGCAGCCAGCGAGCGCGGCGGCCGCGGTCAGCGTGGCAAGGACGATACAGGGTCGGCACGACGCCATGCGGCGATTATAGGGCCGGACCGGTATCGGACACCGTTGCTGCACCGTGTCGCACCGTGTACACTCGGGTGCACTACACAATGTCATACGGATCGTCATGTCACTTGTCAGCATTCGCCTGCCCGACGACGTCGAAGCTCGGCTCGCCCGTGAGGCCGAACGTACGAGTCGCCCCAAGTCCGAGATCGCGCGGGATGCCATCGTCGATTACTTGCGACGTACGGAACGTGAGCGGTTTCTTGCCGAGATCGCGAGAGCGGCGCGAGAGAGAGACGACGCGGAGCTCGCAAGCGCCGAGGAAGCGCTACCGTTCGATAACGAAGCGCTCGCGCTCACCGAAAGCGTGCAGGAGCCCAAACCCAAGTATCGAAGTCGGAAAAAGAAGCGCTGATGCGCCGCGGGGAGATCTGGCTCGGCAATCTCAATCCCAACCGTGCGTCGGAAGTTGGTAAGGTCCGCCCTGTCCTAATCATCCAAGCGGATTTCCTAATCGCGCAAGGCGACCCGACGGTCATCGTGCTGCCGCTGACGACGCAAGTCCGGCCATCGAAGGAGCCGCTGCACGTGACGATTCCCGCTCGAGAACGGCTCCGCGAAGCTTGCCAAGTCATGCCGGAACGGCCCCGCACACTCGACCGCAGGCGCCTCATCGAAGGACCGCTGACGCGGCTCACGGACCATGAGATGAACGCCGTCGAGCGAAGCTTGAAGGCCGTGTTGGGAATGTACGCCTAGCTGCTCCTCCAGCGCTGCGAGCCATTTCAGCTACGGCAAGCTCAGGGCGACCCACTCGGCCGGCTCGTCGACGCCACCGACCGCGACGACGATGTATTGCTTGTCCTCGTGCATGTACGTGATCGGCGCACCCGTGGTGCCGGCCGGGAGCGTGAGCTCCGCGACGATCTCGCCTGTCTCCTTGTCGTAAGCGCGAAAGTACGGCTCCGCGTAGCTCGGCGCCGTCTCGAGAGGCTGCCCGGGTTGGATGCGTGGTCTCACCATCATCGCGGCCGAGCCTTCGCCGATGAAGAGCAGCGTCTTCGTCACGATCGGCGCCGCGCGGCCGGGGTTGCCCAGGCGCGGCAGGTTCAAGTGCCGAATCGCGGGATGATCGCGGGGTCCGTCGCCGTTGGCGACTTGCCATAGGATCTCGCCTTCCCGCATGTCGAAGGCCGTGATGCGGCCGTACGGCGGCTTGAATAGCGGCAGCCCCCGCGGCCCGCCCATCCACAGGCGCGTGCCTTTGATGTAACGCAAGTTCGTGAACGCAGGATCGCCGGGCTCGATGTCGGCGACGAACTGCGAATGCATGGACGGCACGTAGAACCGCTGTGTCTCGGGATCGAACGCGGCGCCGTGCCAATTCGCGCCGCCCTGCGACCCCGGCATTTGGATCGTGCCGAGATTGCCGTTCGGACCATCGTCGCGAATCGTCGGCGGCGTGAACAGCGGCCCCGTCGTGTAGCGCGATATCATCGCAAGCGCTTCCTCGCGCAGCTCCGGCGTGAAGTCGATGAGGTTATCGACGGTCGAGCCCTGCACGTCGAACGCAGGCGGCTTGGTCGGAAACGGCTGCGTCGGCGACGTGTGCTCGCCCGGAACGCTCGATTCCGGCACGGGCCGCTCCTCGATCGGCCAAACGGGCTCGCCCGTCACGCGGTCGAAAACGAACACGAACGCCTGCTTCGTGATCTGCGCGACGGCCTTGATCTCTCGGCCGTCGACTTCGATATCCATGAGCACGGGCGCAGCCGGCAGATCGTAGTCCCAAAGGTCGTGGTGCACGGTCTGGAAGTGCCAGACGCGCTCGCCGGTCTTCGCATCGACACAGACGATGCTCTGACTGAACAGGTTGTCGCCGAGGCGGTGCCCGCCGTACATGTCGTTCGTCGACGACGAGAGCGGCATGTAGAGAAGCCCGAGCTCCTCGTCGGCGCTGAACACCGACCATACCGACGCATGGCCCGTGTACTTCCACGAATCGCTCTCCCACGTGTCGGTGCCGAACTCACCTGCCTGCGGGACGACGTGGAAGAGCCACCGCAGGTCGCCGGTGCGGACGTCGTAAGCGCGCACGTCGCCGCGCCCCGCTTCCATCGAATCGAACGTGTCGTTCGTCGTATGCCCGACGACGACGACGTCGCCGACGACGAACGGCGCACCGCTCCACGTGTGCGTGAGCCCGCGCTCGAGATCCTTCGATAGCTTCACGCGGCCGCCGTTACCGAAATCGTCGTAATGCGCGCCGGTTTTTTTATCGAGCGCCATGAGATATTCGCCGCGTTGCACGAAGATGCGCTCGTCGTCGCCGTCGGTCCAATACGCAACGCCGCGCGTGCTCGTGCCGGCGTAGCGGTTCGGGCCCGGGTCGAGCGGCGCTTCGACCCACAGCGTCTTTCCCGAGCCCGCATCGAACGCTTCGACGAAGCCGATGCCATCCGGCGCGTACAGCACGCCGTCGAGCATCAAAGGCGTCGCGCGAAAGCTCGCGCCGTACCGAAGGCCCGGCACGGCATCGAGGATCGACGCATCGACGGCGGGACGCCGCCACGCAATTTGCAGCCGGTTCGCGTTGCTCTTGTCGATTTGGTCGAGCGGCGCGTATTTGGTCGCGCCGAGATCGCCGCTGTAGGCGCGCCACTCGCCGTTCGCGGCGCCCTGCTGCGCGGAAGCGACCGCGCAAGCGAAGAGCGCCGCGATCCCGATGAAGTCGTTGCGAATCGTTATTGTCGTTCGAGTCATTGCGAATCCCCCTGCAGGTACGCGAGCCCGCCCTCCTTTATATACAGCATGCAGCCGCTCTGCGTCGAAGGGGCGTGCGCTTGCCCCACGGGCAAGCGCAGCCAGGTGCGCTCGCCGAAATGGCCCGTCTCGTCCTCGAACGCGCCTTCGACCACGAACATCTCGGCGCCGCCCGCGTAAGCCACGCGGCCGACCTTGGAGCCCGGCGACCAGCGCTCGAGCCGCGTCGTGTCGCTGAAGCCTGCCTGCGCATAGAGCGGCTTGATCTCGATGCCCGGCCGCGGGCCCGCTTGCCACGTAAGCTCCCCGGTCGGAATCGCGACATGCTCGCGCGCGCGGCCCGGGAACTGTTTGAGCTTCACGAACAAGACGCACCCTTGGCGCGAGAACGGTGCATGGCGGAAGCCTTCGGGATTCAGCAGATAGGCGCCGGCCGGCCAATCGCCGTGCTCGTCGGAGAACACGCCTTCGAGCACGAGGATCTCTTCGCCTTGCGGATGGTCGTGCGCGGGAAACGTCGAGCCGGGCTCGTAGCGCACCACCGAGGTCACTTGGCCCGATTCGGGCGGACCGACGAGGTGCACGCGCTTGCGCCATACCGTGCGGCTCGGGCTCGGCGTCCATTCCATGCGCTGCGTGTCGACCGCGACACGGACCGAGAGATCGCCGTTGATGGCTGCCATGGCGTTACGTTAACGCAAAATGGCCCGGGTCCGGGTGCCGCCTAGGCTCGACAATGGATCGCGATTAGACTATCGGGAGGAACAATAGCCGCGCATCCGACCGGCCTGCGTCAGTTTCCGGGGGAGTCATGAGAACAAGCACGCAACTCGCACTCGTCGCCACCGTCGCCGCCGCCGCAGGCGCCGCGAACGTCTCCGCGCACCACGCTTTCAGCACCGAGTTCGAAGCGAATCTCGAGGGCGAGGTGAAGGGCACGGTCACAAAAGTCTGGTGGGCGAATCCGCACATCCGTTATGACGTCGACATGACGATGCCGGACGGCAGCATCGAGCATTGGTCGCTGCACCCGCCCGGCAATCTGCCGACATACCGGCGCGAGAACTGGACGCCCGAAACGCTGCAGGCCGGCGATCACGTCGTTGCGACCGGCAATTTGGGCCGCGACGGCGCGCACAAGCTCTATGCGACCTGCATCGTGCTCGAGAGCGGGCGGCAGCTCGGCCGCTGCGTGAATACCGGTACGGTGAGCCAAGTGACCGCGGACCCGAACCTGGATTACACCTATCACGCCAACGACTACGACGTCGACATCTCGGGCTTCTGGGAGAACCGCTACAAATTCCGCACCACCGTCGACGATTTCGAGCCGAAGCCGATGCCGATGAAGCCGGAAACCGCGGCGATCTACGCGGGCCGCGAATTCGGCGACGATCACGTGCTGCGCTGCCAGCCGCCGGGGCTGCCGCGCATCTTCGGCTCGCCGTACCCGATGGAGATCGTCGACGCGGGATCGCACTATCTCATGGTGTTCCTGCAGGACAACACGCCGCGCCGCGTCTATATGGACGGCCGCGAGGCGCTGCCCGATCAACCGCTCTCCGCGATGGGCTTCTCGAAGGGCACATGGGAGGAACGCACGTTCGTCATCGAGACCACGCATTTGACGCCGGGCTGGCTCGACGGCTCCGGCTATCCGATGACGGGCGGCGACGGCACGCGCATCGTCGAGCGTTGGACCGTCGCCGAAGACGGGCTCACGATGGACCGCACGATGACGATTCACGACGACGCGTACACGGCGCCCTTGGTGCGCACGCGCGGCTCGCAACGCGGCGACGCGCAAGAGCTCCTCGAGAGCCCGCCATGCGACGCGACGCCGTTCTACTACGAGCTCTTGGAACGCGGCGAGCTCGAGGAGCGGCTCCGCAGCCAGTAGGAGCGGCGTCTCGCCGCGCTTCTCTCGTAGGAGCGAGCTTCGCTCGCGATCTT
>DATCIQ010000127.1:0-2017 GCA_036507635.1 Gammaproteobacteria bacterium
CGCGAGGTCGCCGACGTCGTGCTGCCGATCGGAATTCGGCGCGGGCGCTTGTATCGCAATCTCGTCGACGCGACGTTGCGGTTCATGATCGAGGACGTCGGTCAGGTCGAAGGTGTGTACCCCACGGAGCAAAAGCTCGCCGAGGGCTTCTTGCTGCGGCGGACCGTCGGCAACGGCGTCGATGTGTTGGGCGTCCTCGCCTTTCGCGCGTCGCCGATGTGGGTGTTGGCCGCGCTCGCCGACATCTGCGGCGCGGGTCGCCAGCTCATTCCGGAGATCGCCGAGTCGTTGAAGAAAGAAGGACTGCTCGCCCCCGACGACTCGTTCACGAGCATGGAGCAACTGCTGCAAGGCTTGGAAGGCACGGCCGCACAGCTCGCCGATACGGTCAACACGCCGCCGTTGGACGTTCAAGGCTTGCGCGAGGAGTGGACGAAATTCGTCACCGAAGCTCGCCGCCTGCCGGCGCCGAAACTCCCTTCCGCGGCAGCGTTGACGGGTATCTGGTCCGATCTGCGCGCAACCGCGGCCGAGCAGAACCGTTCCGTGTTCGAGGTATCGTCGCTGCTCGCGGTGTCCGCGGTCGGCAGCCTGCCGCGACGCGCGCGCGTGCTTTCCCGGTCGGCGACAATCGTCGTCGGCAAGAGCGGCGGCGTTTTGTCCCAAGCACTGCTCGATCACTATCGCGCGACGCTCGGGCAGATCCATGAGATCGGCTTCCTCGCGTACGGAAGCCGGCAGCTCACGCCTTACTTGCGTGCCGCGCTCAAGGTGTTCTCGCCGCAGCAGGAGACGATGACGGGGAAGCTCGTTAAGAAGCTTTGAGCGAGGCTAAGATCGCGCGCGAAGCTCGCTCCTACACCAAGAGTCACGACTGCACGTCGCTCGGACCGGTCAGAACCCGAACAGAACTGCGAATTGGAAGTAGCCGACGGGGAAGCGCGTGCCATCGATCCTGAGGTCGCCGGCACCGAGATAGCGAACGTCGAGGCCGATCCAGCGCGTTCGAGTCGGCCAGCTCAAACCGCCGTGCATATAGGCGCCCGTGGTCGACCCGGAGTTGGCGCCGAAATCGGATGACAGGCTCGACACGCCGAGACCGAAGTGAATTCGGGCGACCGACGGTTGCCAATAGCCGAGGACGCCGAAACTGAACTCCGTTTCGTTGCCGCCGAAGACCGGATCGAGCGCCACCGCCACGCCGGCCTCGGGGCGCCAGATCCACCGTTCGGGCCCGAAGTCCGCCGCGATGCCGGCGGCGGGCAGCCGATCCTCGTCCTCCGTTTCATCGCGGACGCCGAGCGTGCCATTAACGTTGGCGCTGCAAGCGGCGCTTGCAGCTAGAGCCGCAAGAATCGCGAGCAAAGCTCGCTCCCACACGAAACTCGCCCCTACTGCGGGGGGCGTTCGGACGGCGCGGCTAGTGCGTCGGTATCGTCGGCGGGCGGCGCATCCGCGGCGGGCGCCGGAGCCGCGGGAGGCTCGGCAGGAACCGGCGCGGCGGAAATCCCTTCGCTGACGGCGCTGTCGCATTGCCAACCCATGCCTTCGAGCCGGGCGACGAAGCCCTCCGCCTGCGACTCGCAGTAGCCGGCTTCGTTCGACGCGGACCACAGAACCTGCGGTGCGCCGGGCGCCTCGTCGTCTTTGTGGTAGCGCACCTCGCACGGGACGGGGGCGCTCGTTTCATGAGCAACCTCGACGCGCCGCGTGAGGCCACCCATCGTGCATTGATAGGTGTCGCTCGATTGCGCGAGCGCGGTGAGCGGCAACGCAGCCGCGAGTGAGAGAACCAGCATTGAGCGATGCATGTCGAGCCTCCCGATTATTCTCGTATGCGCAAGTATACGCCGGCTGACGAGTCTACGCGCGACGGACGTGCTCGACGAACGCGGCCATGTAGTTGCGCAGGCGCTCGCGCAGCTCGGCGTCGCTCAAGCCCGAGGCGTCGAACAGCTTGCCGGCTCCCGAGACATAAAACGGGCCCTTCTCGACCCAAACGCGCATGCGGAGCGTC
>DATCIQ010000128.1:0-6728 GCA_036507635.1 Gammaproteobacteria bacterium
AGGTGCTCGTCGACATCTTCGAGCGCCAGGTGCCCGTCGAGCTCAGCTTCGACCAGGTGAAGAAGATCGACTGATGGCCAAAAAGGTCCTCACCATCATCAAGCTCCAGATCCCTGGCGGGCAGGCCAATCCTGCGCCGCCTGTTGGACCTGCGCTTGGTCAGCACGGCGTCAACATCATGGAGTTCTGCAAGGCGTTCAATGCCGCGACGCAAGGCATGGAACCCGGGATGCCGGTGCCGGTCGTAATAACCGTCTATAGCGATCGCAGCTTTACGTTCGTAACCAAGACGCCGCCGGCGGCCGTGCTGCTCAAGAAAGCTGCCGGCATCGATAAGGGCAGCGGTACGCCGAACTCCGTCAAGGTGGGTAAGGTGACACGGGCCCAGCTCGAGGAAATAGCGAAGCTCAAGGAGCCGGATCTCAATTCCGTCGATCTCGACGCCGCAGTCCGCATCATAGCGGGCAGCGCGCGCAGCATGGGCATCGACGTGGAGGGCCTATAAATCATGGCTAAAGTGAGCAAAGCCAGAAAACAGGCACTGGAGCGCGTCGAGCAGGGTAAACTGTACACGGCCGACGAAGCGCTCAAGCTGATCAAGGAGTTGGCATCCGCGAAATTCGTCGAGTCTGTGGACGTCGCCGTAAATCTCGGCATCGACCCGAAGAAGTCCGATCAGGTCGTGCGCGGCGCTACCGTGCTGCCGAAGGGGACGGGTAAGAGCGTTCGTGTCGCCGTGTTTGCGCAAGGCGCGAATGCCGAGGCCGCCAAAGCGGCCGGCGCCGACGTCGTCGGGATGGAAGATCTCGCGGAACGGATCCAGGGCGGCGACCTCAATTTCAACGTCGTCATTGCGAGCCCCGACGCCATGCGCGTCGTCGGTAAGCTCGGTCAGATCCTCGGTCCGCGGGGCTTGATGCCGAACCCCAAAGTCGGGACCGTGAGCCCCGACGTCGCGGGTGCAGTCAAGAACGCGAAGGCCGGCCAAGTTCGCTACAAGGCCGACAAGGCCGGTACGGTGCATTGCCAGATCGGCAAGGTGAATTTCGAGGTCGCGGCGCTCAAGGAGAACTTGACGGCGCTCCTGACGGATCTCAATAGGTCGCGGCCTGCATCCGCCAAGGGCGTGTACATGCAGCAAGTGTCGATCTCCTCGACGATGGGCCCGGGCCTTTTGATCGATCAGGCGTCGGTGATTGCCGAGGAGACTTGAGAATCGAGAATTCGTGAATCGTCGCCATGGATGGGCGGCAAGGCCGGGCAACCGGCCGTCATCGAAGACCGCAGGCCTCTTGGGCGAGTGCCCCGGAGTTAATGGCGAGGACGCCGCCTGCGCAGATGGTGTTACCTGACTTGGCTTTGTCTGGTGAGGCGCACCGTCAGAGAGTCCGCGAGTGGAGGGACCGCTTGCGGTGTCGTGTCGTCTATACCAGGAGGTATGTGTATGCCACTTAACATCGAAGCCAAGAAGGCTCTCGTCGACGAGGTCAACACCGTGGCAGCGTCCGCCCAAGCGGCGGTTGCCGCGGAGTACCGAGGTTTGACGGTGGCCGAGATGACCGCGCTTCGAGTGGCGGCACGCAAGGCCGACGTGTATGTGAAAGTCGTCAAGAACACGTTGGCCAAGCGCGCCGTGCAGGGCACTGACTTCGAGTGCATGCGGGAGAGCTTCAAAGGCCCACTGGTATTGGCTTTCTCGCGCCGGGATCCCGGCGCCGCGGCGCGCGTCATCAAGAGTTTCGCCAAGGATCACGACAAGCTCGTCACCGTAGCGTTGGCGCTCGGCGGCGAGCTGTACGGAGCCAAAGACATCGATCGGGTCGCGTCTTTGCCGACGCTCGATCAGGCGCGTGCGAAATTGCTCGGCACCTTGCAGGCGCCTCTTGGACAGCTGGTTCGCGTTCTCGCGGAGCCGGCCGCCATGTTGGCGCGGACGCTCAAGGCGCGCAGCGAGCAAGCGGCTTAGGTTGTTGAATTACTACGTATCAGGTAACGATTTTTCGAGGAGTATCAATCATGGCTTTGTCCAATGAAGAGCTGATCGAGGCGCTCAGCAACAAACCGATCATGGAGATCGTCGATCTCGTGAAGGCGCTCGAGGCGAAGTGGGGCGTTTCTGCGGCGGCGCCGGTCGCCGTCGCAGCGGCCGGAGGCGCCGGCGCGCCCGCTGCTGCGGCTGCCGAGGAGAAAACCGAGTTCAACGTCGTCATGAGCTCGTTCGGCGAGAACAAGGTGGCCGTCATCAAAGTCGTGCGCTCAGTCACGGGCTTGGGGCTCAAGGAAGCGAAGGATTTGGTCGAAGGTGTGCCGAGCGCGGTCAAGGAAAGTATTCCGAAGGCCGACGCCGAGGATATCAAGAAGCAGCTCGAGGAAGCAGGCGCCAAAGTCGAGATCAAGTGACTTGGGCTTGGCGCGAGTCACTCGAGCAGGTTTGCCCGTCAAAGGCAAGCCTGCGCTTTCAATTCACGAGACAGGTGCAACGCACGGCGCGCGCGCAGGGTTTTGCGCGCGCCCCGCATTTTAATCGGGCTATCGCAGCGGAGTAGCAGGCAATGGCTTATTCGTTTACCGAGAAGAAGCGCATTCGGAAGAATTTCGGGAAGCTTCCCGCAGTGTTGAAGGTACCTTACCTTCTGTCGATTCAACTCGATTCCTATCAGAAGTTCCTGCAAGCGAATACGGCGCCGGAGCAGCGCGTGGACATGGGTCTGCATGCTGCGTTCCGCAGCGTGTTTCCGATCGTGAGCTACTCGGGCAATGCCGCGCTCGAGTACGTGACCTATCGGCTCGGCGATCCCGTATTCGACGTCAAGGAATGCCAGCTCCGCGGCCTGACCTACGCCGCGCCTCTGCGCGTGCTCGTGCGCTTGGTGATTTTCGACCGGGAGGCGCCCGGCCCGAAGAAGAAGGTCAAGGACATCCGCGAGCAGGAAGTCTATCTCGGCGAGATGCCCTTGATGACCGACCACGGTACCTTCGTGATCAACGGCACGGAGCGCGTCATCGTCTCGCAATTGCACCGAAGCCCAGGCGTGTTCTTCGATCACGACAAAGGCAAGACGCACTCCTCCGGGAAGCTGCTCTTCTCGGCGCGCGTGATCCCGTATCGCGGGTCGTGGCTCGATTTCGAGTTCGATCCGAAGGATTGCGTCTTCGTGCGCATCGACCGGCGCCGCAAGTTGCCGGTCAGCATCATTCTGCGCGCGCTCGATTACACCAACGAGCAGATACTGGATCTGTTCTTCGACAAGAACGAGTTCACGCTGTCGCCGAAAGGCATCGAGCTCAAGCTCATTCCTGAGCGGCTGCGCGGCGAAACCGCGACCTTCGAGATCAAGGTCGGCCGCAAGGTCATAGTCGAGAAGGATCGACGCATCACGCTGCGCCACGTGCGCGAGCTCGAGAAGGCGGACCTGAAGCAGCTCGACGTGCCCGCGGAATTTCTCGACGGCAGGATCCTCGCCCACGACGTCGTCGACGAGAGCACCGGCGAGTTGTTCGCGAGCGCCAATAGCGAGCTCACCGTCGATCTCGTCAACAAGCTCATCGCCGGAGGCGTCAAGAAGATCGAGACGCTGTTCGTGAACGATCTCGACCGCGGTGCGTTCATTTCGAATACGCTCAGGATCGACGCGACCCAATCGAAGCTCGAAGCCCTCGTCGAGATCTATCGCATGATGCGCCCGGGCGAGCCGCCGACCAAAGAGGCGGCGGAAAATCTGTTCCAGAACTTGTTCTTCAACACCGAGCGTTACGACTTGTCTGCGGTCGGGCGCATGAAATTCAACCGCCGCGTGGGTCGCGAGGACTCCGTCGGCCCCGGGATCCTGAGCCGGGAAGACATCATCGACGTGCTCAGAACGTTGATCGATATCCGCAACGGCAACGGTTCCGTGGACGACATCGATCACCTCGGCAATCGGCGCATCCGCAGCGTCGGCGAGATGGCCGAGAACTCGTTCCGTATCGGCTTGGTGCGCGTGGAGCGCGCCGTCAAGGAGCGGCTGACGCTCGCCGAATCCGAGGGGCTCATGCCGCAGGAGATGATCAACGCCAAGCCCGTGGCGGCGGCCGTCAAGGAATTCTTCGGCTCGAGCCAGCTGTCGCAATTCATGGATCAGAACAATCCTCTCTCGGAGGTCACGCACAAGCGGCGCGTCTCGGCGCTCGGGCCGGGCGGCCTGACGCGCGAGCGCGCGGGCTTCGAGGTGCGCGACGTGCATCCGACCCACTACGGACGGGTTTGTCCGATCGAGACGCCGGAAGGGCCGAACATCGGATTGATCAACTCGCTCGCCGTTTACGCCCGCACCAACGAGTACGGGTTCCTCGAGACCCCGTACCGCAAAGTCATCGACGGTAAGGTCAGCGATCAGATCGATTATTTGTCGGCGATCGAGGAAGGGCAGTTCGTGATCGCCCAAGCGAACGCGAACTTGAGCCCGAAGGGGGCGTTCGCCGACGACTTGGTGTCGTGCCGCTTTCAGAACGAGTTCGCGCTGTTTCCGCCGGATCGCATCGAGTACATGGACGTCTCGCCGAAGCAGATCGTGTCGGTCGCGGCGTCGCTGATTCCGTTCCTCGAGCACGACGATGCCAATCGCGCGCTCATGGGATCCAACATGCAGCGCCAGGCGGTGCCCACGCTGCGCACGGAAACGCCGCTCGTCGGCACCGGAATGGAGCGGGCCGTGGCCGTTGATTCCGGCGTGACGGTCGTCGCCAAGCGCGGCGGAATCGTCGACTCCGTCGATGCCTCGCGCATCGTCGTGCGTGTCAACGACGACGAGACCAAGGCGGGCGAAGCGGGCGTGGATATCTACAATCTGACCAAGTACACGCGCTCGAACCAGAACACCTGCATCAATCAGCGGCCGCTGGTCAAGGCCGGCAACGCGATTTCCAAAGCCGATGTGCTCGCCGACGGTCCGTCGACGAGCATGGGCGAGCTCGCGCTGGGCCAGAACTTGCTCGTCGCTTTCATGCCGTGGAACGGCTACAACTTCGAGGATTCGATTCTGATATCGGAACGCGTCGTCGAGGAAGACCGCTTCACGACCATTCACATCGAAGAGCTGACTTGCGTCGCGCGCGATACAAAGCTCGGCCCCGAGGAAGTCACGGCCGACATCCCGAACGTCGGCGACGCCGCCCTGACCAAGCTCGACGAAGCCGGTATCGCCTTCATCGGCGCCGAGGTCGGCGCGGGCGACATTCTCGTCGGCAAGGTAACGCCGAAGGGCGAGACGCAGCTCACGCCGGAAGAGAAGCTGCTGCGCGCGATTTTCGGCGAGAAGGCTTCGGACGTGAAAGACACTTCGTTGCGCGTCCCGCCGGGCATGGATGGAACCGTCATCGACGTGCGTGTGTTCACGCGCGACGGCGTGGAGAAGGACGCGCGCGCGCTGGCCGTGGAGCGGCAGGAGCTCGAGGCCGTGCGCAAGGATCTCGGCGACCAGCAGCGGATTCTCGAGGAGGACATCTACCAGCGTGTCGAGAAGCTCTTACTCAACAAAGTCGCGGCGGGCGGCCCCGGCGGGCTCAAGGCCGGCAACAAGATCACGAAGAGTTATCTCGATGAGCTGCCGCGCGAGCAGTGGTTTGCGGTGCGGGTCAAGAACGACGAAGCCAACGCCCAGCTCGAGCAGGCCGCGGAGCGGCTGCGCTCGCAGAAGGAAGGCTTCGACCGCCGCTTCGAGGAGAAGAAAAAGAAGATCACGGCCGGCGACGATCTGGCTCCGGGCGTGCTCAAGATGGTCAAGGTGTATCTCGCCGTGAAGCGCCGCGTCCAACCCGGCGACAAGATGGCGGGCCGGCACGGCAACAAAGGCGTGATCTCGACGATTGTCCCCGTCGAGGACATGCCGTACATGGAAGACGGCACGCCCGTGGACATCGTGCTCAATCCTCTCGGCGTGCCTTCGCGTATGAACGTAGGTCAAGTGCTCGAAACCCATCTGGGCTGGGCGGCCAAAGGCTTAGGGTTGAGGATCGGCGAGATGATCGCGAGCGGCGAGAACGCCACGAAGCTTCGCAGCTTCCTCGAGCGCATCTACAACCAGACCGGCGGCCAGAAAGAGGATCTCGGGAGCCTGAGCGAGCCCGAGCTCATCGAGCTTGCCGACAACTTGAAGCACGGCGTGCCGATCGCGACGCCGGTCTTCGACGGCGCGCACGAGAACGAGATCAAGAACCTGCTCGAGATGGCGGGCCTGCCGCGCTCCGGGCAGACCACGCTGTACGACGGCCGCACCGGGGATCGATTCGACCGTCCGATCACGGTCGGATACATGTACATGCTGAAGCTCAACCACTTGGTCGACGACAAGATGCACGCCCGATCGACGGGGCCCTACAGCCTCGTCACGCAGCAGCCGCTCGGCGGCAAGGCGCAGTTCGGCGGCCAGCGTTTCGGCGAGATGGAGGTCTGGGCGCTGGAAGCCTACGGCGCCTCGTACACGCTGCAGGAAATGCTGACCGTCAAATCGGACGACGTGCAAGGACGCACGAAGATGTACAAGAACATCGTCGACGGAACGCATGAAATGCAAGCGGGCATGCCCGAGTCGTTCAACGTGCTCGTCAAGGAAATTCGCTCTTTGGGCATCAACATCGAGCTCGATCGGGCGGGTTGATCGATGCCGAGTCGTACCGATGCTTTGGCCAACAATTTATTGCGGTAGGTGGAGTCAATGAAGGATCTACTGAAGCTTTTCAAGCAACACAGC
>DATCIQ010000129.1:0-2389 GCA_036507635.1 Gammaproteobacteria bacterium
GAGAACAACGCGCGACCGTCTGCCCAGGAAATCAAAGCGGCGATGAACGGACACCTATGCCGCTGCGGTATGTACCCGCGAATCGTGAAGGCTGTGCAGGCCGCCGCAACGAAGATAGCGGGAGAGCCTGCATGAGGGCGCCGATGCGCGAAGACGCGCGCGAGGCTCTGTCGGCGCTGACGCGGCGCGGCTTTCTGAAAACCGGTGGTGCGCTGGTCATCGGATTCAATCTCGCGTCGGCGGTGCTTGGCCAACAGGCGCGGGCGCCGCAGCGTCGGCCGATCGTTGGGGGCCCGCCAGATGCTGAGCAGATCGATACCTGGCTCGCAATACATGCCGACAGCACGGCAACGGTGTACATCGGCTTCGTCGAGCTCGGTCAAGGCTGCTCGACGGCCCTGCTGCAAGTCGCGGCCGAGGAGCTCGACCTGGACCTCGAGCAGGTCGACACGGTGGGCATCGACACGCACGTCACGCCGAACCAAGGCGGGACCTACTCGAGCGCTGCTATCGCCCGCGGCGGCCCGCAGGTGCGCCGTGCCGCAGCGGAGGCGCGCGCTGCCCTGCTCGAGATGGCAGCGGAGCGGCTCGGTGTCGACTCGGATCGGCTGACGGTGACCCGCGGTGTCGTGACCGTCGAAGGCGACGCCGCACGTTCCGTGACTTATGGCGAGCTCGTCGGCGACACGCTATTCAATCTGCATTTCACGGGTGAGGCGCCCGTCAAGGCGCCGTCCGACTACAGGCTCGTTGCTCGGCCGCTGGCCCGCAGGGACATCCCGCTCAAGGCCGGCGGTGATTACACCTATATGCAGCACCAGCGGCTCGACGGCATGCTGCATGGGCGCATCGTGCGCCCGCGCGGGCAGGGTGCCTACCGCGATGGCGCCCAGGTCGTGTCGATCGACGAGGGTTCGATTGCGGACATTCCGGGCGCGCGGGTCGTTCGCAAAGGCAACTTCGTCGGGATCGTCGCCGAAGACGAATGGGCTGCGGTCAAAGCGGCGCAGCTGCTGCGCGTCGAGTGGGCGCGGCCGACTGCATTGCCCGGCAACGACGGATTGTTCGAGAAGATGCGCTCGGCGCCTACCAACGACCGCGTTGCCGTCGACGTCGGCGACGTGGAGGCGGCGTTCGATTCCTCTGCGCACGCTGTAGCGTTCGCCGCGAACGCACCGTATCAGGCGCATGCGCCTTTCGCTCCGAACTGCGCGCTCGCCGACGTGGCCGCTGACACTGCGCTCGTCATGTGCTCGACTCAGGACGCTTACAATTTGCGCACGAGTCTTGCCAGCCTGCTAGGGCTTCCGGCAGAGCAAGTGCGTGTGCAGTACCACGAAGGCTCGGGCACCTACGGGCATAGCTGCTACGACGATGCGGCGCAGTCCGCCGCGATTCTTTCTCAAGCGGTCGGCCGGCCCGTGCGGGTTCAGTTCATGCGTTGGGACGAGCACGGCTGGGACACATACGGTCCGGCGCACATCGGCGAATGCCGCATCGCGGCCGATGACGCCGGCAACATGACGGCCTATCAATACCATGGCTGGCAGCATCACTGGAGCCTCATAGAAACCTCTGGTCAGCTCGCCGCCGGAACACCGGCCGCCGAATGGCCGCCGTTTCCGGCTCAGCAGATCAATCCGCGCACGCTCGGCGGCATGTACAACGTGCCGAACATGCTGCTCGTCAATCACCACGTCGACGGGCTCGACTATCTGAAGGGTGCGTGGCTGCGCTCGCCTCTCGATCTTTCGTTCGCGTTTGTCTCGGAGCAAGCCGTCGATCAGCTCGCCTACGAAACCGGCATGGATCCGTTCGAGTTTAGACGGCGTAACATCAAGGATGAGCGCTGGCTTGGCGTGCTCGAGGCCGCAGCAAACGCTGCGCGCTGGCGTCCGCGGCGCGCAGCTTCGAACCGGTCGCGCGCGAACGTCGTCTCCGGGCGCGGCATTGGCCTCGGCACGCATCTCGCGTCATGGGGCGGAGCTGTCGCTGAAATCGAAGTCGAAAGGTCGACCGGCAGAGTGCGGATCAGCCACCTCTATGGTGCGATCGATGCAGGGCTTGTCGTAAATCCGGGGATCGTCGAAAGCCAGGTCATCGGTCAGCTCGTGCAGACCGCCAGCCGTATGTTGCTCGAGGAGGTCAAGTTCGACACGAACGGCGTTACGAGCCTCGATTGGTCAAGCTATCCGATCCTGCGTTTCGAAGATTGCCCAGAGATCACGCCTATCGTCGTGCAGCGGCTCAACGAGCCTTACTCCGGTGCAGGCGAGGAAGTCATGGCTGCCGCGGCAGCGGCGATCGCCAATGCGTTTTTCGATGCGACCGGCGTGCGTCTGCGGATGTATCCCTTGACGCCGGAGCGCGTGCTGGAGGCGCTGCAATC
>DATCIQ010000130.1:0-3908 GCA_036507635.1 Gammaproteobacteria bacterium
GCTTCGCTCGCGAATCAACAATCGCGAGCGAAGCTCGCTCCTACAGGAGACCCGGGAATCGCGAGCGAAGCTCGCTCCTACGGGACGGCGCGCACGAAGTTGTCGTGATTCGGCATCTCGACGCGCGGCAGAGTGCGTGCGTTCATGACGTCGCCTTCATCGATGATGCCGTTCAGGTGCAAGAGATACGCGGTGAGTGCGTACGTCTCGTCATTCGTGAGCGATTGCGGCGCGACGAGCGGCATCGCACGGCGAATATAATCGAACACGGTCGTTGCATAGGGCCAGTAGCTTCCGATCGTTCGCACGGGCGTCGCGGTCGCAATCGTGCCGTGGCCGCCCACGAGTTGGTCGTTCGGCATGCCGGCGCCATCCACGCCGTGACACGCGACGCACTTCTCTGCATACACTTCGGCCCCGGCCGCCGCGGTTCCGGAACCCGCCGGTAGACCCGTGCCATCGGGCAGTATCGAGATCGCCCAGCCGACGACCTGCTCCGGCGTCGCCGCAACGCCGAGACCCGGACCTTCCTGCGCACGGACGGAGCCCCACGCCGCGCTCGCGATGACTGCAACGCACGTGCAGGCGCGAAGGTTAAGCGTAGACATTGCGCACTCCACCTTCCGGCGACACTTCCCAGCTCTGAATCGCGTGATAGTGATAGCGGAACGGCGCGCCCCTTTCGGCGAGCAACGCTTGCCGCGTCGGTTGCACGGCACCGGTCTCGTCGATCGCCCGACTCTGCAGAACCGCCGTCCCGCCGTCCCAGCGCCACGGCATGCGGAAACGGGTCAACGCTTTCGGCAAGACCGGACCCTCGAGCGCGGCCGCGGCGAAGGTCTGCCCGCCGTCGGCCGAGACCTCCACGCCGCGAATCCGTCCGGCGCCGGACCACGCGATGCCGGAGATTTGATAGAGCCCCGGCCCGTGCATGCTCAAGCCGCCCGACGGCGACGTGATGACCGACTTGACGCCCATGGGAAACGTGAACAACAACGCCTTGCCGTCCGGCATGAGATCGGAATATTTCGACGTCTCGTCCTTCGTCATCGCAGGCTCGGATGTCGCTTGGATACGCCGCAGCCACTTGACGCAGGCGTTGCCTTCCCAACCCGGTAAGAACAAACGCATCGGATAGCCGTTGCCGGGTCGCAAACGCTCGCCGTTCTGGTAGATCGCTACGATCGCATCGTCGAGCGCCTTAAGCTTAGGAATGCTGCGGCTCATGGCCGCGGCATCGGCCCCCTCCGCGACGATCCATCGGGCCGCGCGGCGTACACCGGCCTCCTCGAGGAGCACCCCGAGCGGCACACCGGTCCACTCGCTGCACGAGACGAGACCATGAATACCGCCGGCCGACTGCTGCGGCGCCTCAGGAGCATTGTTGCCGCCGCTGTTGCCCGAGCATTCGAGGAACTGAATTCGTGACACCAGCGGATAACGCGACAGCGACTCGAGATCGAACATGAGCGGCCGATCCACGAGCCCGTGGATCAAAAGCCGATGTTCGGCCGGATCGATATCGGGAATGCCGTTATGGTGGCGCTCGAAGTGCAACGCGCCCGGCGTGATGATGCCTTCCAGACGTTCGAGCGGTGTGCGCGACGCGCCCGTGCCGATCGTGCCCGGCGTCGCGCCCACCGTGCGCACGACTCCTTCTTCGTGCCGCGAGCGTGCGCCGTAAGCGCTCATGCCTGCACCTGGGGTTTTCATCCACGCGGGCACATCGGGCGGCGCCGCGGCGGCGGGTCGCACCGTCATGAATTCCAAGCCTGCCGCGCCGACGAGCGCAGCACCGCCCGTCAAAAACAGGCGGCGGTGCAAAAGACCGTTGCCGGCGACCGGCTCGAGCAGTTGTGAGGCGGTTTGTGAAGTGGTTTCGCGCATGCGTTACGGATCCAATCTAACGGTCGTTGCGGGGCCGATGCCTTTGATCTCGACGATGACTTCGGCGTCTTTCGCGCCGTCGTAGTGAATCCCGCCGGCCGGATGCATCATGTAGCTTCCCGGGCCGAGCGCCACGGTGTTGTCCCGATCGAAGTTCGGCCCCGTACCCGTATACCAGGTGCCGGAAATCACGGTCACGTGGCGATCGCTCGAATGATAGTGCGGCGACGACATCACGCCGGGCGGGAACTTGGCACGCAACAAATAAAACCCTTCCTTTTCCGGATCTCCCGCGAGCACGGCGATGCTCGGGGCGGACTCGCCGCCGCCGGTGAAGACGATCTCGTCCGGTTTGATTCGCACAAACCCGTCCGCGTCTACCGCCGCGTTCGCGATAGGCAAGAACATAATCATCAAAAGCATCAGTCGGCAGCGACTCATGACAGCTCTCCCCTTTGCCGATCATCCGAGCCCGAGCCAGTGTATCGTATGATGGCGGGATGGCGACACACGTCGGATTCATCGGGCTCGGCGTCATGGGAACGCCGATGGCCGGCCATCTCGCGAGCGCGGGATGCACGCTCACCGTGCTCGACCTCGATGCGGACAAAATGCAAGCGCTCGCCCGCCGCCACCGGAGCGTCTCTAAAGCGGCGACGCCTCGCGCCGTCGCCGAGGCCGCGGATGTCGTCATCACGATGTTGCCGGACGGTGCCCACGTAAAAGACGTGGCGCTCGGCAAGGACGGCCTCATCGCAGGATTCTCGCCCGGCAAGCTCTTGATCGATACATCATCGTCGGAGCCATGGCTCACGATCGAAACGGCGCGCGCGCTCGCCGCGAAGAGCGTAGCGATGGTCGACGCGCCGACGTCGGGCGCCGAATCAGGCGCTATCGCCGCCGAGCTCGTCTTCATGGCGGGCGGCGATGCCGACGAGGTGCGACGCGCGACGGAGCTCCTGCGCGTCATGGGCAAGCAGGTGTTTCATCTCGGCCCGCTCGGCGCGGGTCACGCGATGAAGTCAATCAACAATCTGATCACGGCCATGACGTTTCTTGCGACGTCCGAAGGCCTTGCGCTCGGTACCAAGCTCGGTCTCGATCCGAACGTCATGACCGACGTGCTCAACGTAGCGACAGGGATGTCGTGGATCACGAAGACGCACATCAAGCAACGGATCACGAACCGCGCTTTCGACGATCCATTCAAGCTCGAGCTCATGGTCAAGGACATCCGTATCGCGCTCGAGCTCGCGGGACAAGAGCGCCTCGGGCTGCCGCTCTCGGAGCGCGGACAGACGATCTACAAGGAGGCGGATCTCGCCGCGGGTCCTCACGCGAGCGTCAGCGAGCTCGTGCGCTTCGTCGAGCAAGCGACCGGCGTCACCATTACGGCACGGTAGGAGCGGCTTCCAGCCGCGATTCTTCGCTTTCCTGGCAGCTCCGGCGTGTCGCCGGATAGAATCGAATCATGCGTAGGCTCCTCATACTGCTCGTCCACACGTTGCCCGGAGTCTGTCTCGGCCAGGAAACCGTGCTCGAGGAAATCGACCCTCCGGAAGAGATCACCGTCAGCGGCCAGGCATCGCTGCACTCGTTGCTCGACGACGCCGAGAAGGCGCTGGACGACCTTTACTCGCTGTTCAACGAGGTCAATGACGATAATCGCTTCGACATCAGTTGCCGGAGAGAGAAGGTCGTCGGGTCGCTCATTGCAGTACGAATCTGTCAAGCCAACCATGAGCGTGATGCATATGCGCAGTCCGCGCAGACGAGCTTTCGTGGCGGCGTCTATGATCCGAGGCCGGATATGGTGAACAAGAACCGCATTCTCGCGGACAAAATGGTCGCGCTCATCAACTCCAACCCGGAATTGCGCAAGGCCTTGGACGACTACGCCGAGGCGCGCCGCGCGTATCTATCGGCAATCACCGAGGCGGATGCCGGCGACTAGCGGCGTCTCCCGAAGCCACTCTGGCGGTGCCCTCAACGTTATCCAGCAACGTTCGCGACGAGCGCAT
>DATCIQ010000131.1:0-5634 GCA_036507635.1 Gammaproteobacteria bacterium
ATGAGTTAGCAGGTGGGAGCGCAAGGCCTCGATCGCTCCCTTACGATCGTCGATTGCGATGCGAGCATCCGCGTCCTTGCGGTAACGCTGTTGGTAGTGGCGAATTCATAAACTAAGTGCAACACGGCTCCCCCAACAAGAGGCGATCTGGAATAGTTCGACGGTCTCTTATCCGGCAAGACAAGGGGACCATCTGGGCCGCACTCGCCGCACTGGCCGTTCGACACAGCACGACGAAGTCATCGGCGTAGCGCACCAGCACACCGAGGTGGTGTGCCTCATCCTGCCACGCACGGTCCAAGGCGTTGAGGTAAATGTTCGCCAGCAACGGGGAAATCACCCCGCCCTGCGGCGTACCCGCCAAGGTCTCGCGGATACTTCCATCTTCCAGCACGCCTGCCTTAAGCCACTGGCGCAGCAGCTTCAACACCCGCCGATCACAAATACGCTCCTCCACCAGCGCCATCAGTTTGTCCTGATCAATGCTGTCGAAGAAGCCGCGGATGTCCGCATCGATGACGAAGTTGTAGCCCCGGTTGCCACTCTCGCGAATGACCTCCAGCGCCTGCACCGCGCTCCTCTTCGGGCGAAATCCGTAGGAACATTCCCGGAAGTCCGCCTCGAAGATCGGCTCAATCACCAGCTTCGCCGCCATCTGCACCACCCGGTCCCGCACCGTCGGAATCCCCAGGGGTCGCTGCCGCCCATCGCTCTTTGGGATGTATCGCCGCCGCACCGGTCTCGGGCGATACTCGCCTGCCCGTAGTTCGGCTTCGATCTTGGCGAGCCATGCCTCGACGCCTTGCTCGGCAATCGCTGCAATACTCTCCCCGTCAATCCCGGCCGCTCCACGGTTCTGCTTCACCCGCTTCCACGCTTCTCGCAGCACGTCAGCTCTGCAAATCCGGTCGTATAACGCGTGAAAACGTCGACTCTCACTCCGCTTGGCACACCTCCACAGCGTGCGCTGCAGTTCTCGTACTTTCTCTTCGGGGTTGTTGGGCCTTGCGGCCATGCCCTCGCACTTACCTGCTTCCACACGCGCGACCAAAGCAGGGGCGCTTCCCTCCGGCGTGCTCTCCACGCCCTCAACGGTACTACCGCCCCCTCGGACTGCCGCCCGGCACAACCCGCTTTCGCGCTCCGCGCTTATACAAGTCGCTGCATCCGACGTGGATCGCCGGGACGGCTCTCTCCTGTTCCGCATCGTTCCTTCGCGACGTGCCGCCGCCAATACCCCGGGAAGCCCCAGCGCGCGCTCCGACTCTTGCGCACTGTGCGTGGCCTTCGCTGTGACATGACCAGCTCGGCGCTCCCAATCACCTTTCGGCTGATAATCTGACGAGGCTTGCTCGACGTTCACTACTCGTTGCGGCCCATCGCTTCGCTCCCTGCCTAAATGCACAGGCTTTTGACACCCCGCTCGCGATCGAGCGCTCTCGCGCTCCTCGTGGGGTCTGCTTCCCGGCGCTTCGGCGCTTACCGGGGCGGGACTCTCACCCGCTGAAACGGTGCAGCTTGAACCCACACCCGCGTCGGCTTCTGCCGTTACTCGTGTATGTTCGTCAGGACGCACCATGGCGGCATTGTATGCGAAGGGCCCGCGCGCTACGCTCGCCCCTGCCGTGCCTGCCGCCACGCAAACCGAGCGCATCATCGCAACGACCGAAGCCGTCAGCGCGCGCAATTACGCGCCGCTGCCCGTCGTCATCGAGCGCGGTCAAGGCGTGTGGGTGTGGGATGTCGAAGGCAACCGTTACCTCGATTGCATCAGCGCCTACTCGGCGCTGAATCATGGGCATTGCCATCCACGCATCGTCGCCGCGCTCAAGGCCCAAGCCGAGCGGCTCACGCTGACTTCACGGGCCGTGCACAACGACCGCATGGGCGCGTTTCTCGGTGCGTTGTGCGCGATCTCGGGAATGGACGAGGCTCTGCCCATGAACACGGGCGTCGAGGCGGTCGAGACGGCCATCAAGCTCGCTCGCAAGTGGGGTTACCGGCGCAAGAAAGTCGCGGCGAATCGAGCCGAGGTCATCGTCTGCCGCAACAACTTCCACGGCCGTACGATCACCGTCGTCGGCTTTTCGTCGGAGCCGCAATACCGCGAGGCGTTCGGGCCGTATGGCCCTGGCTTCTCGATGATCGATTTCGGCGACGCCGGAGAGCTCGAAGCGAGCATCACGCCCGCGACGGTCGCCTTTCTCACGGAGCCCATTCAGGCCGAAGCCGGCGTGCTCATGCCGCCCGACGGCTTTTTGCATCGGGCCCGGCACATCTGCAAAGCCCATGACGTTCTGTTCATGCTCGACGAGATCCAGACCGGCCTCGGCCGCACGGGACGCCTGTTCGCCCATCAGCACGAAGCGGACGCAGCACCCGACGTGTTGATCCTCGGCAAGGCGCTCGGCGGCGGCGTATACCCCGTGTCGGCGGTCGTCGCGAGACAGGGCATCCTGGACGTGTTCGAGCCCGGCGACCACGGCAGCACTTTCGGCGGCAACCCGCTTGGCGCGGCCGTCGCTGAAGCCGCCCTCGCCGTGACGCTCGACGAAAAGCTCAGCGAGCGCGCGGCACGTCTCGGCGAGAAGTTGCTGCGCGCGCTCGCCGCGCTCGAATCGCGGCGCATCGTCGCCGTTCGCGGCCGGGGCCTGCTGATCGGCATCGAGGTTGCGCCGCAGGCTGGGCCGGCCCGCGAGCTCGCGCTGCGCTTGCTTAAGCTAGGCGTGCTCGCCAAGGACACTCGGAGCGGTGTCCTGCGCCTCGCTCCGCCGCTCATCATCGATGACGCGGAGATCGATTGGCTCATCGAGCGACTCGCGGCGGTGCTCGGCTGATCGAGCGGTTGACCTTAGCCGAACGTGCTCCTCACAATGATGTTGAAGAAAATCGCGGCGGAACGCCGCTCCTACGAAGGGGAATCGAAAACATGGACTTGGGATTGAAAGGCAAAAGAGCAGCGATAAGCGGCTCGAGCCAAGGCATCGGTTATGCGATTGCGCGCGCTCTCGCTGCGGAAGGCTGTAACGTCGCGCTGTGTGCGCGCGGCGAGGAGCGCTTGCAACGGGCGCGGCAGGACATCGAGAAGCTCGGCGTCAAGGTCGTCTCGGTGATCGCGGACTTGGGATCCGAGGACGGCTGCAAGACGTTCATCGAGCAAGCCGCGGCAGGGCTCGGCGGCCTCGATATCCTCGTCAACAACGTCGGCGGCATGATTCCGGGGACGCTCGCAAGCTTGAGCGCGAACGACTGGAACCGCGTCTTGAGCGTCAATCTCATGGCGACCGTCTATGCGACGAAATATGCGGTACCGTTTCTCAAGCAAGGCAAAACGCCGCGCATCCTCAACGTCTCGGGCGTCTCGGGCAAGCAGCTCTTGCCGGGCTCGCTGACGACGACGCTGCCGAACGCCGCAATCATCGGGTTCTCGAAGGTCATGGCGGGCGAGCTCGGCGCCGCCGGCATCACCGTCAACAACATCTGTCCGGGGCTTACGAATACCGAATCCTGGGGCCCGCGCGCCGAGGCGATGGCCAAAGTCCGCGGCGTGACCGCCGATCAGGTCCGCGCCTCGATCGCGGCGCAGACACTGCTCGGCCGGTGGGCGGAACCCGAGGAAATGGGCCATGTCGCCGCTTTCCTCGTGTCCGAGAAGAACAGCTATATGACGGGCACGACGATCGAGGTGTGCGGCGGGTTTAACCGCTACATTTGAGCTCGGGCGCCCCGCTCACTGCCAGTTCGCGCGCTGCCTGACGCCGCTCAAGGCGGCGCGCGTCTCATCGACGAGCGCTTCGACGTCGACGCCGACGAGCCGCCCCTCGCGCTTGAGCACGCGGCCGTCCACGACGACCGTATCGACGTTCGCAGGCTGTGCAGCCTCGACGAGCATATGCGCGGGATCGGTCAACACCGCCAAGTTGAGCTGTCGTGTATCGACGAGAATGAGATCGGCGCGCTTGCCGGGTGTCAGCGAGCCGATGCTCGCATCCAGACCCATCGAACGCGCGCCCCCGGACGTTGCGAGCTCGAGCACACGCCGGGCCGTCAGCTTGAACTCGTCGCGCGCCCGTGCGTTCTCGACGTTCTGGATCGCCTTCATGATCGCGAACATGTCGGCGTTTCCGGACAACGTCGGCGTATCGACCGACAGGCCGATCGGCACGCCGGCGGCAAGGTATTCGCCCGTCATTGGGAACCCGAAACCGATGCGCATCTCCGTGAACGGCGACAAGCTCAACGACGCGCCGCTTGCGGCGACGGCCGCGACTTCGTCGGCACTCGACCAAATCGCGTGAATGAGCTGCACGTGGGGCCCGAGCAGACCGGCCTCGGCGATGGCCGCGATGCCGCCGGCGCTCGTCTGAAAATTATTGACGTGCACCGAGACCGGCAGCCCGAGCTCGCGCGCGGCCGCGTAGTCGCGGCGCGCCGCCTCGCTGCCGACGCCGCGCCAGGCGAGCCCGAGCGTCAAACGGTCGCCGTCGGAACGGCCCGCCCAGGACTCGCGCAAACGGCTGAGGTCCGCGATATCCGTGGGCACGTCGTTCGCTTGCCCCGTTGGCGTGCCGTAGGAGAACCGCGCGCGGATGCCGGACTCCCGCAAAGCTCGAATCGCTTCCTCAGCATACGCAGGCGTGCGCACGTTGTGACACCAGTCGTGAACGAACGTGATGCCTGAGTTGATCGCCTCGGCGCAGGCGAGCCGCCCGCTCGCATACATGTCGTCCGCCGTGTAGAACGCGCCGATGCCGCGCGACGTCGGAAAGTAGCCGCGCTCGGCAACGTCCCCGGCGAGGCTCCGCAACATCGTCGTCCAAATGTGCCAATGGGTCTCGACGAGGCCGGGCAGCACGAGCATGTCGCGCGCGTCGATGACGGTTGCAGACTGCGCGCGCAAAGCCTGGCCGACGGCAACGATGCGGCCGTCCTGCACGTGCACGTCGGCGCCGGGCAAATCGCCGCGGGAAGCGTCCATCGTGAGCACGTAGCCGCCGCGGATCAGTAGCTCGCTGCGCTCCGGCACGCGGTCACCCGACCGAAGCTGCGCGCGCAGCGCGGGCGCCGCGCCGACGGCCCCCAACACGGCAGCCATGCGCAGCAGCGCGCGCCGCGAAAGCGGCGTTATCGACTGGTCTTGCGTCGTCATGGGGCAAATCGCAGCGTACCGGCGTCGGCCTATACGAGCATGCAGACGGATTTGACTTCCGTGTACATCTCGATCGCGCCGCGTCCGCTCTCGCGGCCGATGCCCGATTGCTTGAATCCGCCGAACGGCATGTTGGGATCGACGGGACCGTGCGTATTCACCCAGACGGTGCCCGCCTTGATCTTCGGGATGAGCCGGTGCACGGCCTGCAAATTGTTCGACCAAATGCTCGCGCTCAAACCGTAAGGCGTGCTGTTCGCGAGCGCGGCGAGCTCGTCGAGATCGTCGAAGCGCTGCGCCACGAGCACGGGCCCGAAGATCTCCTCCTGCACTACGCGGATGTCGTTGCGCGTCGCCGCAAGCACCGTCGGCTTGACATAGAACCCCGGATGCGAGGGACTCTCCCCGCCCGCAACGACCGTCGCACCCTCGGCGCGGCCGCTCTCGATGTAGCCGAGAACGCGCTGCTGCTGCTCGCGCGACAC
>DATCIQ010000132.1:0-9423 GCA_036507635.1 Gammaproteobacteria bacterium
TTCATCTGGCCGGGACTTCAGGACCTAAGCGCCTGGGTCGATTTCAGCGCTTGCGCGGATGCGGGCCGCAACGCCGGCTTGACCGTGTCGGGCTTCACGACGCAAGCGCAATTCCTGCTCGAGACGGCCGCAGCCGGTGCCGCCGAGGACGGTCGAGGCGGCATTGCCGAGCGCAATGCTATGAAGACCCTCCTGCTGCCCGGCGAGATGGGCGAGCGCTTCAAGGTATTGCTCATGACACGTGCGCTCACCCGCTGCGGGCTGCCGGGGCGAGATTTCCGCGGGCGGCTCTGATTCACGGTTTGCACGGGACTTTGTTGCTAGCATCCCGCCATGTGCCCCGCGCACCATTTACGGTGGATTTGTCTCGCGCTCGTCTGCGCCGCGAGTGCCGTGGGCGCGCAGTCCGACGAGGGCGTCGGCGACAGGCGTCCTTGGGCTATCGGCCTCGGCGCGCAGGCCGACGATGAATCCAACGACAGCATGCTCGCAAGCTTCAATTGGGGCGTCAGCGAAGAGACGTGGCTCAAGTTCGCGGCTGGCCGCAGCCGCTCGCCGGAACGCGGCGCGGATATCGTCGCGGACAATCTCAGTGCCGGCTTCGAGCATCGCTTCGGTCTCGTCGGCGTTGCATTCGACGCCGAGCAATGGGGTGATCCGGATGCGCTCGAATCTACGGATTTCGGCGCCGCAGTCTATGTGCAGAATGAGCGTCTGCGGCTCGCTGTGCGCCGAGAACGGCGTGCCATCGACGTCCATTTCATGCTGACGGGGCCGCTCGGCGGCACGATCCCCCGCACGGCCGGTGTCGATGCCGACGGCACGGAGCTCAATCTGCGTGTGCAAATCGGCGAGCGCTGGCAACTCCACGCGAGCGCGGCCACGTACGACTATTCGCGTAACCTCGCTGCGCTGCCACGAATAGAACAGCTCAATCTACTCAGCGCTTCTGCCTTGACGCTCGCCAACAGCTTGATCGACGAGCAAGCCGGCTTCGGGGTCGAACGGCAAACTCGCAGAGGCGAGGTCCTGACCTTCGATTACCACCGCGATCGTTCCGCCGTGGACGGCGCCCGACTCGAGAGTTTCGACGTCGCGTTCTTGTTTCCGGTTGCGCGGCGCATGGATCTCGAAATCAATTTGGGACAGGGCCGGTCCGATCTGCTCGGTTCCGGACTCTACGGCGGCTTTCTGCTTTTGATTTACGGCGGTTGAACGTCACTGCATGATCCGCGCGATGGCCGCGATGCGCGCTTGGCGGATGGCTTCACCGAGGCGTTCACCTTCGAGTGCACCGTTCTGCACGGCGGCCGCATTGACTTGCAAAGCGGCGTGTTGTGCACGGCGCAAAAGGTCGGCTTGCGGGTAGGAACGCGACTCGAGCCCGGCGCGGCCGCGCGCATCGGCTTCGCAAGCGAGCAGGAATTCCTCGAGACCCTCGACCGGTTGGCGTAGCCCATCAACGGCCGTCAAGAGATCCAGGATCGTGCCGGCGCGGAGCTCCGCGACCCGGTGCACGAGCCCATGGTAGCGGGCGACGTGCTCGGCAAGCGTTTGAAATCTATTCGGCACCGGCAAGCGAGTGCTCAAACGGCGCAAGATCGTCACGGAGCGTTCGCCGTGCCCGTGATGTCTCGGCCAGAGCACCTGCGGCGTTTCCGCTTTGCCGAGATCGTGGGTCAAAACTGCGAAGCGCACGGCCACGCTGCCGGTGAGGTCGGCGCTGAGCTTGAGCGCCATCATCGTATGGACGCCGGTGTCGATCTCGGGATGCCAACGCTGCGGTTGCGGCACACCAAACAGTTTATCCACCTCGGGGAAAACGCTCGCGAGCGCTCCGCAGTCGCGCAACGCCTCGAAGTAGACGTCCGGCCGGCCGGTCGCGAGCCCTTTCTCCGTTTCCTGCCAAACGCGATCCGGCACGAGCGTCTCGAGCTCGCCGTCGCCGACCATTCTCCGCATGAGCTCGTTGGTCTCGGGCGCGATCCGAAAACCCAGAGCTTTGAGCTTTGCCGCAAAGCGCGCAGTGCGCAGCACGCGCAGCGGATCGTCGCGAAACGCTTCGGACACGTGACGCAGAATTCGCGCGTCGAGATCGGCGCGGCCGCCATAGGGATCGATGACGTTGCCATGCTCGTCGCGCGCGATGGCATTGATTGTCAAATCACGGCGCCTCAAGTCGTCTTCGAGCGTGACCGCACGCGAGGCGTCAAAGCTGAACCCGGTGTGGCCGCGGCCGACTTTGCGCTCGGTTCTCGCCAGGGCGTATTCCTCGCGGCTCTGCGGATGCAGAAATACCGGGAAGTCGCGCCCGACTTGCCGGTAGCCGAGAGCGAGCAAATCTTCAGCCGTGCTGCCGACGACGACCCAGTCACGCTCGCGGCACGGCAAACCGAGCAACGCGTCGCGCACGGCGCCGCCGACCTCATAGACTTTCATGGGGCCATCATAACGTAGCGAGCGCGCGTGCTAAGGTTGACGAATGCATCGGCTTTGCCGCATCTCATGCGTCGTCGCGTTGGCGGCAACGTCGTCCGGCTGCGCATTGCCTTACTACTGGCAGGCCATCGGCGGGCAGCTCGATTTACTACGGAAACGGGAAGCGATCGAAGCGATCGTCGACGACGCCGATCGGGACGTCGAGCTTAAGGATACTTTGCGCGCCGCCGCGGAGCTGCGCCGGTTCGCGGTGACGGATTTGCGTCTTCCGGACAACGACAGCTACACGACGTATGCCGATCTCGGCAGGCCCTACGTGGTATGGAACGTCGTCGCGACCAAGCCATTGTCCGTCGATCCGGAGCAGTGGTGCTTTCCGTTTGCGGGCTGCGTGAGCTATCGAGGCTACTTCAAGCGACAAGATGCGGAAGCCTTTCAACGACGCCTGGACCGGCGCGGCTTCGATACCTATTCCGGCGGCTCGACGGCTTACTCGACGCTGGGATACTTCGCGGATCCCGTGCTCAACACGATGCTCCGTGGCGGCGTCGAAGATGTCGCGGCGATCCTGTTTCACGAGCTGGCCCACCAAAAGGTCTACGTCCCCGGCGACAGCGAGCTCAGCGAAGCATTCGCCACGGCCGTCGAGGAGCATGGTGTGGAGATGTGGCTGCGCGCGCGCGGCGACCGGGCCGGTCTCGAGCGATATGCGAATCGTATTGCCCGGCGCGGCGAGATCGCCGCGCTCGTGGCAGCGCAACAATCCCGGCTGCGAGCGGTGTTTGCGGCGGACTCCGATGAGGCCGGCAAGCGCGCCGCAAAAGCCGCGGCGTTCGAGCAAATGCGCATCGAGTACGCGGCGCTCAAGGAACGCTGGGGCGGAATTCAGGAGTACGACGCATGGTTCGCCGGGGGGCTCAACAACGCAACGCTGGTCGCGTTTGCGACTTACCGGCGATGGCTGCCGGCGCTCAAGGCGCATTTGCGCAAGGCCGGTTTCGAGCAGTACTACCGGGACGTGGCGGAGCTCGCGGACCTGCCCGCGCACGGTCGACAACTGCGTCTCGAGGAATGGGAAAGGCGCGCCTCAACGGCCGGTGGTTTGCCGCAGCTTTGAAAGTTGCGTCGGGTCGCGCGTGAGATAGCTCGGAACGATTGCTTGCATGGGGCGCGGAACCATGCCGAGCTGCTGGAATCCGTTTTCATTGCAGACGTTCGCGACGGACAAGGAGCGCAAGTTGTCGAGCGAGAACGGCTTACCGGGTACCAAATAGTCGGCAATCCATGCCTGCACGCGCGCCAAATACAGCGGCAGCGGCAGCACGGCGCGCCGTATGCCGAGTTGTCGCTTGATAAACTGGAGAATCTCGCCGAGAGAATAGATCTCCGGACCGCAGAGCTCGAAGGTCCGGCCGTAGGCCGCGCTATTCTCGAGCGCCTTCACGACCGCAGCGGCGACATCCTCGACATAGACGGGAGCAAAGCGTGCGCCGAGTTGCGGCATGGGGAGAACCGGAACGGCGCGCAGTAGGGATGCGAACCGGTTGATGAAGGAGTCATCCGGACCGAAGATCACCGACGGACGCAAAATCGTGTAATTGATCTCGTCCCCGGCGAGATTCTTGATCACTTGCTCGGCCAAGCCCTTGGTACGCAAATAGTGACTGGGGCCCCGTTCGGCGTTGGCCTTGAGCGCGCTCATTTGGACAAGCCGATGCACGCCGGCTTCTTGACAGGCGCGCAAAAGCTTTTCCGTGAGACCTACGTGCACGTACCTGAAGCCGCTGCCGTCGTGTCCGCGCTCGTTGAGTATGCCGACGAGGTTGACGACGGCATGGCAACCGTGCAGCACGCGAACCAGCGTGCCTTCGGCATGTACATCCGCACGCACGAGATCGACACCGGGCAGGACAAGCAGTTGACGATGGCGCTCGCGGTTGCGCGTCGGGACGCGAACCGAGTACCCGAGTCGCACCAGTTGATTGCTCAACGATCGGCCGACGAAGCCCGTGCCGCCGAGCAGACAGACGATTTGTGAGCGATGATCAGCACGCATGATTGTTTGTCGGTCCGCGGGCGCTGCAGTATACCCACTCGCCTCGTCCGGCAATCGCCGGAGTCTTGTTCAACAGGCTGTCAAGGGCGCAGCAGAATCAGCAGGCTGCGCCCGCCTCTTTGCACCTGCAGAATGACCGTCCGCGCATCTGCGGTCGTTTGCCGCGCTTCGTCGAGGCTGCGTACGCGCCGCTGGTTGATGGCCGTGATCATGTCGCCTTCGCGCAAGCCGCGCTCGCCCGCGCGGCTGCCCGGCTCCACGGCAGTAACGAGCAGGCCGTCGGTGCCATTGCCGGTCCGGTTCGGCGTAAGCTCCGCGCCTGCAAAGACCGGGTCGAGCTCGGGCACAATCGCAGGCGCGACGCGCGTCACCGCCTCGGCCAACGGATTCAGCGTTGCGGTCACGGATCTGCGCTCACCGTCGCGAATAAACCCGATCGTGACCCGATCGCCTGGCCTGAGCAGCCCGATCATATTGCGCAGCGAACCGGAGTCGCGGACGCGCTGGTCGTCGATGCTGACGATGATGTCGGCGCTCTGCAGTCCGGCCGCTTCCGCCGCAGAGCCGGGGTTGACGTCCGTGATCAAGGCACCCGTGGTGTCGGGCAGCTCGAATGTCGTCGCGATATCCGGAGTGATGGAGGAAATATGGACTCCGAGCAGTCCGCGGCTGACCTCGCCGTAGGCCACGATTTGCTCCATGACGTTCCGCGCCATGCTCGCGGGGATAGCGAAGCCGATCCCGATGTTGCCGCCGGTGCGTGAAATGATCGCGGAATTGATGCCGACGAGATCGCCGTCGAGATTGACGAGCGCACCTCCCGAGTTGCCGGGGTTGATCGAAGCGTCGGTCTGAATGAAGTCCTCGTATGCGTTGGGGTCGGGATTGACTTGATTGCGGCCCAAACCGCTCACGATCCCCGACGTAACGGTGTGCGAGAACCCGAAAGGATTGCCGATCGCGACGACGAAGTCCCCGACCCTGAGCGCGCCTGATTCACCGAACGGCATTTCCGTGAGGCCGGTTGCGTCGACTTGCAGGACCGCAAGGTCGGAAGCGGAGTCGGATCCGACAACGCGCGCCGCCATGACGCGGTTATCGAGCAGCGTGATCGTGATGCGATCGGCATTTTCCACGACGTGGTGATTGGTCAATATGTAGCCCTGCTCAGCATCGATGATGACACCGGAGCCGGCGCTATCGAAATCGCGTTGCTCGGGTTCGTCGAAGAAACGTCGGAACAAAGGATCTTCGACGAGCGGCGTCGGGATGTGACCGCTGACCGAGATGTTGACCACCGCCGGCGCGACGCGCTCGATCATCGGCGCAAGACTGGTCAGCGGCTGCGCGACCAAGCCGCCGCAAGCGAGCGATGCAAATACGAGCAAGTTGCAGGAGCTAAGGATCCGAACCATCATGATGCGCCACCCACGTCTACGAACGGCGCACTGCGCCGTCATAAATCGCCATTGTATGGGGTTTTGTCCACATCGCCCTGTGTACGTCCTGTGCGTTGCCGGTGGTTAGCCTGTGAGACGGCGGCCACAATATATTGTGTGCTCACGCGGCCAGCCTGATCCGTGCCCATATTTTACCCAGCATCTAATGAACCATTGCTAAGTCATTGTTTCACATTAACATCAATCTCGTCATCTAGTTGCCATAAAACCTTGACAACAGGGCGGCTCGCGTCCTACTCTACGCTCGAACGACACAAGATCTTGTGTCGGCACTTTGCGTAAATGCGCTGCTTGTCAGGGGCTGACTGATCCAGCTCACGGGGATGTTTTCGCGCGATTTTTCGCGGCAGTGAGCGGGTCGATCAGGGGAGCGTGCGGTGGGGGGCGATGCGGCATGGCCGCGGCGCGCCGCAGATTAGGGTTCATCCAAACATGAATACAGCTTTCGAGATTTCCGCGACTTGCCTTGCCGACATTCCGCTCCAGGAAGCGTCGTTGAATATCTGGGACACGAAGTATCGCCTCAAGAGCAAGTCGGGCGAGCCCATGGACGAAAGCATTTATGGCACCTACAAGCGCGTGGCGCAGGCGCTCGCGGCCGTCGAGAAGCCGGAGATTCGCGACTACTGGAATGCGCGTTTCCTTTGGGCGCTCGAGCGCGGCGCCATTCCCGCGGGGCGCATCATTTCCAACGCCGGAGCCGGGCAGCACAAGCCGGCAACATCGACGATCAATTGCACGGTGTCGGGAAGCATCGTGGATTCCATGGACGACATTCTGCACAAGGTGCATGAAGCCGGGCTCACGTTAAAGGCCGGTTGCGGCATCGGCTACGAGTTCTCGACTTTGCGGCCGCGCGGCGCTTATGTGTCGGGGGCCGGCGCCCACACCTCCGGTCCGCTGTCGTTCATGGATATATATGATCGCATGTGCTTCACGATCTCCTCGGCCGGCGGACGACGCGGCGCCCAGATGGGAACTTTCGACATCGGTCATCCGGATGTCATGAGCTTCATCCGCGCGAAGCGTGAGGATGGACGTTTGCGGCAGTTCAATTTGTCCTTGTTGATTACCGATGAATTCATGCAGGCGGTCAAGGAGAACCGCACGTGGCAGCTGGCTTTTCCCGTGAGTTTCCAGGAGGTCGAGGAGGACGGGCTCGATCTCGACGATCCCGAGCAAATCGCTTGGCGGGACTGGCCCGTGGAGCGCGGCTATGTGACGAACGAGCACGGCCTCGTCGCCGCACGGATCTATCGCAGTCTGCCCGCGCGCCGAGTGTGGGACGTCATCATGTCGTCGACGTTCGATTTCGCCGAGCCTGGCTTCGTGCTCATCGATCGCGTCAACGAAATGAACAACAATTGGTGGTGCGAGAACATCCGGGCGACGAATCCCTGCGGCGAGCAACCTCTGCCGCCATATGGGGCATGCCTGTTGGGCTCGATCAACCTGACCAAGTTCGTACGCGCACCGTTCTCGGACGCCGCGCGTTTCGATTGGGACGAGTTTCGCGAGGTCGTCAAGGTTTTCACTCGCATGCTCGACAACGTCGTCGATGTCAACGGTCTGCCGCTGCCTCAACAGCGCGAGGAGATCTTCCGCAAGCGGCGTCACGGCATGGGTTTCTTGGGGCTCGGCTCGACCGTGACCTTGCTCGGCATGCGCTACGGCTCCCGCGAATCGATTGCCTTCACCGAAAAGGTTGCGAAGGAGCTCGCGCTTGCGGGATGGCACACCGGTCTCGAGCTCGCCAAAGAGAAAGGCGCGGCGCCGATTCTGTTGGAAGAGTTCGACGTCGACGAAAGCATGTTGCGCGCGCGTCCCGAGATGGCCGCGGACGGATGGCGGGTCGGCGACAAGATTCCCGGCCGTATCCTGCATGCGCGCTATAGCCGTTACATGCAGAGAGTCGCGGAGGCGGCGCCCGAGCTTGTCGCCGAGATCGAAAGGACCGGCGCACGTTTCACCCATCACAGCTCGATCGCGCCCACGGGCACGATCTCACTCTCCCTCGCGAACAACGCGAGCAATGGCATCGAGCCGTCGTTCGCGCACCACTATTTTCGCAATGTGATTCGCGAGGGCAAAAAGAGCAAGGAAAAGATCGATGTCTATTCGCTGGAGCTCTTGGCATATCGGGAGCTGGTGAACCCGAGCGCTGTGCCGGGATCGAAGCAGGCCGCCGAGAAATTGCCGGAGTACTTCGTGAGCTCCGAGGATATTTCTCCGAAGGAGCACGTCGACATTCAAGCGGCGGCGCAGAAGTGGATTGACTCCTCGATCTCGAAGACCGCGAACGTCCCGACGGATTACGACTACGAGGACTTCAAGAGCATTTATCTTTACGCATACGAAAAAGGGCTCAAGGGCTGTACGACGTTCCGCTTCAATCCGGCGGCGTTCCAAGGCGTCCTGGTCAAAGAAAAGGATCTCAAGAACACGACCTATGAGTTCACGTTGGACGACGGTACCGTCGTCGCGGCGAAGGGTGACGAAGAGATCCAGTACGACGGCGAAGTCCACACGGCCGCAAACCTTTTTGATGCTCTCAAAGAAGGTTACTACGGCAAACTGTGACAGGTGCAGCAACAACAACTTAGAGCATACGAAAATGACGCGCATTACGATCGACAAGAAGATAGTGGGCTACAGCGTGGCCCGCAATGATGCGGACAAGTCCGACGGAGCCAAGGCCGCCGCGACCGATTCCCGCCAAGACGGCGACCCGAAAGTCATCCGGATGCACGAGAAACTCGAGCGTCCGGAAGTGCTCATCGGCTCGACGTACAAGGTCAAGACGCCGGTTTCCGATCATGCGATGTACGTGACGATCAACGACATCGTGTTGAACGAAGGCACGAAGTACGAGCAGCGCCGGCCTTTCGAGATCTTCATCAATTCGAAGAACCTCGATCACTATCAATGGATCGTCGCGTTGACGCGGATCATGTCGGCGGTGTTTCGGAAGGGCGGCGACGTGACTTTTCTCGTCGACGAGCTCAAGGCCGTGTTCGATCCTCGCGGCGGCTATTGGCAGCCGGGCGGCAGATTCATGCCGTCCATCATCGCCGAGCTCGGGCACATCGTCGAAAAGCACCTGATCGGCATCGGCTTGCTCAAGGCGGCCGAGCAAAGCGAAAGCCAGCGTCGATACCTCGCCGAGAAACGCGCGGAATTCGAAGCCCGGAGCGTCCAGAAGGACGCGTTCGCGGAAAGCAGTTTTCCGGAGGGTGCACAACTTTGCACCAAGTGCAACACGGCCGCGGCGGTCATGTTGGACGGCTGTCTCACGTGCTTGAGTTGTGGTTATTCGAAGTGCGGCTAAGCGCTGCAAACCTTAGCGCCGGAGCGATACTGCTCTAGCAGCACCGGTCCGCCGTTGGTCCGCTTCCCGGCTCGGCCGGGAGCGGACCTTTTTTTGTGCGCCCGGCAGGGCGCACTCACTTGGAGGTGAAAGTCCTCTAC
>DATCIQ010000133.1:0-10744 GCA_036507635.1 Gammaproteobacteria bacterium
TCGAGGAGAATTTCACGCCGGGCCTCGGCTTCGTGAACCGCAAAGGCATCGACGAGCTCGACGTTCGTACTGAGTACACGTACCGACCCGCACGAGGCCTACTGCGCTCGGTTCTCTTCGGCATCAACGGCGAGCGCGTGGAAACGATCGCGACGGGCGAGCTCGAGTCCCAGGAGATCAATTTCCGTTTGCTCGAGCTCGAAGGTCGCCAAGGCGATCGGCTCCAACTTCGCCGCACGCGCAGCCGCGAGGTTCTCGTCGAAGGATTCGAGATTTCGGAGAATGTCGTCATCCTTCCGGGCGATTATTCGTTCAACGAGACCAATCTAGAAATCTCGACGGGCGATCAGCGCAAAGTGTGGGGGTCGCTCGACTACACCATCGGCGACTTCTACGATGGCGACCGCGTTGAAATCGAAGCGTCGCTGTCGTGGCGCCCCTCCGGTCGATTGCGCACGCAACTCTCCTACGACATCAACGACATCCACCTTCCGGTAGACGCGTTCGTGACGCGGCTCGTGCGATTTCGCACGGACGTCGTTTTCTCGCCGCGGCTGAGCTGGGTCACGTTGATTCAGTACGACAACGTGTCGGAAGTCATCGGTATCAACACGCGGCTGCACTGGATACCCGAGGCGGGACGGGAAGCCTTTCTCGTGTTGAATCGCAACGTGCAGGATCTCGATCGCGATAATCGCTTCGATGCTCTTTCGGCCGAAGCCGCGATCAAATTCAACTACACGTTTCGTTTCTAGCGACGGGCAACGGCCGCCGCCTCGTATCGCGGCGGCAACATTCGCAGCGCATGCGGCCGCGTGCTTGTTTCCGAGCTGTGGCAAAGGATACAACGCCGGCACGCTGGACATGCCGCGATCGTGCAGTGGTATTCTGAGCGCCCAAGCAGAAGAACACGTTGGGGGAGTATGCGACCCACCAAGCGCACCACGTTTGCATGTGCCCTGCTCCCGATGCTCAGCATCATTTCGACCGCGTGGGCTACCGAAATTGCAGTCTGCACGGACAAAGGTCCGTTCACGATCGAGCTGTTCGATGCGGAGGCGCCGTTGCAGACGGCCAATTTCCTTCGCTACGTCGAGCAGGGTTTCTATTCCGGCACGGTATTTCATCGCGTCGTCAACGGCATCATCGTGCAAGGCGGAGGCCATGACCGGGAGCTAAAGCATCGCACGGCGTTCGCGCCCGTGCAGAACGAATCGCGCAACGGCTTGAGCAACGAGCGCGGCACGCTCGCGGCGGCGCGCACCAACGATCCGGACTCCGGGACTTCGCAGTTCTTCATCAATCTCGCGGACAACGAGCAATTCGACGCAACGGAGGCCGAATCCGGCTATTCGGTCTTCGGCCGAGTCACGAGCGGGCTCGACGTGCTCGATGCGATCGGCAAGCTGCCGACGGCAGCCGGTGGCGGGCTTGCGGCCGACGTGCCCGAACCGCTCATCGCCGTGACGTCGATGGCCGTGCTCGACCGCGCCGTGCTCGACGCCATACCCGAGGACACGCGAGCCCAAGTCATCCAACAACGGATTTCCGACGCCGCCGCGCTCAACGATGCGGATGGCACGCTCGATTGGGTACGGCACTACCGCGCGCTGTGCGCGCCGCTCGACTCCTACATTCTTCTCATCGAAGCCAATGCTGCCGTCACCAAGGGCGATTTGCAGCGTGCCGAGTACGTGCTCGCCGATTACTTCGCGGTCACGGATCGCACGCACCCGAGCTACACCAGCGCGCTGGCCTTGTCGCGCAATCTCGCGCCGAGCGTGCAGCCCGAAGTCGAGCAGCTCTTCGCAGGTTGCGAGATACCGCACGTGCCGCCGTTGCCGAACGGGAGCCTCGATTCACTCGACACGATGACGCAGGGCCAGGCGGCCATCCGCGACTTCATGACCGAGAGCAATCTCTACCTCGACTGCCTATCCGCGGTCATCGATGAACGCGAGCATACCGACGAGCAACGCATAAGCGCCGTGGAGCGACACAATCGGATGGTCACGCTCATGGAGCAGCTCGCCGAAGAATTCAATCAACAGGTGCGCGTTTTCAAGGCCCGCGAACAGTAAGAGCAGCGCCGTCTACAAACCCATGCAGTTGGCGTAATAAGTGACCGTCGCGGGCCAATCGGAGAAAATGCCGGCGATTCCGACCTCACGCGCGAGCACGTCGAGCGTCACGTACGCATCGCCGTCGTTGTCGACGACCTCGTCCGTGCTCTGATAGAACCAATCCCCATCGCTCGTGAGCGGCGCCGATCGCTCGAAGCTCCATGGAATGATCTTAAGACCCACTGCGGCCGCTTCTCGAGCATAGGCCGACGGTACGATCCGCCGATTGCGCTCGATTACGAGCATCCAGATCGGCGGCGCAATAAAGCGAACGCCTGCCGCCGCGAGCTCCTGCATGCTCGGCACGAAAGTACGCGTGTCTTCGGGATCGATGGGGCTCGCACTTGCATAGCGACCATCGAGGTAGATCGCTTGCCGGCCGAATTCGGGCTCGGTCTCGATCCAGTACCGTACGTCATTGAGATCGAACGACTGCAAGAACACGTCCTCCGGTGGAATCCCGGCGCGCTCATAGTCGTCGATGACTTGCTGGGCATAGTGCTCGTGGCTGTAGTCGCGCTCGAACGGCATCGCGACCTCGGGCGTTTTGAGCTCCGGAATCATCTTGACTCCGAGCGCGCGGAACAGCTCGATGCTTTCGCGGTGCGTCATAAGCGTTCCGCGCGCGGAATAGAGGTCGGTGCGCCAGCGCGGTGTTGCGTCGAGGTACTCTTCGACCGTGCGCGCGCGCGCATCGAATGCATCCATTTTGCCGCTGAGCGTCCGAAACTCCGCGAGCGTCAAGTCGCTCGCGCAGCAACGCGCTCGAGCCGGATAGGGAGCGCCGGTCGCGGGATCGATGTTGGCCGGATCGAACGGTGAGAACGGCTCGGAGCACTTGGCCGCGAGCGGCGTTGCGAGGATGTTCGTCGTCGTATGGAGATCGCATTGGGCGTGCCGGCACACGAGCTCGCGATCGCGCGTGAACGTGACGTCGCACTCGATGATGCCGGCTCCCATACGCGCGGCCGCCATGTACGACTCGCGCGTATGCTCGGGGAATTGCAGGGGCGCGCCGCGATGTGCGATCGAGAAATCGGTCTTCGCGAACGGCCCGGCCGCGCATTGCAGCAGGCGTTCCTTGAGAGGGCCGGGGTCCATGTCGTCGACGAGGAACAGAGGCCGCGGCCCGAGCTGGACCGCGCCTTGCGCCACCGGTACCGGCGGCTGGTGCGCGCAGGCCGCGAGCGCGAACGCGAGCCCGGCCAGCGCCGCCCGACGCTTAAGCGCCACGGCCGAGCCCCGGCGTCTCACCCGGTCCGACCTTCTCGATGTCCGGCCATACCGGGCTGATCCGGATGCAGGCGGCCCAATGGCGAGGGCGCACTTCGACCAGCTCGGGCACATGCTCCGCACACGCCACGACGGCGTACGGACAACGTGTCCGGAATCGACAACCCGAGGGCGGGTTCATCGGCGAAGGAACGTCGCCCTCAACTATGATCCGCTTCCTCGATGCCTCGACGACCGGATCGGGCACCGGCACGGCCGAGATCAACGCTTTGGTATAAGGCATCAGCGGCTCGCGATAAACGTCTCCGGCATCGCCCTGCTCGACGATCTTGCCGAGATACATCACGGCGACACGGTCCGACGTGTGTCGAATCGCCCTGAGATCATGGGAGATGAAAAGGTAAGTGAGATTACGTTCGCTCTGCAGCCGTTCGATCAAGTTGATGATCTGAGCCTGGATCGATACGTCGAGCGCCGAGATTGGCTCGTCGGCCACGATGAAATCCGGCTCCGGCGCCAGCGCCCGGGCGATGCCGATGCGTTGCTGCTGGCCGCCGGAAAACTCGTGAGGATACCGCTTGATGAATCGCGTGCTTAAGCCCACGACCTCCATCAGCTCGCGAACGCGGTTCTCCTTGGCTTTGCCCGTCGCAAGGCCGAAGTTCTCGATCGGCTCGCCGATGATTTGGCCGACCGTCATGCGCGGATTCAGCGATGCGTATGGATCCTGGAAAATGATTTGTAAGTGCCGCCTAAAGGCCCGCAATTGCCGCTTCGGCAGACGCAAGATGTCGACGCCGCGAAATCGCACCTCGCCGCCGTCGGCCGGCGTCAAAAGGAGCATCGCCCGCCCGAGCGTCGACTTGCCGCATCCGGACTCGCCTACCAGCCCGAGCGTTTCACCTGCGAAAACATCGAGCGACACGCCGTCGACGGCCTTGACGATGCGCCGCCGGCCGTCGGATCCCGCGAGGCGATCGATTAAGCCTGCGCCACCCAAGTCGAAATGGACTTTGAGCTCCTTGACGGAGATGAGCGGCTCAGCCATTCGCGCTCCCGTCCCGCTGCACATCCGCCGCGTAATGACACAGAGAAAAATGATCGGACGCGAGCTCGACGAAGGGCGGAAACCGACTGCGGCAGAGATCCGTCGCACGATCGCAGCGCGGCGCGAACGGGCAGCCCGGCCCGAGGCGTGAGAGATCCGGCGGCAGACCGGAGATCTGATACAGCTCCTTGCCGGGCGACGCCGGGTCCGGAACGGATCGAAGCAGGCCTCGCGTATAGGGGTTGCCCGACTTCCGGAACACCGTCGTCGTCGGTGCGCGCTCGAACACTTTCCCCGCATACATCACGACGACCTCATCCGCCATGCCGGCGACGACGCCCAAGTCGTGGGTAATCAAGATGATGCTGGTGCCGGTTTGAGCGCGCATGCGCTGCAACAGGCTCAAGATTTGCGCCTGGATCGTGACGTCGAGCGCCGTCGTCGGCTCGTCGGCAATGAGAAGCTCCGGGTCGCACGCCAATGCCATGGCGATCATCACGCGTTGCCGCATGCCGCCGGAGAACTCGTGCGGGTAGCTCCGGGCCCGATCCCGGGCATCGGGGATGCCGACGAGCTCGAGCATCTTGACCGCGTGCTCGAAAGCTTCCTTCTTGCCGTACCCGCGGTGCAGGCGCGTCATCTCCATCACCTGAGTCGACACGCGCATGAACGGGTTCAACGACGTCATCGGATCCTGAAAGATCATCGCGATCCGGTCCCCGCGGATGCGGCGCATGCGCTCGGCATCGAGCGTCATGAGATCGATGCCGTCGAACTCGACGGTGCCGCCGACAATCCGCCCTGGCGGCGACGGGATGAGCCGCATGATCGACAAGCTCGACACCGATTTGCCGGAACCGGACTCGCCGACGATGCCGAGCGTCTTGCCCGGCTTGAGATCGAAGCTCACGCCGTCGACGGCTTTGACCGTGCCGTCGTCAGTCTCGAAGTACGTCCTGAGATCGCGGACGGAAAGGAGCGCTTTCGTGCTTGGCGGGCCGCTCACGCGTTGAACTTTCTCATCTGGGGATCGAGCGCGTCGCGCAGGCCGTCGCCGATGAAGTTGAGCGAGAAGAGCGCGAGCGCCATCGTCACGCCAGGGCAGATGAGCTGCCACGGAAATACCGCGATGTTCTTGACGCCGTCCGCCGCTAGGCTGCCCCACGACGCGAGCGGCGCCTGAACGCCGAGGCCCAAGAAGGACAGAAATGCCTCGAGCAGCATGACCTGGGGAATGGTCAGGGTCGCATAGACGATGACGGGCCCGAGCGTATTCGGGACCAAGTGCCGGAAGATGATCTTGAACGTACGCGTACCCGAGGCGCGCGCTGCGAGAACGAACTCATGATTCTTGAGCGAGATCACCTGGCCCCGGACTATGCGCGCCATGGTGAGCCATGACACCGCCCCGAGACCGATGAAGAGCAGAAACAGCTGCCCGATCGGAGATTGGCCGCCGAAGAACGCGAGCAGCACGATGACGATCATGATGTAGGGAATCGCGTAGAGCACGTCGACGATGCGCATCATGACGGCATCGAGATGGCCGCCGATGAAGCCGGCCGTCGCGCCGTAGCTGACGCCGATGAGCAACGACACGAGCGTCGAGATGATGCCGACCATCATCGATATGCGGCCGCCGAGCATGACGCGGGCCAAAAGGTCGCGGCCCGCATCGTCCGTGCCCATCGGATGCGCGAACGAGAACGAGCCGTCCGGCGCCGTGAACGGCGGAAACGATCCGACGAGCGCCGAGTCGGGCGGGATGTAGTCGTACGTATAGCCGGTCGTGAGCTCGACGATCGGCGGACCGATCAGCGATCCGACGACGATGATCGCGACGACGATCATGCCGAACACGGCCAAGCGATTGCGCTTGAGCCGCCGCCATGCGTCGCGCCAGAGCGAGGTTCCCTGGACGATCTCTTGCTCGCCGGCGCGCGCCGTTGCGACGTCGACCGCCGTCAATAGCGCACCCGCGGATCGAGAAACGCGTAGGCGATGTCGACGATGAGATTGAACAAGAGAACCGCGATCGAGACGAACGCAACGATGCCGATGATGAGCGGCTCGTCCCGGTTCAGATTCGCATTGATGAAGTACTGGCCCAAGCCCGGCAAAGCAAAGATCCGTTCGACGACGACGGTGCCGCCGATCAAAAGGGCGAGCGCGGGACCGGAGAACGACACGACCGGAAGCAGGCCTCCGCGCAGTCCGTGCCGAACGACGACGGCGCGCTGAGTGAGGCCTTTGGCCTCGGCCGTCCGAATATAGTTGGAGCGCAAGACCTCGAGCATGCCGGAGCGGGACAGGCGTGCGATGTAGGCCATGTAGACGAGCGATAGCGTGATGACGGGAAGGATCGTATGCAAGCTCCAGAACCCTTCCCATCGCGCCGGCGGGAGCCAGTACAGCGAGAGCGCGAACGCGAGCACGAGAATCGGCCCCAGCACGAAATTGGGCAAAGAGATGCCGACCATGGCGAATCCCATCGCCGCATAGTCCACACGTGTGTTCTGGCGGACGGCGGAGACGATCCCGACGCCGAGACCGACGGCAAGCGCAAGCAGATAAGCGGCGAGCCCGATGCTCGCCGAGACCGGCAGCGATGCTCTCAAGATCTCGTTGACGGTCTGGTCTTGATAACGCAGTGAATTGCCGAAGTCACCACGCACCGTGTTGGCGAGCATGCGGCCGTATTGGACGTACCAGGGCTGATCGAGCCCGTACTTCTCGCGGATGTTCTGCTCGATGGCCGGCGGCAACACCTTTTCGCCGGTATAGAAATTGCCGGGCGCAAGGCGGATCAAGCCCCATGTCAACGAGACGACGACGAGAACCATCGGCACGGTGATGAGCAGTCGCGGTATGACGAAGCGCAGCATCGGCAGAGCTAGTGGCGGGCGTCTGAGTAGCGCGCGTCCGGAACTAGCGACGGCATGTCGTAATCCCATAGCGCCGGGTCATGCTCGATGTAGACGTACTTCCACGGGATCTGCGTGATTGGATTCGGGTACATGCCCTTGACGTAGGGCTTCTTGACCCAGCTCGTCGAGGGCGTAAGCAGCGGTATGACCGGCTGGGCCTCCAAGATCATCGCTTCGGCCTCCGCGAGCAGGCGATAGCGCTCGAGCGGGTCCTGCTCGCGGTTCGCGGCTTCGAGCTTCGCGACGAACCGAGGATCGAACCACCCGCTACCGTTGTTTCCCGTTCGCGTCGCAAAAAGGTCCAGGAACGTGTATGGGTCCAAATAGTCGCCTACCCAGCCGCGCCGGGCGATCCCGTTGAAGTCGAGCGTCCGCGTATCATCGAGATACGCTTGCCACTCCAGGTTCTTGAGCGGAATCGTGAGGCCCAAGTTCTGGCGCCACTGGGCCTGGACGAACTCGGCCACTTGGCGGTTGTTCTCGTTCGTGTTGTACGTGAGCTGCACCTGGCGGACGGGAAACGTCGAGGGATCGTACTCGCCGCTCGCGTCGGCGTAGCCGGCTTCCGCGAGCAGTCGGCGCGCGCTCTCGACGTCGAACGGGTCCCCTTCGGCCTGCGGGTAGCCCGGATAGAGGCCTTCGGGCGTGAAGGCCGTCAACGGCTTGCCGGTTCCCTTGAACTCGGCGAGCGCTCGCTTGTCGATCGCGGCATTGAAGGCTTTCCGCACCCGCACGTCGTCCATCGGCGGCTTCGTCGTGTTGAACACGTAGTACTCGATGGTGTTCTCGGGAGCGTCCATGTAGTCGGAGAGCGGCCGGATCATGTCGAGCCACGCGATCGGGACCGTATGGTTGTACAAGGCGTCGACCTCGCCCGCCTTATAGAGGTTCATCATGGTCGTTGCATCTTCCATGATGTAGAACGTGATCTTTTCGAGCCGCACGCGATCTCGGTCCCAATACGTCGGGCTCTTCGTGACGACGAGCTTGTCGTACGGCCGGTATTCGCTCAAATGATGCGAGCCGCTCGTGATGATGTTGTCGAGATCCGTCCAATCGATGCCGTGCGCTTCCACGGCTTGCTCCGGCACGGGACGCAAGAATTGGTGCGTCGTAAGGCCCGGGAAAAACGGCACTGACTGCACGAGCGTGACGCGCAACGTCAGCGGATCGACCTCTTCGACGCCGATGTCCTCGGCCGTCACCGGCACGAGCTCCTTGCCCGCGACGATTGTCGCGAGCTTCGGGTCGGCGTCCAAAGCGCGCCGCTGGCCGTTCGCGTCGCCCGGCAGCGTCACGCGCGGCAACCCTACCATGAGCCTGCGGAACGGTGTCAGGTCCGAATCCTCGTCCGCGGGCTCCTCGAGAACCGGACTCCCGATCTCGTCGATCACGACATAGCGGCCCGTGTGCGGATCGCGGACGAACACTTCGGCCGCGTTGTACGCCGCGGCATACTTGATGTAGTACGCCATGTAGGCGTTCGGCGCGGCGAGCTCCGGCGACAAGCCGCGCCGCCACGAGTAGACGAAGTCCTCGGCGCGGATCGGATCGCCGTCGGACCAACGCGCGCGCTCCCTTAGATGAAAAACGAACTCGCTGTTGTCGCTATTGGCTTCCCAGTGCGTGGCGAGGCTCGGCAGCGGCTGGTTGGTTTGCGGATGGTAGTCGGCGAGGGCGTCATAGAGCGCGTTGTAGATGCGCGACTCCGGCTGCCCCGTACCGATTTGCGGGTCGAGAGATTGCGGCTCCGGGCCGGAAATGTAGCGCATCTCCTGTCCCTCGGGAGGCGTGACGCGACCGAAGAACTGCGCATCGGGCGGGACGCCCATGCATGCGGCGAGGAGCGCTAAGACCGTCGATACGATCGCGATTCGAATGGCGGGCCTCGCATGACTCATCGCAGACGAGCAGTTAAGCCTAAGCCTACGCATTTGTCACCCACCAGCCCGGCAATTCTGTGATCGAATCGAGCGTGACGTCGGGCCGGATGCCGAGCTTAAGATCCGCGGCGCGAAACTTGCCCGTCTTGACGAGGATCGCTTTGAGCCCCGCCGCTTGCGCACCCTGAACGTCGGCGCGTATGTCGTCGCCGACCATCCACGTCCGCTCGGGCCGAGCGTCGAGGCGCGCGAGCGCAGCGGCGAAGAATTCACGCGCGGGCTTGCCGAGCACGATGGGCTCGACGCCGGCCGCGTGTGCAAGCGCGGTCACGAAGGCGCCGGTATCGAGGCGCAGGCCATCGGCCGCGCGCCAGTAGCGCGTCATGCCGAGCGCAACGAGCCGGAGGCGGGGCTCGGCCATGAGCAGGCGGAAGGCGCGGTTAAGCTCGGCGAAGGTCCAATGCTCGCCGTAATCGCCGACGACGACGGCCGCCGCGGGCTCGCCGCGTTCGGCGATCTTGCATCCGGCGAAGTCGGCGCGCGTCGCAGGCGGCACGAACAACGCCGCCGGGCCGGCGACGTGCTCGCGGAGCCACGCCGCCGCGACGACGGGCGGCGTCAGGATCTCGCTCTCGCGCACGTCGATGTCGAGCTCGGCGAGCTTCGCGACGATCGCTGACCGCGGTCTCGACGTGGTGTTCGTCACGTAAAGCCGCGGCGCCTCGTGCTTGGCGAGCTCGGCGATCGCCTCGCGTGCCCCGGGAATCGCCCGTTCACCTTCATAGAGGACGCCGTCGAGGTCGATGAGGAGCGCTCGTTGGGCCTCGATCGTGCCGAGCTCCGCCTCGACATCGCGCATGAGCGCCGCCTTGCCTTGGACGCGCTGCTTGCGTTCCGTGTGCGCATGCGATTTGCGCAGAATGTCCGGCGGCCGGCGCCTAGTCATAGGGGACAGTTTACCTATTTCACGAGCGCGCCCGCGCAGGACGCAAATAGGTAAACTGTCCCCGTATGAGCACGGCGGCACCTCACGACTCGAGCGCGGCGGCACGGCCGATCATCGGTCACATCATCGACGGAGTGGGCGACGAGCGCACCACCCGTTCCGCACCCGTATTCAATCCGGCAACCGGCCGCATCATCGCCGAAGTCGCGCTCGCCGACGCCGAAGTCGTCGGCCGCGCGGTAGCCGCGGCACAACGAGCGCTGCCGGTGTGGAGCGAGGCGGCACCGCTCAAGCGCGCGCGCATTCTGTTCGAGCTCAAGGGATTGCTCGATGCGCATCGCGACGAGCTCGCAGCCGTCATAACGCGCGAGCACGGCAAGGTCGTAAGCGATGCCAAAGGGGAAGTGCAACGCGGCATCGAGGTCGTCGAGTTCGCCTGCGGCATCCCGCAATTGCTCAAAGGCCAGCACAGCGACAACGTCGGCGGCGGCATCGACAACTGGTCGTTGCGCCAGCCGCTCGGTGTCTGCGCCGGCATCACGCCGTTCAATTTTCCGGCGATGGTGCCGATGTGGATGTTTCCG